>DAOTZF010000180.1:0-3366 GCA_034434415.1 Anaerolineales bacterium | reverse complement strand
CACAAGGCGTTCTTCTCAGGCTACCGACCGCAGTTCTACATCCGCACGATGGATGTGACAGGTAACATCGAGTTGCCGCAGGGTGTGGAGATGGTGATGCCGGGCGACAACGTGAACCTGACGGTGGAACTGATTGTGCCTGTCGCACTCGAACAGGGCTCCAAGTTCGCCATCCGTGAAGGCGGTCTCACCGTCGGCGCCGGTGTCGTTACCAAAATCATCGAATAGGAAATGGCATGACCAAGCAAAAAATCCGCATCCGCCTTAAAGCGTACGATCACCGAGTGCTCGACTCGACCGCCAAACGCATCGTCGAAACTGCCGAGCGCAGCGGCGCGCATGTTGTGGGTCCTGTACCCTTGCCAACCAAGACCGAACGGTTTACAATACGGCGCTCGACATTCATAGACAAGGACTCGCACGAGCATTACGAGATTCGCACTCACAATCGTCTGATTGATGTTCTTGACCCTGATTCGAAGACGATTGACATGTTGATGAGGCTTTCACTGCCTGCGGGCGTGGATATCGAAATTAAAATATAGTTGGTCGTTCTCGAGAGTAGAGACCGCACGTTGAATCTCTGCTCTCGATTTTCGCCAGCGCAAGAACGACACTACCCGGGACAACAAAACCCTGAGCGTCCCGTCAGGTTGTTTACTGCGCTGTCCGGAGATGATGCAGCCCAAGCCCGGGCTGACAGTCTCGCAAAATTTCTTGAAGGAGAAAATTGAGCATGTTGAAAGGGCTTATTGGAAAGAAGATCGGCATGACCCAGATCTTCGATGAGCAAGGCGTCGCGTATCCTGTGACGATCATCGAAGCTGGGCCGTGTTACGTTACACAGGTCCGCAACCAGGATCGCGACGGGTACGCCGCGATCCAATTGGGGTTTGGTGAAGTTCACCCGAAGAAAATCTCTTCCGGGGAATTGGGTCATTTGAAAGCGAGTGAACTCCCTCCGCTTCGTTTCATCCGCGAGTTCCGCACAAAGGATGCCGCAAATATCGGCGACAAAGTCACTGTGGATGTGTTCGCAGTGGGTGAGCGTGTGGACGTGGTCGGCACGAGCAAAGGGAAAGGATTTGCCGGTGCGGTGAAGCGGCATCACTTTGCAGGCGGTAAAAAGACTCACGGTCAATCTGACAGGCATCGTGCTCCCGGTTCACGTTCATCGGGTACGACTCCCGGCCGCGTCTTCAAGAATTCGCGCGGCGCTGGTCACATGGGAACGGACCGCGTTACTGTGCAAGCGTTGAAAGTAGTTCTCGTGGATACGGAGCGCAATCTGTTAGGCGTGAATGGCGCAGTGCCTGGCGGCAAAGGCGGACTCGTGGTGATCAAAGAGGCGCGCAAGCAATAGGCGCACAAGGAATTGATGAGATGAAAGTAGACGTTTTGAACCTCGAGGGAAAAAAGCTTCGCGAAGTGGAACTCCCCGCCGCGATCTTTGAAGCACCCATTAATGTAGATTTGATGCATCAGGCGTATGTGCGCCAGATGGCAAATGCACGACTCGGCACGCACGATACCAAAGTGCGCGGTGAAGTCGCAGGCGGCGGCGCCAAGCCGTGGAAGCAAAAAGGGACCGGTCGCGCCCGCCAAGGTTCGCGCCGGGCAGCCCAGTGGGTGGGAGGCGGTCGTATCCACACACCGCACCCGCGCAGTTATAAACAACGCATGCCCAAGAAGATGAGGCAGGCAGCGCTTCGTTCGGCACTGTCGGCGAAAGCGGCTGAATCCAGTGTTGTGGTTGTGGATGATCTAAACATGACCGAGGCAAAAACACGCGTGATGGCACAGACCTTAAGCAACCTGATCGGTGGATCCACCGCGTTGGTGGTCCTTCCACAGAAGGATCAATCGTATGAAATGGCCATGCGATCCGCGGATAACCTTGAAACCGCAAAGGTTTTGCTCGCGGGTTATCTAAATATCCGTGATCTTTTCAATTACGACAAACTGGTGCTTCCCGTAAAAACGCTCGATGCGCTGGCGGCAAGTTTAGGATAGGAGACTACGATGACAACGATCTATGATGTACTTCGCCGCCCTCTCGTAACTGAAAAGACCAATTACCAGTCCGGTAAGTTGAACCAGTATTCGTTCGAGGTTGCTGATTTCGCCACACGCACCTCTGTGAAAGATGCGGTCGAAACCTTATACGATGTGAAGGTTGCGCGCGTAAATATTATCAATACCCCAGCCAAACGTGGCCGCCGACTACGAAGCCGCAGATTGCTCGTACGCAAGGCCGGTGTTAAAAAGGCGATTGTCACATTGGTTGAAGGTCAGACACTTCAAATCTTTGAAGGGGTGCAGTAATGCCAGTAAAAAAATATAAACCCGTTACGCCGGGCACGCGCGGAATGACCGGCTACACATTCGAGGAGATTACCAAATCTACACCAGAACGCTCGCTCCTTCTGCCATTGCGGAAGAGTGGCGGACGCAACGGTTACGGACGTGTGACCGTTCGCCATCGCGGCGGCGGACACCGACGTTTCATCCGCATCGTGGATTTTAAACGCGACAAGCATAATATCCCTGCGAAGGTCGCGGCGATCGAATACGATCCGAACCGCACCGCGCGCCTCGCCCTGCTCTTTTACACGGATGGCGAGAAACGATACATTGTAGCGCCGACCGATCTCAAAGTTGGCGATACAGTTATGGCAGGTGCAGGAGCCGAGATCCGATCTGGTAATGCGTTGCCCATCTCGAACATCCCGGTCGGTACGCTCATCCATAACATCGAAGTCAAGGATGGACGCGGCGGTCAGTTGGTTCGTTCTGCAGGCGGCGCGGCGCAATTACTCGCGAAAGAAGGCGATTTTGCCCAGGTCCGCATGCCCTCTGGTGAGGTGCGGCTCATCCGCCAGACTTGTTACGCGACAATTGGTCAGGTTGGGAACCTCGACCATGGGAACATCAAACTTGGTAAAGCAGGTCGGAAACGCCACAAGGGAATCCGCCCGACTGTTCGCGGTTCCGCAATGACCCCGCGCGATCATCCGCACGGCGGAGGTGAAGGACGCCAGCCCATTGGTTTGCCCGGGCCGAAAAGCCCATGGGGTAAGCCGACTCTTGGTTATAAAACCCGGCGCAACAAGAAGACCGATCAATATATTGTTCGTCGTCGAAGCAAGACGAATCGCTAATTGGATTTGAGGTAAGCATGTCACGATCATTGAAAAAGGGTCCCTTCGTGGAACCCAAGCTGTTGAAGAGAATTGAAGCCATGAACCAGAAAGGCGAGAAGAAAGTGCTGCGCACATGGAGTCGTGCCAGCGTGATCTTCCCCCAAATGGTTGGGCACACTATAGCCGTTCACGATGGACGCCGCCATGTGCCAATCTACATTAC
>DAOTZF010000179.1:0-3578 GCA_034434415.1 Anaerolineales bacterium | reverse complement strand
AAGGATTTGCTCGGCGCGGACGAGGCGAAGATCACGCCGGAAGCCCGCTTCCGTGAGGACCTTGAGGCTGATTCGCTCGACCTGGTGGAATTGATCATGGCGTTCGAAGACAAGTTCGGTGCTGAGATCTCGGACGAAGCGGCGCAGAAGATCACCACCGTCGGTGACGCTGTCTCGTACATCGACGCGCACAAGTAATCCTTTTGTGGCGATTATAACCGTAGAGCCGTCCTCGTTGGACGGCTCTATGAGTTTAAATGGTTGTGGTGTAAGGGCACGATATATCGTGCCCTTACTTGAGGAGGGATGGAATCTCTTCCGGGTGTTTCGCCACTTTCACTCCGGCGGCTTCAAGGGCTTTGACCTTGCCTTCGGCTGTACCTGCGCCTCCTTCGATGATCGCGCCGGCGTGCCCCATGCGCTTGCCGGGAGGGGCGGTCTGACCGGCAATGAATGAAACGACCGGTTTCGTCATCTTCGACGCAATAAAATCTGCGGCTTTGTCTTCATCTGTGCCGCCAATCTCGCCGATGAGCACAACTTTTTCCGTGTGCGGATCGTGCTCGAACATTTCCAACACGTCAATGAAGTTCGTTCCATTGACAGGGTCGCCACCGATGCCCACACACGTGGACGCACCCATGCCGACCAGTTTCAACGCGTACAACACTTCGTACGTTAGAGTTCCTGAACGAGATACGACACCAATGTTGCCGGGGATGGCAATATTACCGGGGATGATTCCGACTTTCGCTTCGCCGGGCGTTAGCATACCGGGGCAGTTGGGTCCCACCAGGCGGACATTTTTCTGGTCGAGATAGTTTCTCACGCGCATCATGTCCTGGACGGCAACACCCTCTGTGATGCACACGATGAGCGGGATGCCCGCGTCCGCGGCTTCGAACATCGCGTCGGGGGCGAATCGCGCAGGGACGAAGATCACCGCGCAATTGGCATCGGTCGCGTCTTTTGCGAGTTTGACCGAATCGAAGACAGGGACTTTCCCTTCCAGTACCCATTCGCCGCCTTTACCGGGCGTCACGCCCGCGACAACGTTCGTTCCATAGGCAACCATTTGTGTAGTGTGGAAGAGTCCTTCGTTGCCGGTGATTCCTTGCACGAGCAGGCGTGTGTTTTTGTTGATAAGAATGCTCATCTCGCCGCCTCCACAGCCTTCTTCGCCGCGTCTGCGAGGGTTTCTGCTGTGATCATCTTTGCATCTTTCAAGATCTTGCGTCCTTCTTCGGCGTTCGTCCCGACGAGACGTACGACCATCGGAACTTTCGGTTTGACCTCGTCCATCGCGACCAGAATTCCACGGGCGACTTCGTCGCAACGGGTGATGCCGCCGAAAATGTTGAAGAGAACCGCCTTCACGTTCGGGTCGGACAAAATGATTCGCATCGCAGCCGCCACTTTATCTGATCCCGCGCCGCCGCCGATATCCAAAAAGTTAGCGGGTTCGCCGCCGAACAATTTGACGATATCCATGCTGGTCATTGCCAGACCCGCGCCGTTGACCATGCACCCTATGTTGCCGTCGAGCTTGATGTACGAAAGCCCGTACTTGCGCGCTTCGGTCTCGGCCGGTGCTTCTTCGTCGATGTCGCGCATTTCGTTCAAGTCGGCATGACGGAACATGGCGTTGTCGTCGATCATCATTTTGCCATCGAGTGCAACGAGGCGATTGTCTTTTGTGATGACGAGCGGATTGATCTCTGCGAGCGTTGCATCCGTTTCGAGATATGCCTGCCACAAGCCCGAAGCGATCCTGCTGAAAT
This sequence comes from Anaerolineales bacterium, assembly GCA_034434415.1. GTDB lineage: Bacteria > Chloroflexota > Anaerolineae > Anaerolineales > Villigracilaceae > Defluviilinea. The sequence goes on along the minus strand of DAOTZF010000179.1, from coordinate 1,797 downwards.
CGCGCCAGTGTTCGCGCGGCAGGTCGATCGAAGCGGCGATGTCGCGCGACTGATAATCGCGTAGCCCGAGTAGCGGATCGATGTGCAGTTTGATGATCTTCTCTGGCATGGTCGCGGCAACTTCTTCGATGTCCACGCCGCCCTCGCCGGATGCGATCATCACCGGCTTTTTCGCGGCGCGGTCGTTCGTGATGGAGAAATAGATTTCATGTTCGATGGCGGCGGCTTCGTCCACCAACACTTTTCGCACGGGCAGGCCTTTGATCTCCATGGTGAGGATTTGTTGTGCGAGTTGCTCCGCCTCTTCCGCAGACTTGGCGACCTTGATCCCGCCTGCCTTGCCGCGCCCGCCCACCAGCACCTGCGATTTAATAACAACGCGGCCCCCCAGCTCTTCGGCGATATGCTTCGCTTCAACTGCGGTAGCCGCTACCCGTCCTTTGGGGATGGGAATTCCATATTTGGCGAAAATCGCCTTGGACTGGTATTCGTGAAGTTTCATGTGTCCCTTTGTGTCGTTCAGGATAAAAGCCCGGGCATTATACCATTCTCAGTTGCCATGTAATCCAGGCTAATTGTTGTGCAATGAGTTACAATGCAAACAACTTCCAGTGAATAATCCCAAAGCCATCTTCCGCGTCCATGCCGTTCAGCGTATGTTTGAACGGCATATTTCCATGAAAAATGTTTTAGGTGCAATCAAAACGGGAGAGACTATCGAAGATTACTCCTCAGAAATGCCCGAGCCGAGTCGATTGATCCTGGGCTTTCAAGGGAAGCGTCCGTTCCATGTAGTAACTTCCGATAATCCAGCGACAGACGAAACAACGATCATTACTGTTTACATTCCCGATGCCGAAAAATGGAATAAAGACTCCAAGAGTCGTAGAGTATGATCTGTCTCCTTTGCAGGCAGGCTGAGACTGTTGACGGACTCACGTCTGTCACTCTCGAGCGCGGCGAGATGAAGTTGACCGTCAATAATGTCCCCGCGCGTGTTTGTCCCAACTGCAGGGAGATGTATGTGGAGGAGCAGGTTGCGGTGAGTCTGTTGCGGGAGGCGGAGGCGATGTCCGCGGCGGGGGAGGTGGATGGGTTGGTCGAGTATTTGAGTTGACCTGATTTCCTGTGATGGAACCAGACAATGGAGGGCGGTGTATAGTGTGCAGGAGACTCCATGTTAAAAATATTTTCACTTGCGTTGATTGTCGGTTTATTGATTGCCGCATGCGGCGCGCAGAACACGCCTGCGCCTACCTCTGTGCCTCTTCCGTCTCCCACCGTTGCGCGGACGACGGCGCCTCCCGCGTTCATCCGAGAAATAAAACTTGAAACCCAAACAGGCACTGCCTATATACATTGAGTTGGAGCGGGGACGGTAAAACCCTTGCTGTGGCTTCTGGCGGCGAGGTCATACTTGTCACCGATGATTTGAAAGGAATTCAAAAGGTCTTTAAACCTGAGAAGAGCGTGCTTGGCGTTACTTGGAATCCTGGTGGAACTCAATTCGCCACCGTAAGTGGATTTCGAGATCCCACCTTCACACTTTGGGATTGGGATGGCGGGGATCAACTCGTTCTCGCGCGAGAAATCGAGTCGGACACCGACCAATATGGTGTGTCATGGAGCCCAAGCGGAAAGTTGTTGGCGACGCTCGCGGGTGATAGTAAGAGCGTCGTCCAACTATGGGATGCCAGCACATGGGAGGAGATTCAGACTTTCGATCTGCCGTACGAAAAACCGCGTCGAGCATTGCAATGGAGCACGGACAATTCCACGGTCTATGGCGCAGGGGAG
>DAOTZF010000178.1:0-2578 GCA_034434415.1 Anaerolineales bacterium | reverse complement strand
AATTATCATCAGGAGGAGACTCTCTACCCGTTATATTCAAGCCTTGCGGTCGAGACGCTTCGTTCGCAGGGATATCTGGTCGTCACCTTCGAGAATCGCTCCAACGGACACTTCTCCTTCGCCGAAGACCTGCGCCTTTCGCGCAACCAGATGCTCGCCGGCAAGATCGACCTGACCGGCGGTTTGAGCGAATTTGAATTCCAGTTGTTGGAAACTTCTTTCGCGCGCCTCGCCTTCGATATCCCGGCATTGATCCCCGGCTTCGACCTTGCCAAGCAGAAAGAGACTGAATATTACGAGCACTACCAGCAGACGTTTTTCATCCTGAATGAATTGAAGCGCCTGCCTGAGGAGATCCAGGAACCCAAACTCGTCTTTGCTCATTTCCTCGTGCCGCACCCGCCGTTCATTTTCACGCCCGAAGGTGAATTCTTCTGGAACGAGAATGAAGAGGATGGATATCTATCGAACGTAAAGTTCATCGACGCGCAGATCGCAAACGTAGTGGAAGACATCATTGCCAAATCGAAGATTCCCCCGATCATCATCATCATGGGCGACCACGGACCCTCCGGTGTGCCAAGCAAAGATACGCCGCACCTGCGGATGTCGATTCTGAACGCGTATTACGTCACTGAGCAGGCAAAGGAAGATCTGTATCCGGGCATAACCCCGGTCAATTCGTTTCGGGTGGTGTTCAACAATTATTTTGGGACCGATTATCCCCTGCTTGAAGATGTGAGTTATCACTCCTCGCGCTTCAGTAGTTTCACCGCTGAAAACGCCGTGTCGAATGAGTGTGTTGATTCGCGCTAAGGGCGGATCGCGATCCGTCCTTACGACTCGGTTCGTACAGGATTTTTCAACCAGCCCAGTCCTTCGATCTCCACCACCACTTCATCGCCGTTCTTCAATTCACCCACACCGGATGGCGTGCCGGTAAAGATCAAATCGCCGGGTTCGAGCGTCATCACCGAGGAGATGTAGGCGACCAACGTTCCCACGTTGAAGACCATATCGCGCGTGGACGCCATCTGTCTCATTTGTCCATTCACCCGGCAGGTGATGACCGAATCGGATGGGTCGAAGTCGGTGTCGATCCACGGACCGAATGGGCAGAACGTGTCGAAGCCTTTGGCGCGCGTCCACTGGTTGTCCGATTTTTGCAGGTCGCGCGCGGTCACATCGTTGCCGATGGTGTAACCTAAAATATGTTTCTTCGCGTTTTCGGCGGTTATGTGACGTCCTCGCTTGCCGATGACCGCGACAAGTTCCGCTTCGTGCTCCACTTGCGCAGATTGCGGCGGCAGGAAAATGGTCTCGCCATTGGCGATGACCGATGAGGGTGGTTTCATGAAGATGAGCGGTACCTTCGGCACCTCGTTGCCCAACTCTTTGGCGTGCTCCACGTAGTTGCGTCCCACGCAGATGATCTTGCCCGGCTCGCACGGGGGAATCAGCCGCACGTCCGCGAGAGGCGTTGTGGCATCCTGCCGGCGGTAGCGCCCATAGATATTTCCGCTGATCTCACCGACCTTGCCATCCAACAGCCATCCGTATTTCGGTTTTTTTCCATCCTGTGGTGTGTAACGAACGATGCGCATGTTTTCTCCGGGCGCAAGTGTAATCGTCAACTTGTCAACCTGCAACCTTCAACTTATAATCTCAATCCCCGGGCGCTTAGCTCAGTTGGTCGCGAAGCACCCTGTGGGTTGAGCACTTCCCTTACACGGAAGTACAACAAATAATTAGTCCGACCCGGGCGCTTAGCTCAGTTGGTTAGAGCACTTCCTTTACACGGAAGGGGTCGGGGGTTCGAGTCCCTCAGCGCCCACAAAAGCCTCACTTCCAAGTGAGGCTTTTCTTTTCCTGTTAAATGACTGGGGTTCGAGCGCTTCGCAGTCAGCGCCCACAGACATTCCATGACGGGGGTTTCCCCTTCGGGGATCTTCGCTTCGCTTCGACGAGCGCTTCGCGATCAGCGCCCACAAATAAAAACTTCCGAAGTCTCTGAGACTTCGGAAGTTTTCCATCAGATGATTGTGTTACGGAGTTGTAGGCAGCTGTCCATTCCCCGGACCTTTGGGACCGGGACCGAAGCCAAACCCGCCGGGTCCGTTGAGGAAGCCCTTCTCGAGTCCCTCGAGCAGCCAATCCGCGTGTGCTTGCGTGATGGTGCCGTCTTCGACTGCTTGTGCGATCCGCTCGCGCATTTCGGTCTCGCGCACCGCCTGGATCGCCTCTTGCACATCGGCGAAATCAACGCCCTGGGCTTCTGCCACCTGTTCGAGGGTTTGTCCGCTTTTCAGCGCGGCCGTTAGTTCGTCGGTTGTCATGTTGAGGGCTTTCGCCGCGGCTTCCAACGCTGCGCCGCTCAGACCGCGCCCGCCCGGACCTTTTCCATGCAGGGGCGCATCCGTTGGACCTTGCGCCAGTACGTTCGTCGCGCTTACTGCGCCAAAGACTACCAGCGCGATCAGCAAGCCGCCGATCAGGATAGAAATTTTATTTTTCATGGTTATCTCCATTTCTTATTTGTTTGTCGGCTGGGGTACCGCCAACCTGCAATCATCTTATC
>DAOTZF010000177.1:0-3724 GCA_034434415.1 Anaerolineales bacterium | reverse complement strand
AAGTTCTCCAGCGGTACGCGAACGTTATCGTACATCACCGCATGTGTGGGTGAGCCGTGCAGTCCCATCTTTTTCTCGGCGGGACCGATCTTCAGCCCGGGTGAATTCGTCGGCACCAAAATTTGACTCAGTGAACGCGAGCCGCCTTTGGCATCTGTGCGGACGAGCGTGATGATGTATTCCGCGATGGATGCATTTGTGCACCACATCTTCGCGCCGTTGATGACCCACTCGTTCCCATCTTTGACTGCTTTCGTTACCACGCCGCCTTGCAGATCGGAGCCTGCGCCCGGCTCGGTGAGCGCCAGCGCGGCGAGTTTGTTTTTTCCGCTCGCGACGAGTGCAAGCCATTTCTTTTTCAAGGATTCGCTCCCGAACCACACCAGCGGAGTGGTGCCAAGCCCGTTGTGCGCTGCAATCGCAAGTGCGGTTGATCCACATCCCCAGCCGAGTTCCTCTAGTGCGATCGCCGCGCTGACCGAATCCACGCCTGCGCCGCCGTACGCTTCGGGAATGTTAAGTCCGAGCAACCCGAGCGAGCCCATCTTGCGCGTCGCGTCCCAGTTGAATTCGCTTGTCACGTCCACTTCGTGCGCTTTAGGTTGTACTTCTTTGGCAACGAACTCATGAACTGTCCGTTGCCAGAGTTTTTGTTCTTCGGTGAGGTCGAAGTTCATGATCCATCCTTGTCCTAAAGTGTGATGACTTTCTCTGCTTTTGTCTGCGCCTCGAGAATATCGCCCATACCCCCGACGATTCCGACTCGCACTTTATTCGTGAGTTCGAAATATGTCAGGCAGGTGGAGCAGGCGATCAGCCGCACGCCTTTTGTTTCAAGCGTGTGGAGTTGTTCTGTAACTGGTGATCCTTCGCAAACGAGTTTGACGCCTTCCGTGTAGAAACAAATCGCGGCGGGCAGGTTGTTGTTCTGTATCATCAGGTCGAGGTATTTGCCTAACAGCAGGTGTCGCAGTTTTTCGTCTGCGTTGCCCATGCCGTTGCCGGTGAGAAGGAGGATGGTGTTTTTCACAGATCACTCCATGGCTTCGTTGTATTCTTCCAAAAGTTTTCTGGCGATTTCTGCGTGTTCTTTCGGCACGAAGATTTGAACTCTACCCAACATATCCAAGGATGTGGGGTAGAGTGAGCCTACCGATTCCTGAAACAATTCAGAATCGATCCCATTGCTTGCCAGCATCGCTTTGATGATATCCGCCTCCCAGCGACCCTGTACTTCAGTGAGTAGTTCCCATTTAAGTTCGTCCATGTTATCTCCAAACCAGAATGAACAATACAGTCCACAGCGTACTTACGATCAATTGGCGGACGCCGATGCGCGTGGGTTTCCATCCTACAGCGGGATGGAAGATGCCCCACATGGTTTCCGTCCATTGTAGCAGGTAGGGGAGGAAGAGCAAAGCCGGGAGAAAGCCGAGCAAGCCCAAAGGGAGAACAGAGGCGAGGTTGAATGTTGTGTAAAGTGCGGCGCGGAATCCCAACTTCCATTGTGCGGCGCGCGGTGGGACCGAATCCAGAATCCGTTGTTCGAGCCGCATGTACGCGTGGACGATGCTCGCCGCGGATTGAATCCAAACGAGAATCCACAACCACCAGCCCGCGGGGTCGTAGCGTCCAACGCCGATCCAATACGCGGCGGGTGCGGCGAGTGACATGACACCGGTAGCGATGATCTCGACACCGGCCTGTTTTCTTTCCTCGCGTCTGCTCACCAGCCACAAGTACCAGCCGAAGACGAGCCCTCCCGGAACGGCGAGATACAAAACATATTCAAAGCCTTCGAGGATGAGCGCGATCACAGTTAGGAGCGCGATGCACGCATAGACCGCGATCCAGAAACGCGCGGCGGGGAGTTCTTCACTTGGGCGGCGGCCTGCGAGAATCTTGATGAGCACTGTCACCGGCTGGCGGAGCATGAATGCCGCCATTGCCGCAACAATGAGATTAAAGGTGGCGTAGTTGAAGATCTTCCCGGCGAAGATACCGATGAGCAATGGGCTAAGGATGAACACCCACGAGCCGTGATCCTGCGGAATGGCAATGTGCTTTCGTAAGAGTCTGCCTTGCATGCCCGCAATTATATTCGGTTGTGAGTGTGCTAGAATCACCCGCATTATTCAGATATGAATCGGGACAGACTCATCGCCCTGCTGAAGATTCGCCCGGAAGAAATGCGCCTCGTAGCGTTGATGGCGGTGCTGTTCCTGTCTGTGCAGGCAGGTCAGGGAATCGGGGAGAACGCCGCCTTCGCGCTTTTCCTTTCGCGCTTAAACGTGGATTTTCTGCCGTACATGTATATGGGGCTGGGTGTGGTGGTGTTCATCGGCTCGATCATGTATTCGGCGAGTTTGAGTCGCTTCCAGAATGCGAGTGTGGTCACCTACCTGTTTGGGGGCATTGTCGCGCTGTTCTTTGCGGAGTGGGTTGCCATTGTAGTTTTCAAATTGTCGATCTTCCCGTTGCTCTGGCTGACCACGTTTGGCATGAGCGTCATTCTTGGCACGATGATCTGGACGACCGCCGGCGAAGTGTGCGACGCCAGACAGGCGAAGCGGCTTTTTCCGTTATTCACCAGCATGGGGATTTTGGGCAGTGTGCTCGGCAACGCGCTGACCGGTGCCTTTGCCAATTTCGCGGGTACAGAAAACCTTGTATTGCTGTACGCACTTTTGCTGAGCGTCGGGTTTCTCGTTACACGGATCGTGGCGCGCGATTACTTCAAACCGGAGATCATCCCGCCCAACGCGCGGTTCAACCCGTTGGAGGATGTGCGTAATGGATACGAATTCGCATCGCAATCGAGTCTCTTCAAGATCGTGGCGGTCACTTCCATTTTATATTCGGTGCTGTTTTTTGCCGTAGACTTCCCGTTCAGCGAAACGCTCTCTCAGCAGTTTGTCGGGGATGAGGCAGGCTTGGCGGGATTCAAAGGTACGTTCAGCGGCATTACCACACTCGTCACATTCCTCGTTTCCTTGTTTCTCGCAAACCGCTTCTACACGCGGCTGGGAATTGTCAACACCATTCTCATCATGCCGCTCACCTATGTGGTCGGGTTCGTTGTTTTTTATTTCTACTTTAACATCAATGGCGCGGTGTTCGCGCGATTCACGCAACTGGTTGTTCTCGGCGGTTTATTAGGCACTGCATGGAACGCGCTCTTCAATGTAATTCCCTCCGAGCGGCGCGGGCAGGTATTGGCGTTCAACAACGGCGTTCCCGCGCAGATCGGTGTGATCGTTTCAGGTCTGCTGATCATTCTCGGTAAACGATTCCTCGACACACAAGTCGTACTGTTACTCGGTGTGTTGGTTGCCCTCGTCACAGCCTATCTCACGTGGAGGATGGTGCCTGCGTACGGCGAAGCGCTGGTCGAGGCGCTGCGCGCGGGACGCGCGGAAGTGTTCAGCGGGGAAGAGGAGGATGCCTTCGCAGTCTATCAGCGCGATCCCTCAGCGGTGCAGATCATTCTTGGTGCGCTCAACGACCCAAAGGCGTTCACGCGCCGTCTTGCCATCGAGATGCTTGCCCGGATGGGGAATGTGCTCGCCATTCCCGATATGATTCCGCGTCTTGCAGACTCGGATGCGAGCGTCCGCGCCGCGGCGATTCAGGCGCTCGCACAACTCGGATCGAAATCGTTGTTGAACGAGATCATCCTCGGTTTGGATGACACCGACGATTTCGTGCGCGAACAGACGCTCAC
>DAOTZF010000176.1:0-8095 GCA_034434415.1 Anaerolineales bacterium | reverse complement strand
AATAAAAGACTCCCTCGGGTAGGGAGTCTTCGTACAACTGTCGGGGTGCCGAGATTTGAACTCGGGACCTCACGGACCCGAACCGTGCGCTCTACCGGTCTGAGCCACACCCCGATAGCATCCCTTTGAGGGGAAAGCGTGCGAATTATACCATCCTGCATTGTTTCCGCAAGTTAGGGGGTCAGCAAAACTTCCTGCGAGTACAGATAAAAAAGGCCGGGAATGCGATCATCATCCTGCCGTATCGTCAAACGCGCAGAGACCGGCTCAGAAATATTGTAGGGAATTGTTGTTTCAATCATTTGAGGGTTGATGTGACTCACCGAAATAAAGCGTAGCCCCAACGATTTCCCCTCCGGGTCGATCAATTCGGCGATGACAGGTTTGAGATTGAAGGGCCACAGGTCCATGCGGAGGTTTAATATCCCGCCTGAGGGCGAATCCTTCGGTGCGGGGGCGAATACACGGATCGGTTCGTATGGACTCCCCGGCGTGTTGATCTCTTCAAGACCGGAAGAAAGCAATACCAATCGCACAGAATTAAGTGATTGCACGCGCCCGAACTCATCCTGTGTACTCACAGTGAGCCTTCCCAATTCAGACGCCGCACGAATCTCAAAGGTGACCTTGATCGTTTGCAGAACACCTTCGGTTGAGGTTGGCACATTGCGCTTCAGTGTTCGCGTGAGGAGACGCCCATCTTCGCCATACAAATCCACCTGCACGATCTTGCTCTTGCCAGTGGCAATATCCATATTCAACGTGATCGGAGAGATAACTTTGGACATGGCTCCCGGTGAAGTGATCATGATCGCAGCTTGTTTGTGCCCAGGGATGGACGTGCTGGTGAAGGTCGGCGCAGGAGTAAATGTAGAGGTGGGTCGACGTGTGTTCGTGGGAGTAACTTCAGCCAAAAGGGCGAACGCGGTTTCCGACGCAGCACGGTTCGCAGACTCGGCAGTCTGCGCGATGATGGTCGGGAGGATCTCCGGGGGAATCGCAGTCGGGATGGCGCTCGTAGCCGGGGAGGCGCACCCAGCCAAAAGTCCGAGAAGTGAAGCGAATAAAAGCAAGCGGTATATCATCTGATTCATGGGCAAGTCCAACGAGCAGATCTCCGCCTCGTTGGACTTGTCAGATTCATTTTTTCGACAGCGGACTACAACCCGTAAATCTCGCTGTATTTCTTCTTCAAATAGCGTACGTATGGAGCGGGTGTGATCTTCGAGCCAGTAATATTCTGCACGAGAGTCTGCGGCTCGAATTTTTGACCATGCTGGTGGATGTTCTTGCGCAGCCAGCCGAGCAATTCGCTGAAATCGCCTTTGCGAATCTTATCTTCCAAACCTTTGATATCCTTGTTGATCTTCTCCCACAACTGGGCGGATACAAGGTTGCCCAGGGCGTACGTGGAAAAGTAACCAATCGAACCACCCGACCAGTGAATATCCTGCAAAACGCCTTTGGCATCGTTGGGAGGGGTCACACCAAGGTAGTCCTTCATCTTTGTGTTCCAGATCTCGGGCAGGTCTTTGATAGTGACCTTGCCTTCGACCATGGCGATCTCCAACTCAAGTCGGAGCATGATGTGCAAGTTGTAGGTGGCTTCGTCGGCATTCACGCGGATGAGCGAAGGCTGTACTTTGTTGATGCCCTTGTAGAACGATTTGAGGTTCACACTGTCTAATTGAGCCGGAAAGACCTTTTTCAGTTTGGGATAGAAAAATTCCCAGAACGGAAGTGACCGCCCAACGAGATTCTCCCACAGACGCGATTGCGATTCATGCACAGCCAGAGATGTGCCGCTCTCCAGCGGCGTGCGTTCGTAGGCCGGGTTTACTCCCTGCTCGTACATCGCATGACCCGATTCATGCATGGCGCTGAACAGGGTGGCGAGCGGGTTATCTGCTTCAAAGCGGTTCGTGATACGCACATCGTTCACGCTGAACGTGGTCTCGAACGGATGCGGGGCTTTATCCTGTCTGCCGCGGTTGAAATCGTACCCGAACTGCTTGATGACTTCCTCGCTGAAATCCCATAGTTTCTTCTCGTTATATTTCTTATGCAAGAAATCATTCTTTACCTGCTTGCCTGCGGCGATGGCTTTGATCAACTCGACCTGTTGCGGTCGCAGTTCATCGAAGATGGCTTTGACATCCGCGGTCTTCATGCCGGGTTCGTAGTCGTCGAGCAACGTATCGTACGGATGGTCTGCCTTTGGATGAAACGAAATATATTTGTGCACGAGTTCGAGAACTTTTTCGAGATGCGGCTGGAAGATGGAAAAGTCGGATTTGCCTTTTGCCTCCACCCATGCCTCGAAGGCTTTGGAAGTGACAACAGCCTGCTCGACGACAAACGAAGGCGGCACGCGCCTTGCCTTCTCGTAGTTCCTTGAAGCGACACGGATCATCGCGGCTTCGTCCGAGGCAGGGTCAGCCCCGGCAAATTCCTGTTTCAAGTCGTCGAGCAATTTGCCCACTTCATCGGCGATGAATTTCTCCTGAGCGATCTTGCCAAGCGTGCCAAGTTGCTGGCCCCGCGCTTCGCCACCCGCGGGAGGCATATTCACCTGCTGGTCCCAGCCCAGCACCGACATAGCCCGCCCCAGATCAGACACTTCGCCAAGGATGGCTTTCAGTTGATTCAGTTTTTCAGACATGGGTTCTCCTGTATGGAATTAATTAACTTTCCAGCGTAGTGGTTTGCCTTGCAATACAGCCAACACTTCGTTCGCGATATCTTCCGATGCGCGGGATTGCGCTTCTGCTGTCTGTGCTCCGATGTGCGGAGTAGCGATCACGCGCGGATGGGAAACTGCTTCGGTCAATCCGGGCGGTTCCACCCCGAAGACGTCCAACGCCGCGCCGGCGACCTTTCCGCTATTCAATGCGGCGACCAAAGCCGATTCATCAATAATGCCGCCGCGCGCTGCGCATACGATTCGCACACCGTCTTTCATTTCCGAAAATGCCATCTGCCCGATCATGTCGCGGGTCTGCACGTTGAGCGGCAGATGAAGCGAAATAAAATCAGACCACGCATACAAATCCTGTATCGACACAGGTTCTGCGCCGCGTTGCTTGATTTCGTCTTCCGAGATCAGCGGGTCGTAAGCGATGACGCTCATCCCGAACGCGGAGGCGCGCTTGCCGACTTCCGCGCCGATTCGGCCAAAGCCGATCAAGCCAAGGGTCTTGCCGTTCAACTCCACACCTTCGAGTTCTTTCTTCAGCCACTTGCCTTGTTTCATGCCGGCATCTGCGCGCGGGATTTCGCGGGCAACCGCCAGCAGGAGACCAAACGTCAACTCTGCGACCGCCAGCGAAGTGGACATCGGCGCGTTGACAACGGTGATGTCGTGTTTCTTCGCCGCTTCGAGGTCAATATTGTCCACGCCGACGCCAGCACGGCCGATCACTTTGAGGCGTGAAGCGGCATCCATGAGCGAGGCAGTTACCTTTGTCCGACCGCGAACGATGAGTCCGTCAACATCAGGAATCACCTTGAGAAGGTCATCTGCCGAAATATCCCGGCGGTCCTCAACACTCGCGGATGCGCGCAAAATGGACAAGCCGGATTCATCCAGCCCATCTGCAACGAGGATTTTGAATTCAGGCATGGGGTGATTGTATCATGTAGGGGCGGGGTCACCCCGCCCCTACAGTCTCATTTTTATTCGTACCGCAAGGCTTCGACCGGCTCCAGATTCGCCGCGCGGTTCGCGGGGTAAATTCCAAAGAACAAACCTACAGCCGCAGAAAAGATGGTGGCGAGGGCAACCGCATCTGCCCCGACGATGGGTGTGAACGCGGTGCCGCTTGCCGCGGCGATCTGACCGACAACAAACGATATCAACCAACCGAACAGGATTCCAATGATGCCGCCGATCAAACTCAACAGCGACGACTCGGTAAGGAATTGAATCAAAATATCGCGCTTGCGCGCGCCTAATGCCTTGCGCAAGCCGATCTCGCGCGTGCGTTCGGTGACCGAGACGAGCATGATATTCATGATACCGATGCCGCCCACCAGCAGGGAAATTCCCGCGATGCCGCCAAGGAAGATGGTAAGCACGCCCGTGATCGCTTGAAACGTTTGAAGGAAATCCTGTTGCGTAAAAACGGTAAAGTCATCGTCGCCGATTGGCGTGCGGTGACGCTGGCGCAAAATATTTGAGATTTCGTCTGCCGCCTGCGGAACCGATTCAGCGGTGGTGGCTTGCACATAGAGGATATCGATTTCATCACGCGAACTGCGTTTCAAAAGACGCGCCTGCGCCGTCGTAAAGGGAATATAAGCGCTATTATCCTCACTCCCAAACGCCCCCCCACCTTTGGCAACCAAAACACCGATCACACGGAACGGTTGTCCTTCGATACGGATCGTCTCACCGACAATTCCCTCATGGCGGCCCAGGATCGCGTCTGCGGCTTCGGGTCCCAAAACCACAACAGACATCCGTCCCAGCATGTGTTCCTGGTTGATAAATTCACCTTCGGTAAGTTCCAGATTTCGCACGATGAAATATTCAGGCGTTATGCCGGTAATGGTAGTTGTTGTACTTTCCCCGCCAAACGATAGGATCCCATTTCCCTGGATCGCAGGCGCAACGGATTCAACCGACGGTGCGGCAAACGGATCTGCGATGGCTGCCGCGTCTGAAAGCGTAAGCGGCCGGTCATTATTCCCGCTCCCACCTCCGGGTCCCTGCTGCTGGCTTTCGGGGCTCCCACGAAAAACGAACAATAAGTTTGTACCGATGCTCGTGATGGATCCGGTGATGGAGGCTTGGGCACCGTTCCCCACAGCAAGCATCGCGATCACGGCCGCAACGCCAATGACGATACCCAACACGGTCAAACCGGACCTGAGCTTGTTCCCATTCAACGATTCAAGCGCTTCAAAAAAAGCCTGGGCAAGCGTCATGAGCCATTCTCCAGAAGTCCGTCGCGCAAACGGATCACGCGGCCCGTCTGCTCGGCAATTGTTGGGTCATGTGTGATGATAATGAGCGTTGTGCCGTTTTCCCTATTAAGGTTGAGCAAGAGATTCATGATCTCTTTCCCAACTTTTGAATCGAGGTTACCTGTTGGTTCATCTGCCATGATGATGGCGGGGTTGTTGACAATGGCGCGCGCAATGGCAACGCGCTGTTGCTGTCCGCCGGAAAGTTCGTACGGACGATGGGTCATGCGGTCTTCCAAACCGACCGCCTTCAAAGCCCAGATCGCGCGTTCACGCCGCCCGCTCGTATTGCCTGAATATCGGAGAGGAAGTTCGACGTTGGTAATTGCGGTCTGACGTGAGAGCAGATTGAAACTTTGGAAGACAAACCCAACTTTGCGATTCCGAATATCCGCCAATTGATCGTCTTGCAGCGAGGCGACCGCTTCGCCGTCCAAAATGTACTCGCCGGAGGTGGGCCTGTCCAAACATCCCAATGTGTTCATTAGCGTGGATTTGCCAGATCCTGATGGACCCATGATCGCCACGACTTCACCGCGTTGAATCTCGAACGACACTCCGCGGAGTGCTTCGACCTCCACTTCACCCATTTTGTAGACCTTGCGAAGGTCGCGGGCTTCAATCACCCGGTCCATGCTACCCTCCTCCAAACGGACCTCCCACCTCGGACGGCGGATTCAAAATGATCAGGTCTCCCTCCACAACACTGCCATCGGCGACCATGCTGACGGTATCGCCCGAAGCGCCAAGTGTAATTTGCGTTTTTACTGGCAGGCTGTTCACCAATAGGTAAACGACACGTTGTCCATCCACGAGGCGGATGGCGCTGTTCGGAACCAGCACCACATCCGTTAATTCATTCACAATGATGTTCACAGCCGCTGTCATGCCGGGCTTGACGAATCCGTCAGCATCCGTCAACTCGACTGTTACCTTAAAGCTGACCACACCGCCCACGTCTGTCCCCGCCTGCGCGACTTGAACCACGATGCCATTATAGGTTCTATCAAGGATTGCATCGAATGACAACGTGGCAGACTGCCCCACGGCAACACTATTGATATCCACTTCTGAAACTTCGACATCCACGAGCAGGCTGGTGAGGTCGTCGAGGCGAAACGCGGTTGCGCCCGCGGCAACCTGATCTCCGGAAAGCGGAATGGATTCGGTCACGGTGGCGGCAAACGGCGCGGTAAGGCGAGCCAGGTTGATGGTCGCTTGAGCCGCATCCACGCGGGCTTGTGCAGCGGCGATTTCCGCCAAATTCCCACCGGCGAGGCGATCGTACTCACGTTGGGCATCGTCCAGCTTGGCTTTTGCCAATGCGAGGTCTTCATCTGCTTTGTCGATCACTTCCTGACCTGCGTATCCCCGGTATTCCTTCAGCACGGGAATTTTTCGATTACCGAAGGTTTTATAGATGATTTCCTTGATGTGAATCTTGCCGTTCAATTCCTCGCGCCAGTTAAAGGCTTTGTCGTAAGCTTCCTGCGCGTCGCGCAATGTGATCACCGCCTGAGCCAGCGCAGTATCCGAATTGACCAGTTCATCCAATGACTTTTGCGCACTGGCAAGGTCTGCCTCAGCCAGGATAATACTTTGCGGGAGCGAGGTCTTTTCGAGATATGCCAATACAAAATCTGCGGGGACCTTGTCGCCTACTTTCACATTGACCACATCTACTGTACCCGCCGCCTGCCAGATCAATGTGGCAGATTGCTTGGCGCGGACGGTGCCGGTCGCGCCGATTGTCGCGGTGAGGTTGCCGCGGCCGATGGTTTCCGTCTGGAATTGGTTGACAGCGGTGTTACCGGAGCGGTTCCGAAGGGCAAGCGCGACGATGGCAATTCCTGCAAGAAGCAGGGCAAATACCAGCCATTTTCTTTTTCCGAAAAATCCGATCATTGAGGTTCCTCCGTGATGTACTTCTAAAGCCCTAAAATTCTACTCCACAAATATGAATTGGCGGTGAAGGTAGAAACAAGGCTTATACAAATCTAATAAGAATACGACCGGGTTGGCAAGCCGTTGCGAAAGCCAAAAACCCTGCTGTTATAATTTTGTCATGCTCTATCGCATTGCTCGAATTGTGGATCTTATTTCCATCACTATCGTGGTGATTGTTCTCGCAACAGGCTCCGTCCCACGCCTTACCGGTCAAACCGACCGCGTTCGCACGTTTACGCGGGGAATCGAGTTCGATTATCCGACCTGGGTTTGGGATGCCACCTGGCTCAAACTCGAACAGAATGTCATCGGCTTACCTCACTTGTTCGACCGCGCCACGAACAAACAGATCGTTTTTGAATACCTGCGGACCACCCAACGCCTCATGGAAGTCGAATTCAGCATCGAACGCGTCTTCGCCGACCCAGCCATCACGGACAAAGAAGCGAAAAGCGCCCTCCTGCGCGAACAACGCGATCAACTGCTTGACCGACAGGCATCGCTCGCCCCGCTTGCAGAGGCGGCTTTTCAAAGCCAGATTACAAACGCTCTCGCTGAATCGAATCTCACGACCAGCGGGCAACCCATCCCGCCAGTGCTCTATCACACAACATCGACGCCTCTCGCGCTCGTGGTGTCGCGGCGCGATGTCATCGAGCAGATCGCGAACATATCCCTGTTGCCAACCTTGACGCTGGATGACCAAATTCAATTGGAGGATAGAGTCGCACAGTCGCTGGATGTTTCCACGATCACGGTACCCATCGGCGGGGTCGGTGTGTATCCCACCATGGTCACCGAAACCACCAACCTGCATTGGTTGTTGGAAACCATCGCGCACGAATGGGCACATAATTATCTAAACCTCCGTCCGCTCGGAATTAATTACAGCACCACACCCGAACTTCGCACCATGAACGAAACGACCGCATCCATCGTCGGGACAGAGATCGGGGCGTTCGTCATCCAAAAATATTATCCCGAACTCGCAGCTTCCCCAGTAGACGAAAACGCCTCAACCCGAAGGGACAACTGGACCACGTTTGGAATCGCTCCCCTCCCCTCGAACGGATTCGAGGAGACGCCGCCGTTCGATTTCCGCGCAGAAATGCACGAGACGCGCGTCAACGCGGATGATTTGCTCGCACAGGGAAAGATCAAAGAAGCGGAAGCGTACATG
>DAOTZF010000175.1:0-13869 GCA_034434415.1 Anaerolineales bacterium | reverse complement strand
CGCTTCGGGAGTTTCGGCGCGCTGTACGATTCGTCTCAAAACGCCGCGCCGCGGCGCCGTCCACTGCCTGCGATTCTGTTCCTCCTTGGGATTGCGATTCTCATTCTTTCCCTTGCGCGGCCGCAGTCGTTGATCAGTATTCCACGAATTGAAGGCACGGTCATTCTCACATTCGATGTTTCGGGGAGCATGTCTGCGGAAGACTTGCAACCCACGCGCATGGAGGCTGCAAAAACCGCCGCGCTCGAATTTGTAGATACCCAGCCGACCAGCGTGAAGATCGGCGTGGTCGCGTTCAGCGACGGAGGCATCAGTGTTCAATCTCCGACAGATGAACGCGCAGACGTCATCGATACCATCGAGCGACTTGTGCCGCGTCGCGGCACCTCGCTGGGGAACGGGATTCTCGTCGCGCTCAATACCATCGTTGTGGATGCGGGCGACCCTCCCTTTTTGAGCACTGCCGACATTTCGGATCAAACCCAACCGGAGCCTGGTTCGGTTCCCGAAGGTTGGTACCCCTCTTCAGCGATCGTCCTGCTGACCGACGGCGAAAACAATCAGGAGCCCGACCCGATTCTCGCGGCAGATCTCGCTGCAGACTTTGGCGTCCGCATATACACGGTGGGCATTGGCAGCCCTGAAGGCGCAACCATCACCGTGGAAGGTTTTACCGTCCATTCACGTTTGGATGAACCGATGTTGCAAGCGATCTCGGAAACGACCGGCGGTGTTTATTACAATGCCGGTAACGAGGAGGAATTGCGCAGGATCTACAACGACCTTGAGCCGAAGTTGACCGTCCGAGCTGAGGAAATGGAAATCACTTCGATTCTGGCGGGGCTTGGGATGTTGCTCTTTTTAGTCGGCGGTGCGATCTCGCTCCTCTGGTTTGGGCGTGTACTATGAGCATGTTGTGGCCCTCTTCGCTGTACTTGCTGTTCCTTATACCGTTCATCATCCTCGCGTATGTGTGGATTCTGCGCCGGCGCAAGCGCTATGTCATCCGCTATTCGAGTTTGTCGCTGGTACGAGACGCGGCGTCTCATCAGTCGTGGTTGCGGAGGCACGTACCGTTCGTTCTCTTCCTGCTCGCGCTGACAAGCCTCGTGTTTGCATTGACACGCCCCACCGCGGAGATCATCGTCCCATCGAATCGCGCCACGATCATCCTCGCGCTGGATGTTTCGAGGAGCATGTGCTCGACGGACATTCCGCCGAACCGCCTGGTCGCTGCACAGCAAGCCGCCATTGAATTTATCCAAAGTCAGGATGAAGGCACGCAGATCGGCGTGGTCGCGTTCGCCGGCTTTGCCGAGTTGGTGCAGCCGCCCACAAGGGATCGAGACCTGCTTGCGAGCGCGATCACCAATCTCACGCCTGCGCGCCGGACCGCAATCGGGAGCGCCATCCTGCGCTCGATCGATGCGATCTCAGAGATCGATAATCGAATCGCGCCAACGCAGTTTGATGCATCCGTGCAGCCCGTCCCCGAAGGAGAATTCGCGCCGCATATCATCGTGCTTCTCACCGACGGCTCGAGTAACGCGGGACCATCTCCGTTCACTGCCGCGAACGAAGCGCTTGCACGCGGTATCCGCGTGTACACCATCGGCTTTGGCACAGTCAACAATACCTCTCCCATGATCTGCGGCGATGTGTTTTCAGAGAGCGATCAATTCGGCGGTCCCGGGTTTGGTTTTGGCGCGCCGTTCGGTGGGGGCGGAGGCTTCCGCAGGGAATTGGATGAGTTCACCTTGCAGCAAGTTGCGGATATGACCGGCGGCACCTATTACGCGGCGACCAGCGCGAGCGAACTGCAAAATGTATTCCGTAACCTGCCGACCTATCTGGTTGTCACGCGCGAAACAACGGAGATCAGCGCGCTCTTCAATGCTGTTGCGGTGTTATTGATCCTCCTCGCCTTCTTCCTGTCATTGCGATGGAACCCATTGATGTAGGGGAATATTCCCGGCTATACTTGCACGCATGATGCTGAAAAATAAAACTGTCACTGTGATCGGCGCAGGTCTCGCCGGTCTTTCCGCCGCGTATGAATTACATCGCGCCGGGTGGAACGTCACTGTGCTCGAAGCGCGGAACCGCGTGGGCGGACGCGTGTACACGATCCGTGAATTTTCGAATGGGATGGTCGCCGAAGGCGGCGGTGAATTCATCGAAGAGAGTCACACGCGCATGATCGCGCTGGCACATCAATTCGGTTTCAAGCTTGCACCCGCCACGAGTTGGCGCGGCGGCGACAGGGATTGGGCTTCGTTCGATGGCAAATCGGGTCCGCTCACCGATGCAAGTGTGTGGGGTTTCAACCTTGCCGAAGAAGTCGACCGCGAATGGGAATTTTTGGCAGAGTTGAGTCAATTCGTCCCAGACCCGAACCAGCCTCACTTGGCGCGCGAAGCGGAACGTCTCGATGCGCAATCTGCACGCGATTGGATTCAATCGCTGGACGTGCATCCGTTCGCGAAGCAATATTTTGCCCAGCACATCCGCTCCGAATATACGTGTGAGCCCGAGCAACTGTCACTGCTCGACCTGTGCCGCAACGCGAAGATGTATTATTTCGAAACGGATCATTCGCCCAGTATGCGCGTGCTGGGAGGCAACGACCAGATTCCCCGTGCGCTCGCGGACGCGTTACCCGATGTGCGATTCAACGCGATCGTTGAGTCAGTGCGCCTCACCTCGGACGGGGTAGCTGTCACGTATCGTCAAGAGGATTCGCATGTGACGATTGATTCAGACTTTGCGATTTTGGCGATTCCGTTGACAACCGCGCGTTCGATGGATTTCAATTCATCATTGCCTTCCGTGCATCAAAAACTTGTGGATGAAATTTCCTACGGCGCAGTGACGAAGGTGTTGATCGAATATCGAAAACGATTTTGGGATGAACGCGGCTGGTCCGGCAGGCTGACCACTGACGCGCCGATCGTGATGACCTGGCATGCGACGAGTCACTTTGAGCATGAACGCGGTATCATCACCGCCTACACCGGCGGCGGACCCGGTGTAAAACTTTCCGCGTTGAGCGATGAAGAGCGGATCGAGATGGCAGTTACCGAGATCGAAAAACATTTTCCCGGCTCCTCGAAGTCGATCGAAAATGTGGCAACAATCGCGTGGCTGAACGAACCATTCACGCGCGGGTCGTACATGGCGCTGGCGCCCGGCGATGTGCTGAAGCATTGGAAAACATTGTTCCAGCCTGCGGGTCGTTTGTTCTTCGCAGGCGAACACGCCACGCCGGTTCAGGGATTCATGGAAGGTGCCGTTGAGAGCGGTCAACGCGCCGCGCGTGAGATTCTTGGAGCACCATGAGCGAAAAGAAAAAATATTTTTGGGCGGGGGTTCGTGCGGAGATTCCCCTGTTGATCGGGGTCTTCCCCTTCGGCATGATCTATGGCGCGCTGGCGTTGGGTGCCGGGCTATCCACTGCCTCGGCGCAGATGATGTCTTCGATGGTGTTCGCCGGTTCGGCGCAATTTATTACCACGCAACTAGTAAAAGATTCCGCGCCGGGTTTCGTCATCGTGTTGACGGTCGCGGTGGTGAACTTGAGGCACATGTTGTATTCCGCTTCGCTCGCCCCTCATCTTGCCTCCCTTTCGACGCGTTGGAAAACGCTTTTGAGTTACCTGCTCACGGATGAGGCGTATGCCCCCAGCATCATTCATTATGAAAGCAATGGTGTGAAACCATACAGCCACTGGTTCCTTTTCGGCGCGGGGCTTGCGTTGTGGGTCACCTGGCAATTCAGCACCGCGCTGGGAATTTTCCTCGGCGCGGCGATCCCCGATTCGTGGTCGCTGGATTTTGCCCTCCCGCTCACCTTCATCGCGATGGTGGTGCCAGTCTTGAAGAATCGGCCCGCGGTCGCCGCGGCGTTGTCGGCTGGATGCGTCGCGCTTGCCGCGTATTCACTCCCGTACAAACTGGGTTTGATCCTTGCGGCTTTGGTGGGAATCGCCGTGGGGACATTTTTGGAGGACAAGACGCAAGCAAAACCGAAACCGGATCTGCCGATCCAAGCCAACCTGCGCCGATCCTTGGACGAGTAACCATGCAAAGAATCTGTATTAGTCGTTGCGAGCAGAAATGAATATTTGGCTTGTCATGTTGCTGGGCGGTTTGATCACGTTCGGGATGCGGTTTTCTTTCATCTACGCGTTTGGCAGGCTCCACGTCCCGGAAACGATCCGTAAGGCGTTGCATTACGTCCCGCCTGCGGTGCTATCCGCCATTGTTTTCCCTGAGTTGTTCATGCGTTCCGGCGAGTTTTATCTTTCACTCGATAATCATCGCCTGCTGGCAGGGCTTGTTGCCCTCGTCGTCGCGTGGGTCAGTAAAAACACACTGGTCACCATCCTGGTAGGGATGGTCGCGTTGTTCGTCTTGCAGATTGTTCTCAGGTAAACCTACACGTAGATCGTGTAGATCCGGTCTTCTGCTCCCCCCTCCCGCTTCGCCATCGTGACAGCCTCTTTCGTCCGTTCGACCAGCGCGTCCATGTCCGTGGAAACAGTGACGCGCGCCGAGGAGACGATTCCCGCGCTCAAACTGACCTTTAGTTCGGTGCCGTCGAGCATGGATATTCTTGTGTTCGCGATGCCCTTCATGACTCGGTCTGCGATCTTCTCCGCGTCGGTGCCGATCACGCCGGGCAGGATGAGCAGGAAGGTGTCCGATTCGAAGCGTCCCAGCCCGTCGTAGGGGCGGCTTTTCTCGCGGATTCCCTGTGCAATAACGGTCAACACATCGTTGCCGATGTTGCGTCCGTATTTTTCGTTCGTGGCTTTGAAGTTGTCCACGTCGAAGGCGATCAGGCTCAACGGAGCCTGCCCGCGGCGGGCGCGCTCGAGTTCGCCGCGCGAGAAGATCATGAACGCGATCTGGTTCAGCGCGCCGGTCAGCGTATCCACCATGGCGAGGTTTTCAAGGGTTTCCTTCGCGTTCACAAGATTGTCGCCGAGGGCGAGAATCCTCTCGCCGATGTGCACGCGAGATTTCAGCTCCGCGGGGACGATGGGCTTGTTGAGATAATCGTCCGCGCCTAAACGCGGCGTGGTCACGTCGGCATCCTGCACCTTGGCGGTGATCAACAGGATGTAAATGTAATATGGTGGTTTCTCTTCACGCACTTTGCGGATGAACGCCTTTTCATCCATGTCTGTGTTGGAGCGGTCGCCAATAATGAAACGGATATCCCCGTTCTGAAGGAGGTATAGGGCTGTGTCGCTGTTCTCGGCGTTGACGATCTCATGACCGTTCACCTGCAACACATGCTGGATGACGGTGCGCTCCATCAAGTCATTGTTGAGGACAAGGATTTTCATAACTCATGCGACTCCTTGGCTGATTATATCCCAGTCCGATTATTTTCCCGTTGCGTTGACAAACCCTATCTCCCATAGTAATATTTGCGGCGCTTTGCTCATGCCGAGGTAGCTCAGTGGTAGAGCAGGGGACTCATAAGCCCTTGGTCGAGAGTCCGAATCTCTCCCTCGGCACTAAAAGATCACCGCAAGGTGGTCTTTTTTATTTGAGAAGCGTTATTTCTCCTCCAACGGATTGAAGCCACGTCCCAAAATTTCCTGCGCAGGCGAGACGATCACAAAAGCCTGCGGATCCTCTTTGGCAACCGCGGCTTTCAAGTTGTGCGCCTCGGTCACTGTAAGCGCGCATATGAGGATGGAACGTTGTTTCCCGGTATACATCCCCTTGCCTTGCATGGCAGTCACACCGCGCCCAAGGTCAGAAAGAATTCGTTGCGCAACGGGCTCGGGTTTATCGGTGATGACCAGTGCAAGCAATTGCCTGCGGCGATGACGCGGCGCGAGAAAGGCGCGCAATCCCTGCGGCTTGCCTTGCATCGAAGGCGCGGCGGTTGCGCTTTCATCGCCGAAGCGCGGCAGAACTTCGCCGGTGGCGCGCGTCATCGTGACTGTGGCGATGGCGATAAGCGCCAGTGAGGTGTAGAGCAGGAACCCGAGCGCGATCATCACTTCGCCGGGCACGGGTCCCACGGCGCTGCGACTCACAAATTCGCTCAGGCTGGTCGCCGGTTCCGGAAATAACCATATCTTCGCCGCCCACGATGCATACAAAATGAGGAAGATCCAAAAATAATTTCGGCGCAATCTCCTGCCGAACGCCTCCCACATCGAAATGGGAAAACTCGGTGTGAGCAAATTCTCGGCGAGGCTTTCCGCCCATTCGGGCGAGGGGTGGAACGGCGGCACGAGCATCGCCGCGTAAAAATCCGTTTCCATCAGGCGCACGCGATAACTCCACAACTCGTAGTAACGATACCGCCGCGCCTCGATGAACAGGAACCACAACACCAACAATGTGTTCAGGATGATGATGCCGTGATGAACAGCCGCCTGACTGAACGCAATGGACAACGTCGCGCCGGTGGCGACCACCGCCCAGTTGGTCGTCGTATCGAGTCGCTGACGCCACACGTTCGCGCGCTGGATCTCGGCGCGAAACAAATGCACCATCGCCGTCACGAACTCGCTCGTCCTGAGTTTATAACCGCGGTACGTCCAGACCGGCTCCTCGGGTTCGTCCTGTTTTGGATTCTTTTTAGCTTTGGATGATTTGACTGCCATGCTGATTCCTCTTTCGAGTGCAAACGCTTCACGATGCGGGAGGGTTGATTCGGCTGCGTTCGCGGTAACGCGTGCCCTCATCCCTAACCCTTCTCCCATAGGGAGAAGGTGACATCCAAATCAATTTATACACCCATTTTGACACAACGGATACAATAGGCATCGTATGGATACCATTCTGAAAAACTTCACCCTCATCGACGGCACCGGGCGTGAACCCGTCGCGGACGCGGTCATCGCCATACGGGACGGGAAAATTTCCTACGCCGGACCAGCCGCAAGTTGGAACGAAGCGGGCGGAGAATTTGTCACGCTTGATTTGCACGGTGGATACGTTTTACCGGGCTTGATCGATGCGCATGTGCACCTCTCAGGCTCCGGCGAAGCGGATAGCCAGTTCTACGCGCCGACAGGACAAATGGCATTGAAGATTTTATCCAACGCGCAGAAGAATCTCGCGGCGGGAGTCACAACCGTGCGCGATCTCGGCGGCTGGAGTGAATTGGAATTCGATGTGCGGCGTTCCATCCAACGCGGCGACTTTGCGGGTCCGCGCATGTGCCTGGCTGGCAGATTCATTTCCATCACCGAAGCGGGCGCGGATTATTACGTCGGCATGTACCGCGTGGCAGACGGCGTGGACGAGGTGCGCAAAGCGGTGCGCGAACAGGTGAAGCACGGCGCGGACGTGATCAAGATGGGCGTAACCGGCGCGGTGCTGGTGGAAAACGGCGTGCCCGGTGTGACGCATTTCAATTCGGATGAAATTCAGGCATTGGTGGATGAAGCGAAGAAATTCGGCAAGCCCGTGGCGATGCACGCGCACGGCATTGACGGAATCCGCAAAGCGGTGGAGGCGGGCGTGACCACGCTGGAGCATGGCACATATTTATTCCGCGACCCGCATGTGATTCAACTCATGGCGGAGCGCAGCGTCTTCCTCGTGCCGACGTTGAAAGTGGGTTGGGATATTATTTTGGCGGAGAGGTCGGCGATTCCCTTGTGGATCATGGATAAGAACAAAGCCACTCAAGGTGAAGCCGCCATGAGTTTGAAGGTGGCGTACGAAGCGGGAGTGCCGATCGTCATGGGCTCTGATGTCGGCACGCCGTTGAATTATCACGGCGAGAACGCGCTCGAAGTGTATTGGATGCACAAAGCGGGACTCTCGGTGATGGATTCCATCGTTGCGGCGACAGGCAACGCGGCAAAAGCATTAGGCTGGGATTCGTGGCTTGGTACGCTCGAAGCAGGCAAGGTCGCCGATTTGATCGTACACGAAAAGAATCCGCTGGAGGATTTGCGCACGCTTGCGGATAAACAGAGTCTACAATTTGTGATGAAGGATGGGGAGGTTACTGCTAGTCATGCGGGGGATATGTTGCCGAAGGGGTTGGTGGCGACAATGGCGTTGCGTGTAAGTTAAGAAAGTCGGTAGGCAAATTGGGAGAAAGTTTGCTATACTGAGTGCAATCGCAAATCCCTAGGGTATATTCTATGGCAACCAGTATTCCTCGGTTACATGGCAAAACGAAACTCAGCGATCCCAATCTGGAAAAGAAGATGTGTCCGCAGTGTAAACAGAAACGGGATTGGATTATTACGCGTAAGAATGATGGGGGATATACTAAGAAATGTAAAAAATGTGGTTTAGTGATTAATGTAAAACGCCCTGTGTTGAAGAAATGAATGACAGTTTTCTGAAAGAAATTGGGCGATCTTATATTGTCTCTGCATTTTTACCTGCAGCAATTTTCACTTTGTTAGGATTTTTTCTTTTTAGAGGGTTTGTTCCCAATGATCTTTCGGGTCAGATATTGAGTAGCAAATCGTTTATCAATAATGAATGGATTGTATTGACTTTGTTGATGTTCTGGGTGGCTTTTTATTTATACAGCGCAAACGATATAACTGTAAAAATCTTTGAAGGCTATCTTTTCCCGAAATGGCTGGGAGATTATCTTGTTCGACGGCAAGAAAGGAACTGGGAAGAATCCAATCTTGGTAATTACCATAAGTGGAAAAAAGATAATGCGAGACTTATGAAGAAAATTGAAGGTGGAAAGAATGTGCTTGAGAAGGAGATGGAACAAGATGTAAAAAACTTATTAAGAGCTCATGAGGAATTAGCAGACCTTGGGCTTCGCAGCCCATTAGATAAAGACTTTTTGATGCCGACGCGCCTTGGAAATGTGTTGCGGGCGAGTGAAATGTATGCTTATGAGAGATATGCAATCGAAGAGATCACTATATGGCCCCGTTTGGTTCCTGTGTTGCCTCCAGAACTAATCGGTCATATTGACGAAAAGAATAATCATTTTATGTTTTTAATTAATTCTTCATTTCTCGTATGTTGCAATGGGATGTTAAGTTTTTTCTTTGGTATTATAGGTTTGCCTTTGATTTTCTTCCCTAATTTGATTGAGCCTTTGACTATCAGGCTTCAAGGTTTCTTTTTTATTGGATATGATTTTATTAATCCTATAGGGTATTTGTTTATTTCCACTCTTCTCATTGGTTTTGGCTACGTTTTGTACTTAATTGCAGTAAATGTTGCCGAGGAATTTGGAATGTACATTCGTGCAAGTTTTGATTTGTATCGTGTAAAGTTACTGCGGCAACTAAATTGGACACCTCCAAAAACAATTGTTGAAGAGCAAGAACTATGGAGAAATATTTCCCGATTTATTGTTGCAGCTGAAAGGCTGGGTGAAGTAGAGTTACCTGAGTTTAGCTATGAAGGAATCCCGGTATCCACTCATGATATTCGCACAACAAATTTAAGAAAATCAAGGAGACGGAAGAAGTGAAACAAAAGCGGTTTGGCCGCTATCAAGGGGTTTAAACACTTCCCATTCCACATCATAATCGGGCATAATATTATCCTCCAGAATTCCCAACCATAAGAGTGGGTATTCTGAATTGCTTGGTTCGTGTAAATCGCGCAAATCGATCTCTATTTTTTCTGTTGAGTGGTCGTAGCGAATTTGAGCCCAGGCATGTTGATTGAATGTAGAAGCAAATCCGTTTTGGTATTGCTTAATAATCGCCTCCTTTGCGGATTTTACAGGCTGGCTTCGAAAATCGTGGATAGATAGTTCTGTGTTTTCTTGACCAATGTGATATAGCACTCCTTGATCAAGTAAACTTGGGACTTTGAGGCAGAGGGCATTCTGCCCCTGTAGATAAACCCTCACGGGACCTTCAAATAACGGGACATTTTGATCTGACATGTTGTTCTCCAAAAATTTACTCTAAATTCAATGTGAGGTCGAATATAGAACAAATTTTCTAATTTGTCAAGATTTTTATTAGCCGATTTGGAGAAACAAACAAGAATTTTATGTGCTACCACTTTGGTAAATGGATCGAAATTTACTTAAATGTTCCTTTTTTTTTAACAAATCATCTGTGGTTTCTCTTCGCATAATCATCTCCACCTCTCCCTCCTCCAGCATCAGCACTTCCGGTCTCCGCGCGCCGTTGTAATTGGAGGACATGCTCAGGTGGTACGCGCCCGCTACAGGGACAGCGATTAGCTCACCTTCCTTCAACTCGGGCATCGGTAAATCTTCGATAAGTATATCGCCCGATTCGCAGTACGGACCCGCAATCGTAACCTTAGAGTTTATTTCCCGATCGAGTCCAGTCACCGGCAGACAGGAATATCTCGCACCGTACAACGCAAAGCGCGGATTGTCCGCCATGCCGCCGTCGGTGAGGATCCAAGTCTTGTCGCCGCGTTGTTTGATCGCGCCGACGCGGTAGATCGCCACGCCCGCCCGCGCCACGAGACTGCGCCCGGGCTCGAGATGCAAAACGGGGAGATCGAGTCCGCGTTGACGGCATCCCTCACTCACTGCTTCAGCGATTCCGCGCACGTAACTTTCAATGGACGGATTCGGCAGTTCATCTTCGTGATATGCCACGCCCCATCCGCCGCCGGGACAAAAATGCCACTTGCCGGAGAATCTGATGTCTTTGGCGAGGTCGAGGGCGAGTTCAATGGCGGGAATCAACGGCTCGGGGTCGCGGAAGTTGGAGCCTTGGTGGAAGTGGATTCCGTTGAGGGGAAGATTGCTTTGTTTACAGATTTTTGCCGCTTCGAAGATTTCTTCGCGCGTCATGCCGAATTTACTGTCGTGATGACCGGTCTGTGTGTGGGCGTGATGGGTGGAGACGGGGATGCCGGGCAGGAGGCGAAGCCAAAAGGACATGTCACTCTGAGCGAAGCGAAGAGTCTCCTCATCGTCGAGCGAGATTCTTCGGTCGCTTCGCTCCCTCAGAATGACATGGATATTTTTGAGTTCTGTCAAATTATCAACAACGATCGTGCCCGCATGCTGAAACGCGGACTTCAAGTCCGCTGGCGACTTATTCACCCCGTGTACCAGCATCTTCTCACGCGGCACGCCGCCCGCGACCGCGATTCCGATCTCGCCTTCGCCGGTGCAATCCACCATCAGGTTGTGTTGTTGAGTCCATGCGGCGATGGCTTTGCATAGGAAGGCTTTCCCTGCGTAGGTGATGTGTGACTCACCCGGATAATACGCGCGCAACGCGGACTCGTATTTCGTGAAGGCAATGTCTAACGTGGCGCGATCGTAGAGGTAAAGCGGAGTCCCGTACACGTCCGCGAGTGAGGCGAGGGAATGTCCCGCGATGAAGAGCGAATCGCCGCGAGCGCGAGTCGCTTCGGGGAAGAGCGAGAGTCGGTTTGTCATCCAAAACGAATTTGGGTTGGGCATGATGAATAATCCGCAGATTTCGCTGATTACGCCGATTATTTTAAAATCTGCGAAATCTGGATAATCTGCGGATGCTGCTAGTGTTCACCGAAGAACAAATCCCACCAGATTTGCACGTTCGTCATCGAGGTCGGCGTAGGGATGGGCGTGCTCAGCTCGACGGGCGCCACCCCGGGCTGGCCGAGCGGCACAACCGGCAGGTCGCCCTCCTGAACGTAGTGACCGTCGGTGCGCGCCCACTCCTCAACGGCTTTGTCGGACTCGGCATACGCGACCCGCGTCTGCAACGCCATTTGCGTTTGCACAGCCTGCGTGGCTTGCGTGAGCACGAACTCATGTTGTTTGTCCAGCAGGTTGAGTTCTTCGAGGCGGCGGTTGAACTCGAGCACGATGAACACCAGCGCGATAATCCCGATGATCACCGCCACGCGTCGCACGTTGAAAGGGAGGGCAGGCATGCCTCTATCTTAATCGTTCTCTGATTCTCTGGCAAGCGGATATAATCGCAGTAAGGTGACAGTCACTTTTAAAGTGTCTGTCACCACCGATGGAGACTCACATGCCTCACGTAAAACAGATCAATCACGTCGCGGTGGTAGTGGACGATATGGACAAAGCCCTGTCGTTTTGGCGCGACGCGCTGGGGATGGAACTGCACGAACTGCGCGACGTCCCCGCGGAAAAATCGCAGGTGGCGTTTCTTCCGCTTCAAGGCTCGGAAGTGGAACTGGTCCAGCCTACGACGGATGATTCGGGCATTGCGAAGTACCTCGCCAAACGCGGACCAGGCATGCACCACATTTGTTTGGAAGTGGACGATATCGAAGGCATGATATCACTGTTAAGATCGAAAGGTGTCCGCCTGATCAACGAGGAGCCGCGCACCGCGGCGGATGGAAAGAAATACGCGTTCATCCACCCCGAAAGCACATCGGGGGTGTTGGTTGAACTGTATCAGATTTAATTCACCACAGATAAACACAGATAAAGCGGATTTATTAATTTTTCCAACCCGTTTTATCAATAAACAATCCGTGTTCATCTGTGGTTAAACAAACCATGCTCGATCACATCGAATCCTCCCTCCGCGAATTATGCGGACTGAATAAAGACAAACCGATCATCGCTGGCGTCTCCGGCGGACCCGACAGCTTGTGTTTAATGAACGTGCTCCGTAAAGCGGGTTATCGCGTCATCGTCGCGCATTTCAATCACAAACTGCGTCCCGATTCCGATGCAGACGCGAACACCGTTGAGCAGACCGCCGGGCGGTTGAATCTCAAGTGGGTCATCGAGAAAGGCGACGTGCGCGGATTCGCGGAAGCGCAAAAATTATCCATCGAAGAGGCCGCGCGCATCCTGCGTTATCGTTTCCTCATGGAGCAGGCGCGCCAATTCAACGCGCAAGCCGTCGCGGTCGGCCACACAGCCGACGATCAGGTCGAGACCGTGCTCATGCACTTCCTGCGCGGCGCCGGGCTTGCCGGGCTCAAAGGCATGACGCACCGTACGATCATCCACGCGTTCGATGCTGAAATTCCCATCGTGCGCCCGCTGCTCGACGTGTGGCGCGAGGAGACCATTGTCTATTGCGCGGCGAATGGGCTTCGTCCGCGGCACGACCCCACCAACGCCTCGCTCGATTTTTTCCGCAACCGCCTGCGCCACCTGCTCATTCCCACGCTCGAATCGTACAATCCGCGTTTCCGCGAGGTGGTCTGGCGCACCTCGCGTTCGCTGGCGGGCGATTACGAGATCGTTTCGCAAATGCTGGATGACGCGTGGAAGGAGGTCGTTTTACAAGAGACGAAGGATTACGTCGCCTTCGACTCGTCCGCGTTGACCAAACACCGCCTCGGACTCCAACGGAACCTGATTCGCCGCGCCATGGAGCGACTCCACCCCGACAACCTCGACGCGGGTTTCGCCACACTTGAACGCGCCACCAGTTTTGTCACAGACCCTGTGCACCCCACGCGCATGGATTTGACAAAGGGATTGCATTTACTGCGCGAGGGTTCAATGATCTACGTTGTGGCGGGACATATCACATTGCCCGTCGAGCGCTGGCCCCAACTGCCCGAAGAAAAATTAGTTATCCCGTTGAAGATTCCCGATCAGGTGGAACTATCTGGTGGATGGAAATTGAACTGCGAACGTTGGAATATTGCTTCGCTGGCGATGGAGGAAGCAAGATCGAATGAAGATCCATTTCAAGTATGGCT
Source organism: Anaerolineales bacterium (assembly GCA_034434415.1). GTDB lineage: Bacteria > Chloroflexota > Anaerolineae > Anaerolineales > Villigracilaceae > Defluviilinea. The sequence continues at coordinate 261 of DAOTZF010000175.1, read as the reverse complement.
GGATGCGCGCGAACTTTCCGATTCGCTTGAATTACGCGCGCGGCAGGAGGGTGACCGCTTCGAACCGCTCGGCATGGACGGTCATGAGACGAAATTATCCGATTTCTTTATCAATGTGAAACTTCCACAGCGCGCGCGTGACAGATGGCCCCTGTTATGCATGGGCGAGCGCGTCGTCTGGGTGCCCGGCTATCGCCCCGCGCATCCGTTCCGGTTGACCGAGTCCACGCGGCAGGCGTTGTATTTTTCGTTGACGAGGGG
>DAOTZF010000174.1:0-4822 GCA_034434415.1 Anaerolineales bacterium | reverse complement strand
AACCACCACCCTCAATTACCTGCTTGGCGACCATCTCGGCTCGACAAGCGTTGTAACCGACGAGGCTGGAACCTTGCTCGTTGAAACCCGGTACAAGCCGTGGGGCGAGGTGAGGTACACCACGCAGAATCAAACCTTACCGACAAGGTACACCTTCACGGGACAGTATTCGTATGTCTCGGATGATGCCACTGATCTTGGTTCGGCGGGCTTTGGTCTCATGTTCTACAATGCCCGCTGGTACGATCCTTATCTTAACCGCTTTACCCAGCCTGATAGCATTGTACCTCTGGCCTCGCAAGGTACGCAAGCCTTCGATCGCTACGCCTACGCCAACAATAATCCTATCCGATATGTGGATCCGTCAGGGCACAAGGCTTGTGATGGCGCTGGCCTTGGCGATGAATGCGATCAATCTGGCATTCCTGGAACTCTGGGGCAATTACAAAAAGAATTGCGGTCTTATGGCGTTACATTGAAAGGAAAATGGACATTTGATGATGCTTACGATGCATATCTTGCGGTTTTCGCCGCGGGAGAAGCATTTGGGCGCGTGACGGGGAGAAATGGAAAGGATATTTTTCGAGAGGCATTTGGACCTTTGAATTTTTACTATGGGAGTGTTCCTGGTGGTCCAGAAATTGGAGGATACTTTGGGAAAACGGAATGCGGCCCGGATGTTTGCAAGATAGCATTCAAACCAGGCATGATAACGCCTCGGCTAATTGTTCACGAACTGGGACATGCCTTTGAGCGACGTATGTGGTATAGAGATGGGCAAAAGTATACCGGAACTAATAATCCTCTTCAACTGTTGGCAGATGGTATCTTCGACGCTAACGGCAACTTGATTACCGAATCCGGCAATCGCTACAATGGACGAAGCGCGCCAGAGAATGGATACTACTGTGATAGTTATGTCGGAGAGTGCCAGTACCACTCAAAGGATGTAGATGACTATTGGAATGATCCAAGTGAAGACTTTGCCGATATTTTTATGAACTGGGTCTTTGATTCGTTTTATCCAAACAGCGCGGGTGCGGCCTTGTACAATTGGACTGAAACAAATATGGCAACGTGGCTACAATAGATAGCGAGGGCAGCAATGAAATCAATAAAAGTCATCCTGATCATCTCTGCGATAGCCGCGATGCTTGCTGGATGTAGTGATACGTCGCCAATTGCTCCAACAAACATTTTTCCATCTCAAAGCACAGCACAAGAAATGATTTTGCCTACCTCAACATTAACAAGTACGAGTACTCCGATGCCTACAGTATCAAGATTGGAAAGCGAGGCGCGGGTGGAAGAACTGCTGGCAAATAACGAAGGATGTATGTTGCCGTGTGTTTGGGGCATAGTTCCAGGCGAATCTCTATATAGTGATGCGCGCCACTTCTTTGAGTCGTTAGGTTGGAAGGGAAGCGAAACATACGGATTTTATGAAACAGGAAAAGATATACAAAGTTATTCTATAGTTTTGAATGTCGGCGTCTACACGTCCAATGATGTAGTTGAAAAGGTACACATCGCCATCGGTGGAAAGGATTTTCTGAGGAAAGTAAAGTATTTTTCTTTTGAAAATGTCTTCAAGCTACATGGCAAGCCATCGGAGATTCTTGTCTTCATTGGAATCAGTCCAGGCATCCTTGAACCTGATAGAACCTCATTCGATCTTTTGCTCTATTACAAAACCGAAAACACGCTGATCGAATATGTAGGAACCGCGGTACGTCATGCAGATTCTTATCGCATTTGTCCTTCGCAACCCAATGCTGAGAGTTTAGCCGTTGATCCTCTTAGCGGGAATGTGAGTATATATACTGGTGTCGCCAACCGAGGTGATACACCTCAAGAGCTTGTGCGTCCATTCTGGGTTCTCCCAGATTATTATATTTCTACAGAGAAGGCTTTTGGAATAGGCGTTGATGACTTTTACAAAATGACTTCTCAAAACAATGGAAACGTTTGCTTTGATAGTCCACTGCTTGCCTGGCAACGCGAATAACCATAGGCGGCGCATGTTCATTAACCATCCCAAAAAGCTCGCGCAACTGGCTGGCAATGCCTAACCGCTCTTCGTAGCAAAGTTCGGGTAGTTTCAGTTTCTCAACGAGTTCAAATAGTTCCTGCACCTTGACATCTTCATCCGTTTGAATTTCCTGCTTCGGCGGAACGATCTCCAACCTCTGCTCCACTCTCCGCATCGCGGCGAAATAATCCTCAGCCACCGTCTGGTCATGTGCGCGCGCATAGATCATGGTGGAACTCAATTTCCTGTGACCCGGGAATCGCTGAATGGACGTGACGCGGCAGCCCGCGTTGAGCAATTGCGTGGCGCAGGTGTGGCGCAGCCGGTGCGGGAAAACCTTCACACCCACGCGCTCGCCCGCGTACTGCAAATTGGTTCGAATAATGTCCTTCCTCAAAGGCGCGTTGCGATACAGAAAAACGTGATCGCCACTGCCTTCCCCCCGCACCGCCAGAAATTCCTGCACAGCAAGGATGGCCGTCTCGGCGAGATAGACCGTGCGATCCTTTTTTCCCTTTCCGTCTCTCACGGACAGGCGTGTTTGCGGGAAGTCCAAATCCTCCAAACGCAATTCCTCGACCTCGCCCAGCCGCAGACCGCCCTGCCAGAGCAGATAAAAGGCGGCGCGCACGAGCAAAGCTAAGCGGTGATGGCTGGGAAGTTCGGCCTCGCGCACGCCGCGCTCGATCTCATCGCGTAGTTTCTTGACCTGCTCATCGGTGAGATACCTCGGCAAAGGCTCGGGCTGTTTCAGGCCAGGAATTTTGAGGAGTGAATTCGGCACGCTGTATCCTTCCTCTTGCAAGAAGACCAGGAAGGTGCGAAGGTTGCGCAAGTCGCCGTTTACACCCGAAACAGAATAGCCTGCCGCGAGACGCATGTCCACATAATCCAGCACGTGCTGGCGTTTCAGGTCCGCCAGAGATTGCACGCCTTTTTGCTCGACCAGAAAACGCCACAAACGCAGATACCCGGACCAAAAACGGCGGATGTTTTGCTCCATACGCGCGTCGCGCCAATTTCTCTGCATCAGGCGCTGATAGCGATCCAGTTCGTTCACCAGCCAGGTTGGCAGTCCAGAAGTGACGCGTGCCGAGTCAAAGGGTGTTTCCTTGCTCTCCTCGCCCAAGCCGCGTTCGAGACGCATGAAGCGGCGGAACTTCACCAGTGACAGGCGGCAATTCTTGATCCACTCGGCGCCCACGCCCTTCGACTTGACGTACTCGAGCGCGCAATCCAGATCGTGATCGAGATCGAGTTCCGAATGCGATTTGAGAGTCAGCCCAAACACGTGCCCTGCCATCGGGACGTGATACGTCCGCACCACCATCTCGCTCACCCCGCCGCCGAGCAGCCACTGTTCATAGCCTTCGAGCAGTTCGATATTTTCGCGCGGCCAATGCGACGTGGACAACGGACGCGGCGCACCCTGTGGCACATGCTTGCCGCGACCATAATGCAGGGAACGATCATAGCGTTCGGCAGGTGTGTTTCCAGGCAGCGCGCACATCATTGCCACCCTTCCAGCTTCGCGCAAGCCGCGTAATAATCGGCGCAGACTTGTTTATCGTTGGCCATCACGTAGGTCTGCGTGGACTCGATCCAGCGGTGTCCCATGAGTTTCTGGATGGACGTGATCGGCGCGTCCGCGTTCAACATATCGTTGGCAAACGAATGCCGCAAACGATGCGCGGAGAAATGAATCCCCGCCGCTTCGCGATAACGCATGAGGCGTTTGTGGATGGCGGTGGTGGACAGGCCGTCCAGTTGATAACTCAGGAAGACGAACTCGCTTTTCGCGGACGTACGTTCGGCCAGATACTCTCTCAAAGCGCGTTCGGCTTGTCTGGAAAGATATACGCCTCGTTCCCGCGACCCTTTGCCGCGCGCTACAATTCTCGGGAATTCTTCTTCGAGAAACAGATCTGCCATCTGCAAACTGGCGACCTCGCCGATCCGCAATCCGCACCTTAACATCAACAGGAACATCGCAAAATCACGCTTGCTTTCGATCGCCGCAAAGAAATGTTTCAAGTCTTCTTCCTGCACGGGGCGTGGCAGTCTCTGGGGCTCGCGCAGGTGATGCCTGCGGAAGATGACGGGACAGTTCAGTTCCTCGTCTTCCGCCGCAAGGAACCCATACAAGGCGATCACCGAGGCCAGGCGGCGGTTGATCGTGGATGGTTTGAAACCTTTCTCGCTTTGCACGGCGATGAAATGATCTATGTCCCTGAAATTGACTTCACGCGGCGGGCGGTCTCCCACAACCCGCACGAAGAAATGCAGGTCATAACCATAGTCTTTCCACGTCCGCGCTTGCGGGCTGCGTCTCCGCACCCAATTGACGAAACGCTCGATTTCCGATAGCATGACGGTGCCTCCTGAATAGCAGAATGATTGGCTTGGTACCCGCATTCTACTCTCAGGAGGTCTCGCGCTGAATTTTTGTTTGGGAGGGCGCGTACGCGCCCTCCCAAACAAAACCACTCCCGAAAGGAACGGGAGCGGTTAAGATAAGTGATCCTCGCTGGGACGCTTCACCTCCCCCGACAGCATCGTCCCCACATCCACGCAAGGGACACAGGCTTGGGATCGATATGCGTTCGTGAACAATAATCCGGTCCGCTATAATGACCCGACAGGACATTGGTTTCAAGATGGACAAGCGGGCTCACAAGGTTGTTCGAATTCGGAGTACTGCAATAACGGCAAGCCAAAAATATACTGCAACGATTCCAATGCAATAAATTTTAGCGAAGAGGGATCTTGCAAGTATACGGACAATAAAGG
>DAOTZF010000173.1:0-2007 GCA_034434415.1 Anaerolineales bacterium | reverse complement strand
TCGAACTGATAAAGACGATCCGTTTCGGCAATGTCGAGCTCGAGTACTGGCACTACAGCCGCTATTTCGAAGAGCGCTGCAGCCGCCATTGACGCCCAAGGAAATTGTTCCTTTGACCGAGTTTCCTTCCTGCGTCAGCGTCCCTGTAACATAACCGTACGCACCCAATCGCCGGCTACTCCATTCCCCGCTGAGATTCAGAGGCTGAACGGTGAAGGTCGTTGAGGCCTTAGCCGCAATTTCTCACCACATGACGACCTCAGAACGGTTTTTTGCGTTTTAAGGATCAACATCAGTCACCAACGCCCGAAGTGAGAGTCGATTGCAGCGTCGAGGGTCGTGTCGGAATGCCAAAGTTGTAGCAAGAGCTTGTCTTGAAGCGGTGATGAGTCGGATTTGCCGGACACGAATCCTGACTCGTCGTGCTGGCAGCATTATTTTGTGTCGGATTCGGTCCCGAGTTCAGCAGAGCAAGGGTATCTCGCGAAGATTGTCGAATGCCTGTTGAAAGGCTTCCTTGTAGGGATAGCCCGCAGCCATTCGAATCCAAACACGGCGTACGGTGACGTGAATTTGCGCGCCGATTTTTAGTAACTTCAATCGAATCGTGGTGCACTGTGCCCGTTCCAGATCCGTGCCTTTCAGAGCCAATCGTCGGAGATCATGCATGAGAATGTACGCGATTGAAGAAAAGTAGAGCCGCACTTGGTTGCCACGTATCGTCGCCGTACTGGTCCGGTCGGCAAATAATCCCAGCTGTTGTTCTTTCACGCGGTTCTCCATCTCGCCGCGTGCACAATAGACGGTTTCGTACACGACGTCCGCCGGAAACCATTTCTGAGCCAGCGACGTCACAACGAAACGCGGGTTGCTGCCTTTCTCCAGATGCTCCACCTTGGCGATCACCCGACGCTTTCGGCTCCACGTGTCTTCCAGCGTCTGATACCGAAAATTCTTAAAATGCCGCACCGGCTCTCCTGTTTTCCTCCATTCCGCCTCGGCCGCTTTCAATTCCTCTGCGATTTCCTTGAGCAGCCGTGGATTCTTCGCCAATCCGAAGACGTAGTCGATTCCCTCACGCTCACACCAATCCATAATTGCGTCTCTGCAGAATCCGGAATCTCCCCGCACCATTATTGGCACGCGGCGCCATCTCTTGCGGATCTGTGCCACCACTCGCTGCAGATCCAGCAGCGCTCCTTTTGCAGGATCCACGTCGGCAGTCCTCAACTGAGCGCTCAGCAGAAACTCACCGCAAAAAATGTACAAGGGTAAATAACAGTAGCAATCATAGTAGCCGTGAAAGAACCGGCCTTCTTGATGTCCATGAACCGGATCGTCGGTCGCGTCCAGGTCCAGGATGATCTGCAGCGGTGCTCGCTCGTGCGCATCCAGAAAATGATCGACCATCAACTCGTCGATCGCTTCCGGTTGCATCGCGATCTTCTTGTATCTTTCTCCACCGCTGGCATCCGAAGCGGTGAGTTCCAATCGATTCAATGTGCTCTTGCCGGCCAGCGCCTTGCCGCGATCGGCAGCTTCTCGGCGATGTTCCCCTTTGGGATCCTTCTTGCCTACCATGACGGCTAACAGTGGATCCGCGCGCAGTTCGTCATGATCATTCAAATCTTCGTACCCCAAACACAAACCGTAACCGCGTTGCGCCACCAAATCCTCGACCGGATGTTCGATTTTTTCCGGATCCCGGTAGTCCACGAAGCAGGCCGCAAATTTCTTCAGAATTCCGGTTCGCTTTTCTACTTCGCGCAGCAGTAAGCCGCCACCATCAGAAGTGATGTCGCCGCCGTTGAATTCCGCCACTACTTCTCGTGAACCTAATGTATGAAATTCGATCGATTTCGGTTTACACTCTGCCATCAAAAGGCCGCTCCTTTGTGGTTCATTCCAAACTTGTCATAAAGTCTGAATGCCACGCTGGGCGGCCTTTTCAGGTCTATATCGCTTAACGGATCCCCTCGGTTAATTCAAATCGGTGAGAAATTGCGG
>DAOTZF010000172.1:0-48345 GCA_034434415.1 Anaerolineales bacterium | reverse complement strand
TCCTGCCCGTTGGCTTTGAGCAGTTCCACGATGCGCGGGGCGAGCGCCATGTGCGCGCCGGAAAGAATGGATAAACCCACCACATCCACATCCTCCTGCAGGGCGGCTTCGGCGATCATCTCCGGAGTCTGGCGCAAGCCGGTGTAGATCACCTCCATGCCCGCGTCGCGCAAGGCGCGCGCGACCACTTTTGCGCCGCGGTCGTGTCCATCGAGCCCAGGTTTGGCAACAAGTACACGGATCTTTTTATCGGTCATACTTCCTCCGCGATTGAATTCTGATGTGATTATACTATGAGGGTTGCTGTGAAAAATACGCGAAAAAAACCACTTGATTCGCAATGCCTTTGAAATTTATACACCTCATTCGACGAATGGATGAGGAATGAAATATGCTATACTTTGTTCATGCAATCGAACTCGGCTTGGTCACAGTGGGCAGAATCACTCAGGCGACTCAAACTGGATGGGCTGGCGCTCTGGTTGCTCGAAGCAGGCGCGCCGCTCACCGTGCTTGGGGCGCAGATGATATACGTTACTCAGCCTTTCATCGGCGGGAAAGAATCGAATTTGATCGCACACATGCTCGAAAGCGATGAAGAAACCCAGGAATTTGCACGTCTGTTACGAGGCGAGGCATCTGCATGATCACCTATGAAGTTGTAGGTTTGCTCGTGTTGATCGTTGCCGGGCTTCTGTTGCTCGCATTCACGGCTTGGCGAAGACGGACTCCCGCAAGCTTGCGCCGTATCGATGCGTACGATCGCCTCAACCGGGAAGTAGGGCTTGCCGTTGAAAACGGAACGCGCCTGCATATTTCACTTGGACGCGGCAACCTCTTCACTGCGCGCGGCGGTTCGGCATTGGCTGGGCTTGCCATGTTGCGCCGAATCGCAGAACGCACTTCGGTCAGCGACCGACCGCCCATCGTCACTTCGGGTGACGCGTCGTTGACCATTCTCTCACAGGACACATCACAATCCGGTTATCGCGCGGCTGGAGCGGAGGAAGGATTCCGCGTCACTGCCGGACGTTTGACCGGACTCTCACCCTTTGCCTATGCCGCAGGGACGCTGCCCATCGCGCGTGACGATAACGTCTCCGCGCACATGTTGATTGGCGACCTCGGCGCAGAGTCCGCGTTGATCACCGAAGCGGCAGACCGGCAGAATGCGAGTCTCGTTGCCGCAAGCGATAATTTATCTGCACAGGCTGTACTCTATGCCGCCGCGCAAGATCCGTTGATCGGCGAAGAGTTGTTTGCCGCGGGCGCGTACACCGGCGCGGGGGCGGCTCATGAAGCCAGCCTGAACGTGCAAGATGTGTTGCGCTGGCTGGTGATCATTATCATCGTGGTCGGCGCGGTGCTCACTGTCCTTGGGTTTGGTTTTTAATGCGAATTATCACAGCGGCGTTTGCCATCGCCATTTCGTTCATCGTGTTGTTGGGGTTTTTCCTGCCCATTCCGGTTTTGATGAGTTTAAGGGCAGTCCTCACCGATTGGGCAGTGGTTATCGGCGGCATTGCCGTACTCGTGGGCATCTTCAATCTTGTTGCGGTCCAAATGGAAAAAGTTCGCATGCGTCAAAAAGGGAGTGTGTTAGGCGCAATTCTTGTGCTGTCACTGCTGGGCACCTTTGGATTCGGAGTCATGTTCGGAGTGGATGACCCGCTGATGCAATTTGCCGTCGATGCCGTGATCGTGCCGGTGGAAGGCGCGCTGATGGCGATCCTCGCGATAACACTGGTGTATGCCAGCATCCGCCTCTTGCGACAACGGAGAGATCTAACGACCATACTCTTCCTGCTGGTTGCCATCCTTTTTTTAGTAGCGATCATGCCAAAGCCATTCGATAATTCGGCGATCGATCAGTTCATCCTCTATCTTGCCGGAGTTTTTTCGCGCGGGGGCGCACGCGGCTTATTGATCGGTATCGCGCTCGGAACGTTGTTGACGGGTCTGCGAGTGTTGTTTGGCGTTGACCGTCCGTATGGGGGAAATTGAACATGGCTGATATTCGATGCCCAAGTTGCGGAAAGAACAACCCGGACTTTTTGGATAACTGCCAGTTCTGTCAGACGCCGCTCAAGTCGGAGGCGATGGTGCATCCCGGCGAAAGCCCGGTGAAAAAGAATACCGGAGAGTTGGAGCCCATCCTGCCGCAATGGTTGAAGGATGTCCGCCAGCAGGGGAGGGAATCAGCGGCAAAAGATGCAGAGGAAGAGGCGGCTAAGCCCAAGGTCCAGAAGAACGAACCGCCCGATCTGTTGGCGGGGCTCGCGTCGCAAACGAAAGGTGATGAGGAGGAAATCCCCGATTGGCTTGCGAGCATGAATCCGGTGACAAAACCCTCGACTGCCGCCGCGTCAACCCCGCCTCCGGAAGCAGATTTCTTTGCGCAGTTTGAAAAAAGTGAACCTGCTATTGCTGAGTCTCAAACCGGTGAACCTGCCCAGGAGAGTGTGCCTTCGTGGATGGCAGGTTCAAATGATGCTCCGCCTGAACAAGCCGCGGAAGAAAAAGATGAACTCTCAGCGTGGTTCGCGCAAGCATCTGCAGAACCAGCTCCACCCGTCGAAGTGGAATCGGACGTTCCTGAATGGACAAGCCCTGCTGAGTTACCATCATACGCATTCAAAGAGCCGCCTCCCCAACCTAAAGCGGAGGAGGACCTCAGTTGGCTGCGTTCGCTCGAGGATTCATCGAAGCAGGAATCTGAAATTCCAAGTCAGGATGAAACATCCCAGTCGCAATCGGAGTTGGGCTGGCTTGATAGTCTTGGCACCGGCACGGATGTACCTCCGGGACGTCCGGCAACGGATGAACCTCCGAGTTGGGTGAGGAAGTTGGGCGGTGTGGAGACACCAGCCCAAGCGGAAGAGCCTCAACAAGAATTAAGTTGGATGAATCAACTCTCCAGCCCGGAAAGCAAGCCTGTCGAGGAAAAACCGGCTGAGTCCAATCCGGTCTGGTTACAAGACATCGAGGGGCAACAAGGCGCAGAAACACCTGCGGAAAAGGTATCGCCCTTTACGAGGCGGACGGGTCCGCTAAGTGATGTGCCGGATGATCTCATGCCGGACTGGTTGAAGAGCGCAACGGAGGAGCCTTCGATGCCGGCGCCCGGCGCGCTTTCAGATTGGTTCCGCAAAACGGACCTCTCGCCTCAAGCCGCGCCTGCGGCTGATTCAGATTCCTTGAGTGCTTCCCCCCCTTCAAGTTCAGATGTCGATTCGTTGTTATCCGTAGATATGCCGGACTGGCTTTCGCGTTCTGAGCCGGTATCTGAAGAAGTGTCATCCAACATACCGGGGATTCCCGCAGATGATTCTCTTGCTCCGGGCGAACTCCCAAGTTGGATAAAGGAAATGCGGCCGGCAGAATCAGCCATCCCCGGTGCATCAAGTCGTAAGGACCAATATACCGAGAGCGAAGGTCCACTTGCCGGGCTGGAGGGGGTGATTCCCGTTGCGCCGATCGGGTCTTCGCGCAGGCCGAAGACCGTCTCAATCAAATTGCAACCCACAGATGAACAATTCGCTGGTGCCACCCTGCTGGAGCAGATACTTGCAAGCGAAACAACAGCGCGACCGATCACAGCACAGGCGAACATCGCGTCGCAACGCACCTTAAGGTGGATATTATCCGGTCTCTTTCTGATTGTCCTCAGTGTGATGGCTTTCTTGCAGACAACCTCCATGCCGGTCTCAGCTTCACTTCCTCCTGAAGTCCGGTCTGCATCGAGTGCAATTGCGCGCCTGCCGCAAAATTCGCTGGTCTTGGTGGTGATGGATTACGAGCCTGCTCTCGCAGGTGAAATGGAAGCAGTGAGCGGACCCATGCTCGATCAACTCGTGCTGTCAACTCACGCGCGACTGGCATTCGTGTCCACGTCACCGAACAACACGGCGCTCGTTCGCAGATTGTTGACGAATACCGGGGTGAGCCTGCCTGCGCCGAACGGGCTTGATTACAAAGCCGGGGAAAATTATGTCAACCTCGGTTATTTGCCCGGCGGGTTAACCGGCATACGTGAGTTTTTAGACTCTCCGGCGGTCGCGCTGCCACAGGCTGGGTTGGTGCCGAATTTTTCTGTCACTAAATTCACCGAGTACGCCGCCGTCATCGTGTTGACCGACCACGCCGAATCAGGTCGCGTGTGGGTCGAGCAGTTATATACCCGCAATCGCACCGATACAACATTCTTTTCAAATCAGCCGGTTCTATTCGCCACCAGCGCGCAAGCCGGACCTATGATGCAACCGTATTATTCTTCCCAACAGATCACGGGCATGGTGAACGGATTATCGGATGCGGCGCGTTACGAATTTGTAAACAATTCCCGGCCCGGCATTGCGCGGCGATATTGGGATTCGTTCGGCGTCGGTTTGTTGATGGCTGTGGTTGCCATCGCTCTCGGCAGTTTGTGGAGTTTGGTTGCCGGTATCCGTGCGAGTCGAATCAGCGGAGAGGCGGGATAGCGCGATGCCGTTGGAATTATTATCCGGTCTCGTTGGCTTGTTTCTCACCTTGCTGGTCTTCAGTTATCTGATCAACGATAACCCGTTGTTCCGCATGGCCATCTATTTGTTTATCGGGGTCGCATCGGGATACGCTGCGGCTGTTGTCTGGCAATATGTTCTCGCGCCCAGGGTGGTTATCCTCCTTCAAACTGGTGACGCAAATATCTTCCTGTTGACAGCCATACCACTGCTTCTCGGCTTTTCATTGCTGGCAAAACTCTTCCCGAAACTTTCCTGGCTTGGGAATTTTGCCATGGCAATTCTCGTGGGTGTAGGTGCAGCAACAGCCCTCGGAGGCGCGGTGCTTGGCACGTTAATTCCGCAGGTCGGAGCGGCGATCGACGCCGTGGATTTCCGCACCGCAACGGAAGGCGGATTCGCCAAATTGGTCGAAGGGACCATCATGCTGACCGGCACCGTGCTTACCCTCGGGTATTTTCAATTCACCGCGGGACGCGCCCCGGATGGGACGCCGAAACGAAATATCGTTTTCGAGGGGATCGCATGGCTCGGCCAACTTTTTATTGCTGTCACCCTGGGTGTTCTATTTGCAGGTGTGTATATGGCGGCTCTGACCGCCATGATCGAGCGTCTGACTTCGATGATCAACTTCATTCGTCAAATGATTGGTTTCTAACGCATGCCTACTTCGCTTGTCCAAAACGAATCCATCCTTGCCATTGACGTGGGCGCCGCGGTCACGCGCGCCGCGTTCTTCGATGTAGTTGAAGGGCAGTATCGTTTTGTCGCGGCGGGGCAGGCTCCCACCACGGCGGAAGCGCCGTACAAGAACATCGGCATCGGTGTACGTGAAGCGATCAAGAACCTTCAAACCGTGTTAGGCGCCACATTGCTTGGAACGCCGGATGAAAATCTCATTGCCCCATCCCAGCCGGATGGTTCTGGTGTAGATGCTGTCGTCGCGACGATATCCGCGGGACCCTCGGTGCGAACGGTTGTGGCGGGTTTGCTCCCGGATGTTTCGTTGCATAGCGCGCGCCGCCTCGCAGAGTCTACATACAGCCGTATTGTTGAAACGCTCGATCTTTCAGATCGCCGAAAACCGGATCAACAGCTGGACAGCATTGTGAGGACGCGTCCTGATCTCGTTATCCTTGCCGGTGGTACGGATGGCGGTGCGTCACGATCCATTTTGAAGATGCTCGAGGCGGTGGGGCTGGCTTGTTATTTGATGCCGGAAGAAAAACGACCGATGGTTTTGTATGCGGGGAACCGAAAACTGGCAAACGATGTACAGGAACTGCTCGGCGGGCATGCGGGCAAACTGGAGATCAGCCACAATGTTCGACCATCGCTTGAGACTGAGGATCTTGAACCCGCGAGCCATCAACTCGCCGGGTTGGTGACGAAGCTCCGCCAAAGGCAGATCAAAGGTGTGGATGAACTCAACCTGTGGGCTGCGGGCGGGTTGCTTCCGACGGCGTACGCGCAGGGGAGAATGATTCGTTTCTTGAGCAAGTTGTACGAATCGCAGCGCGGGTTGTTGAGCGTGAACCTCGGCGCATCTGCTGCAACGATCGCCGCTGGCTTCAATGGCGATCTCACACTCGGCGTGTATCCCCAATTTGGTATGGGGGAAAATCTCGGTGCGATCCTTCAACACACCGAGATCGAACAAATCATGCGTTGGATGCAACTCGATATATCCTCCAACACCTTGCGGGAATATCTCGTCCAGAAATCATTGCATCCTGCCTCCATCCCTGCCACGTCGGAGGAACATGCCATCCTGCAAGCTGTTGCGCGGCAGGCGTTGTATCTTGCCGTACGCACCGCGCAGAAAAATTTTCCTTCCAGCGCTCGAGCCGTGCAGCCGGACTTGATGCCGAAATTGGATCTGATCCTTGCCGGTGGCGGCGCGATTGCGGAAGGCGCATCACTGGGTCAAAGTTTGTTGATGCTGCTCGATGCAATCCAGCCGGTGGGAATCATGCCGATCCTTCTCGATCAAAATAACCTGCTCGCGCTGTTGGGCGCGGCGGCTTCACGAAATAATTTCCTGCCGGTGCAGGTGATCGAATCAGGTGCATTCATTGGAATGGGGACGGTCATTTCGGTGATTGCCTCCGCGAACTTTGGCGACCAGGTGGTGCGCGCAAAATTGACGTACGAAGATGGAACCGAAGCACGTGCGGATGTGAAGTTCGGCGGGTTGGAGATCATCCCGCTTCCCAGCGGGCAGACGGCGCGTCTGACGCTGGCTCCGCTTCGCCGCGCGGATGCAGGCTTGGGTCCGGGAAGAAGCGGAACGCTCACCGTCACCGGCGGCGCGATGGGAGTCGTCATCGATGTCCGCGGTCGCCCGTTGGATCTTCCATCTGACCCGGTGAGAAGGCGTGAATTGATGAAACGCTGGTCCTACGCGGTGGGAGGTTAGGATGCTTGCGCCTGTTTATCATGTCTTGCCGCTCACCACGATCGTTCGTGAACGGACCTTGCCGGTTGCGGGAAAAGTTCTCGCCCATGTGGATCAACGCGTGAATTCAACGGATGTGGTCGCCGAGGCGAATTTTGCCCGCGAGCATGTATTGATCGATGTAGCCCGAACTTTCAATGTTCCGCCTCGCGCGGCAGACCGCATGATCAAGGTCAACCAGAATGACCGGGTAACTCAGGGCGCACTGATCGCGGATGCCGGCGGGCTGATTCCTCGCTCGATCCGCGCGCCGCGCGCCGGTCGTGTGATGGTGGTCGGCGGCGGGCAGGTCTTGATGGAAGTAGGCGATACGCGCATCGAGTTGCGCGCCGGTTTGCCGGGTGTGGTCACCAAAGTGATTCCCGAACGTGGTGTTGTGATTCGTACGGCAGGCGCGTTGGTGCAAGGGGTGTGGGGGAATGGCCGCATTGACAGCGGCTTGATGACCAGCCTGATCGAAAAACAGGATGATGTGCTCAGTGCGGATCGACTCGACGTGAGTCTGCGCGGATCCGTGATCCTTGGCGGACATGTGCGCGATGCGGATACCTTGCGCGCCGCGGCGGAATTGCCGGTGCGAGGCTTGATCCTTTCCAGTTTGTATTCGCCGCTTCTTCAGACCGCGTATCAAATGCGATATCCGATCCTCGTGTTGGACGGCTTCGGCGCGATGCCGATGAATTCAGCCGCGTTCAAACTTCTAACAACGAACAACAAACGCGAAGCGACGGTGAACGCCGAACACTTCGATCGGTACAGCGGAAATCGCCCAGAAGTGATCATCCCATTACCGGTTTCGACGGAACCCGCCGAGCCGGAGGACTTCTACAACTTTGCCACAGGTCAGACCGTGCGCATGCGCCGTCCGCCACACGCAGGGATGATCGGCACAATCTCTTCCCTGCGCCCGGGGTTGAGTCCACTGCCGAGCGGTTTGCGTGCACCGGCTGCCGATGTGAAACTTGAAAACGGCGAGACGGTTATCGCGCCTTTGGTAAATCTTGAAGTTGTGGGATAATTACGAAGCAAGGCGGCCGAGGGTGAATGGCTTGCCCGGATAAAGGAGAATGAGCGATGTCAAATTTCAACGATGATGTTTCATATGATGACTCGAATCCCCCTGAAGAATCGAGCAATCGTACGTTCCTTTTTGCAGCGGGAGGCTTGGGTCTGCTTGTTTTGCTTGCCCTGCTTTGCCTCGGCGCGTACGTGATTTTCTCGATGAATACCAACCAGACTGCCGAGCAGACCGCCATCGCGCAAGCCACACAACAACAGGCGACGATTCAAGCCGGGCTGACTCAAACCGCAATAGCACAAGCACTCACTGCCACCTCCGGCGTGACCGCCACGCTTCCTCCCACGAATACACCTGTGGTCGCCCAAGTCAGCGTGACCGTCTCCCCAACTGCAAACCCTGCCACTGCCACTGTTGGAGCCGCGTTCACGCAGATCGCCGTCTCCACTCAAACGTTCATCCCAACCTCCACCGCGTTGCCCAACACCGGCTTCGCCGATGAAGTGGGAATCCCCGGCATGTTCCTTGCCTCGCTCGCGCTGGTGGTTGTGATCTTCCTTGTGAGAAGGTTAAGAGCTGCGCCGACACGATAATTCTTTATTTAATGAAAAGACTCTCCAAGTCTCTGAGACCTGGAGAGTCTTTTGTTTTTATTGATATAAACTACACCACACTTTTTGCCACCTGTTCGCCGTAACCGAGCAAGGACTTTACCATCGCCTGCGTTCTCCCTTCGGCGTACACTCGTAAAACGGGTTCTGTGCCTGATGGACGGATCAATAACCACGAATCGTCCGCCATGATGTATTTGACACCATCGCGTTGACTCACTTCGGAAACCTTTTCGTCTCCAATCTCTGCAGGCGCTTGATTCGTAAGGAATTCGGTCATCTCTTTTTTAGCAACAGGTCGGCTGAGGCGCAAGTCTGTGCGTTCGTAAAAGGCGGGACCGACATCTTCGAGCAAGTCATTGACCATGCCCTGAAGTGTCTTGCCTGATTGCGCGATCATTTCCACGAGCAACAATCCCATGATCGGACCGTCGCCTTCGGGGATGTGTCCCTTGAACGAGATGCCGCCAGATTCCTCCCCGCCGATCAGCACATCCTCTTGCATCATGTAATCCGCGATGTGATTGAAACCCACAGGTGTTTCGTACAATTTCAAGCCGTACCGTTTTGCGAGGCGGTCGATCATGCGTGTGGTGGATACAGTGCGAACAACTGCACCGCTCCAGCCGCGTTGTTCCACAAGATACTTCAATGAAAGCGCCATGATCTTGTGCGGGTCAACGAATGTGCCGCGTTCATCCATTGCACCGATTCGATCCGCGTCTCCGTCCGTCACTACGCCAAACGTACCCATTCCCGCGCTAATGGCTGAGGCGAGCGCGCCGAGGTTTTTCGAGATCGGCTCCGGGTGGATTCCCCCGAAGCCGGGGTTCATCTCGCCGCGAATTTCTGAAATTTCGCATCCCGTCCCCTGCAAAAACGACTTGATGACGCCTCGTCCTGAGCCGAACATCGCATCGACCACGAATCGTTGTGGATGGTCTGCGATGGCGTCTGTGTCGATGAGCGTTCTCACGTGATCGAAGTACGCGGGCAATGGATTGAACTTTTGGATCAAGCCCGCTTCCCGCGCTTTTCTGAAATCCATCAGGTTGGGTCCGCGCGCCTGTTGTTCGTTATCGTTGATGTACACTTCCACGCGGCGGCATTGTTCGGGCAATGCCGAACCTCCGAACGCGCCTTTGAGTTTGACCCCGTTGTAACGCGGCGCGTTGTGCGAGGCGGTGATCATCACGCCGGCGATAGCGCGTTGATGTTTGACCGCGTAGGAGATCGCTGGCGTTGGCGAATCGGATTGGGCGAGCAGGACGGTGAATCCGTTGGCGGCGAGGACGCGCGCCACCTCCCCGGCGAAACGATCCGAGAGGAAGCGTGTGTCGAATCCAACTACGATCTTTTTCGGGTCAGGCGCGTTGTCGCCGTTGCCGGTCTTATCCCAGTGTTCAGAGTTCACCGCATCTGCAATTGCCTGTGCAACGATGCGGAGGTTGTCGAACGTGAACGAGTCGGAGATCACGGCTCTCCAGCCGTCGGTTCCAAAGTGAATGGGCATAAGGGTTCCTTGAAAAAATTTTCACCACGAAGGGCACAAAGGAACACAAAGGATACTTTGTGAAGGGGGTTTAAACCTTCGTGTACTTTGTGTCCTTTGTGTTTAAAGATTTTATGGCGTTGAGGTGACTTCCGGCGTGGACGAGGGTTGCCAATCAGGGAGGGGTGTGGCAGTAACGAGCACACCTTGGATCATCCAGCCTTCCACGCGCACATCGTTTACGATTGCGAAGACATGCACCCAGATCACGCCATTGACATCCTGAAAATCATTCGGGATGATGGTGACGGTCGCGCCGTTGCCGAGAGTGGCTAACACTTTTCCTCCGGGTTTTTCACGGATGAAGGCTCCGCCTCCTTCCGCTGCGCGGATTTGAGCAATGATGGGAGTGGGTTCGGCTGTGATGGTTGATGTGGGCGTTTGCGTCGGTGGGACTGCCGAGGGCTGTGTAGGGCGCGCTGTGCGCGAGGGAGTCTGTGTCGGCACGCCGATGAACACGGTCGCCGGAGGAGTGAGTGATGGTGAGGCAGTGGGAGCCAGCGCAAGTGTGGAAGTCGCCGCCACGGTTGGGGCAGGTGGAGGCGTGGCAAGACCCGCTTGAATCCTGATCCACTGACCGAAGCCGGTCAGAATCGTTATCGCTGTGATGACCAGAATCAAGGAGATGCTGGTCAAGGTGATGCCGTTGAAATTCACAGGGTAGAAACGTAAAAAGAATAATGAAAGAATGGCGAAGAACGTTCCCCACGCAACGTGCGCGAGAAAAACGAGAAGACCTTGGGGCCAGATCTCACTGACACCGCTTCCCAAGCCGAAACCCGCCGCGCAAAGCGGAAGGAAAAATTCATAGGCGACGAGCGCGCTGGGGAGGTACGGGCGTTCCTCCGAACGGACGAATGAAATGGTGAGCACTACTGCACCGATGGTGAGTGTGACAAAATCGGGCCACCACAATCGGCTGTGGATGAAGGCTTCGTTGAAGTTCAAGGGACCGAACACGCGCGAGGCGAAACCTGCAAGCAAACCGCTGAGAAAGATGAGGAACGAACTCAGCAACAACGCGGCGAAGGTCTGCATGAAGAATCGCGTGGAGCCGGCGATGGCGGCGAGCGAGAGCCCGACCCATGGTGTGAGCACCGGCGCGACCAGCACCCCGAAGATCAGTAATGCCTGCGAGTTGACAAAATATCCCGCGCCGAGGATCACTCCTGCCACGAGCGCGAACACAAATAATTCGTACGAGGGAAATGCACGCCGCGCGAGATGATCGAACAGCGCGGCACGACCAGCTTCATCGGCAGGAAAGTAGGCGCGCCGCAACGCGCGGCGCCGTCGGGCACGCGCGGAGACGAATTCCTGTTCGGGCTCCGGTGGTGAAGGGGGTTCGTTGAAATCCATGCACTTCCATTATACAGGGATAGAACGGCTCATGGAGGATGTGCGCGGAACCGTCCGTTCCCGATTATTGACATGCTTATCTCATCGTGTATAATTTCGTCCGCACAACCGGCTCCGTAGCTCAATTGGCAGAGCAGTTGACTCTTAATCAATTGGTTGAGGGTTCGAGTCCCCCCGGAGTCACATGGAAACTGCACAGCCTCCTTGCTAAAGGAGGCTGATTATTTATGTGGCTGGCGAGAGTTATTTCATTTATAATCAGTCCAGAACGCCCAAGCTTATTTTAGAAATTCATGAGGATGTGCCTCGCGCAATGACTTTGCTTTGGTATGCCGTTCGCAGCAAGCCGAATAAAGAAGATTTCCTCGCCCGCCAGTTTGAATCGTATGGGGTAAAAGTATTCTACCCGCGCCTTCGGGTGACTCCGGTGAACCCCCGGTCACGAAAGAGCAGACCATACTTTCCGGGTTACCTTTTCGTACACGCAGATCTAACCGTCGTTGGTTCATCCACCCTCCAGTGGATGGCTGGAGCGGCGAACCTTGTCAGTTTTGGCGGCGAGCCTGCCTCCGTGCCCGATTCGTTGATTCACGCTGTCGAAAAGCGTGTCGAGGAGATCAATGCCTCGAATAAGACAGGCGTGGATAAATTGAAACGAGGTGAGCCGGTTCGCATCCAGGCGGGTCCCTTCGCCGGGTATGAGGCGATCTTCGATGGCAGGATATCCGGTCAGGAAAGGGTGCGGGTGCTCCTGCGTTTCCTTGAAAAGCGGCAGGTTGCCGTCGAGTTGGAAGAGAATCAGGTCCTGCGCGTGAAGCGTTCCCAAAGCAGGTGATTCGCCGGCAAGGGGGTAATCTGCCTTGAATAGACCACCAGCGAAAGTCAAGAAGTGAGTGGTTCTGAGTTCAAAATTGTGAATGAGGCAGTCAGATCGTATCCGAGCGTGAAACTTGCCTGACATGATCTCTCCCCCAAGTGGGGGAGGTAAAGACTGCCCAGTCGATGGTTATAACTGGGGAGTTTCCCTTGTATTATGAACGCATAAATCACGATTATTTAACCAATAATCTTACAGACTCGATTTTGGAAGCTTGTCAATATCCCGCAGCCTAGCTTGAACAACGCCTAGATTTATTTAATGTTGTGCTGAACACTGTTAACCGTGTAAAGTCTCCATTTTTTTGTGTTTTAACAATTTAGTAATGGATTACCCTATGGTTGCAGACATATTGTTGTATGCAAGAAGTCTAATAAGTAAAAAGTAACCTTTTATAGGTCAAATCGTCATGCAACAGCCATCGAAAAAAGGTTGTAAATTCACGCCTTTTGTCGTGTAGCAGTTGGGTTTTCATGACAGGCGCGCGGTTCGTATTTTTGTTCGTCCATCGTTTATTTGGAGTTATCGAATGTTGACCGCAGGACAGAATATGGAAAAACTTCAGAGGCTATCTCTCGGAAAAAAGATCGGCAAGGTAAATTCTGTCGTACCGAGGCAAACCCAATGGGGGATATATCGCATCGCGTTGATCCTGATGGATGTTCTCATGGTCAACCTGGCCTTCCAGCTTGCTTATACCTTGCGGTTCAACGTACCTGTCTTTACTTTCTTCGACCAGACAGTCGAAGTCTCGCCTGTATACTACCGGAATTTCGTTGCCCTTTCCTCTGTGCTGTGGTTGGTAATTTATGCTCTCTATGGTTTGTACTCAAAGCAAAATCTGTTGGGTGGCACGCGCGAATATTCGATGGTCTTCCGCTCATCCACAATTGGTTTCATGTTGATCGTGATCGCAGGATTCCTTCAAGCCTCGCTTTTGATCGCGCGCGGCTGGTTGTTGATGGCTTGGGTATTCACTTTTGTGTTCGCTTCGATCGGCCGCTTCATTCTTCGACGGGTTGTTTATTTTCTCCGTAGGCAGGGGTTCTTCCTCACCCCGGCGGTGATCGTCGGCGCGAATCAAGAAGGGCGCTGGCTGGCCGAGCAGCTGCAAAAGTGGGAAACATCGGGTTTGCACATCGTCGGCTTCGTGGATAAAAAGGTTGCGGTGACAACCCCGTTATACAATAACCTCGTTAATCTTGGTACGGTAGACCAGTTGGGCGAGATCATCGAACAATTCCAGATCGGTGAAGTGATTCTTGCCTCCAGCGCTATTTCCACCAGGGATTACCTGATGGAGATTTTCAAGAAGTACGGCGTTTCCGACAAGGTGAACTTGCGGATGTCCTCCGGGTTATACGAAGTGATCACCACCGGCATGACGGTGGATGAATTCGCTTATGTTCCATTGGTGCAAGTCCATAAAGTGAGATTGACTGGCACGGATATTGTTCTGAAGACCGTTCTGGATTACGTGCTTTCAATTGTCGGTTTGACTCTCATCAGTCCCCTGTTCTTGTTGATTGCATTCCTGGTGAAATCAACCTCGCCCGGTCCTGTCTTCCACAAGCGCCGCGTGATGGGTTTGAACGGACGACAGTTTGATGCGCTAAAATTCCGTACCATGGTCGTGAACGGCGACGAAGTGTTGAAGCAACATCCCGAACTTCAAGAGGAATTGGCGCGCAACCATAAGTTGAAGAACGATCCTCGTATTACAAAGATCGGTGGAATTCTGCGCAAGTTCAGCCTTGACGAACTGCCGCAGTTGTTCAACGTGTTGCGGCGCGAGATGTCCCTGGTCGGGCCTCGCATGATCTCGCCCGAGGAAGTTGCGATGTACAAGCAGTTCGATATGAATCTGCTCACGGTCAACCCCGGCATGACCGGGTTGTGGCAGGTGAGCGGGCGCTCGGATGTCTCCTATGATGAGCGGGTACGGTTGGATATGTATTACATCCGTAACTGGAGCATCTGGCTCGATCTGCAACTCCTTTTTCAGACGATCCCCGTGGTCTTCAAGGGTCGCGGCGCGTACTAAACAATCACCAAAAGGACGGTTTACATGCCAAAAATACTTGTTACGGGTGGGGCTGGTTTCATTGGGTCTCATGTTGTTGACCTGTTTCTTGAAAGGGGGTTCGAAGTCGTCATCCTGGACGATCTTTCCACCGGGCGGGCGTCCAACCTCAACCCACAAGCGAAGTTTTATAAGATGGATATCCGTGACCCGAAGGTGCGCGAGATATTTCAGACAGAACGACCGGATTTTGTTAGCCATCATGCCGCTCAAATGGATGTCCGCCGTTCGGTGGCTCAACCGCTCTTCGATGCTGATGTCAACATCCTTGGCTCGATCAACCTGATCGAGTGTGCAAAAGAGTTCGGAGTGAAGCGCTTCATTTATATATCCACTGGCGGCGCGGTGTATGGCGAGCCGGAGCGTGTACCCTGCGAAGAGACGGATCCCATCAACCCGATCTGCCAGTACGGTGCAAGCAAACATACGGTTGAACATTATCTGTTCATGTACCATGTCAACTACGGGCTTAAATACACCGTGTTGCGGTATCCGAATGTGTTCGGTCCACGACAGGACCCGCATGGTGAGGCGGGTGTTGTGGCGATCTTTACTGGTAAGATGATGGCTGGTGAGCCGGTGGTTATCAACGGAGATGGAGAGCAGACGCGCGATTTCGTCTACGTGAGCGATTGTGCACAGGCAAATTATCTGGCCGCGACGGTGGATCACCGACCGGGCATTTACAATATCGGCTGGGGTCTCCCGACCTCGGTGAATCAGATTTTTTCAGCGTTGGCAAAGGCTACGGATTACAAACTACCCGTCGCGTACGGGCCGGCAAAAGTCGGAGAGACGCGTCACATCTACCTCAATGCTTCGAAGGCGCGTAAAGACCTCGGTTGGTCTGCCATAGTCCCTCTGGAAGAAGGGATGAGGAAGACTGTTGAGTATTTCAAAGTCGCGGAGCAGGTCGCTTGATCATCGTCCAGACGCCATTGCGCATCAGCTTCTTTGGAGGAGGTACTGACTTTCCCGCCTTTTATATGGAAGAGGGCGGGTGTGTCCTGAGCTCCGCCATTGACAAGTATATTTTTGTCACTGTAAAGAAACGGTTCGACAACAAATTGCGCATCGGTTATACCCAGACCGAGATGGTGGATTCGGTGGATCAGATTCACCACGAACTGATTCGAGAAGCGTTATTAACCACTGGGGTATCCAAAGGGATCGAGGTTACGACCATGGGCGATATCCCCTCGGAGGGTTCGGGGTTGGGGTCCTCCAGCACAGTCACTGTGGGTGCGTTGCAAGCCCTGTATACATACCTGGGCGAGATTGTTTCCAAGGAACGCCTTGCAAAAGAAGCTTGCGAGATCGAGATCGACAAACTTGGAAAGCCCATAGGGATCCAAGACCAGTATATCGCTGCTTATGGTAATCTTCGTTTCTTTGAGTTTTGTTCTGATGGTAAAGTGCGCGTCGAAAAATTGGAACTTCCTCCTGATTTGAGATTCGAACTTAACGACCGCTTCCTCCTGTTTTTTACAGGCATCAACCGACAGGCTGATTCTGTCCTGACCGAGCAAAAAAGTAATATCAAGGATCGCATCAATATCCTTAGGGAAATCAAACAGATCGCGTATCAGGCAAAATCGGAATTGCAAAACGGCGCACTTGATGCCTTTGGCTCTTTGTTTCACCACGCATGGGAATTGAAAAAACGCATGGCAGGACAGATCAGTAATGGAAGGATCGATGATATTTACAATGTCGCGCGAAGAGCCGGTGCCATTGGAGGCAAGATCACTGGGGCGGGCGGCGGGGGGTTTATTCTGTTATATGCACCACATGAAAAACATCGCGCGATTCGAAGCGCCTTGAGTGGATTGCAGGAACTCCCTTTTCAATTGGAATCGGATGGGAGCAAGGTGATCTTCAATTACAGAAGATGAGCTTATTGAGAGAAAGGAAGAAACCATGGAACAGATCAAGTCCTATATCGTAACACTGACAGAAACAGTACATCAGTTACCTGTAGACCACATCGCCCAGGTCGTGGAAACGTTGCAGATCGCGCGCTTGAACGGCAGGCAGGTTTTTATCATGGGGAATGGAGGCTCCGCTTCGACCGCCACCCATTTTGTGTGCGACCTGGCAAAGAATACGCGCCACCCGGGTCTTCCGCACTTTCGTGTGATCGGTCTGTCGGATAATATGGCAATTTTTTCTGCCTACGCCAACGATGAAGGCTATGAAAATGTGTTTGCAGCGCAGCTGGCGAATCTCGTAGAGGCAGGTGATATTGTGATCGCAATTTCTGCCAGCGGTAATTCAGCCAACGTTCTTAAAGCTGTCGAGGAGGCTCGTAATCATAATGCGATTACGATTGGCTTTACCGGCTTTGATGGAGGACGCCTCGGTTCGATGGTCGATATTCATGTACACGTGAACAGCCACGTCATTGAACATGTGGAAGACATTCATCTGATGCTTGAGCATATGATCGTTAAAACATTGAAAGATACCGCCAACGGCGCGATGGCATTGCCTGCGGAGATACAAAAAGCATCGACGGCAGGTTGACAAATACCACCGGGCTAGTTCGGTATTTTCGATCCAATGATTCGGACAGCCTCTGGAAGATCCTCTGCAATAAAGCATGAATTCAGCCCTTCAGGTCTTGACAGGTTCAATTGATCGAGACCTCGGCCTGTTTTCACAAGGATTTCCCCGCGCAGGCTGACTGCATGCCCTGCCAGCATATCGCTCCAAGCATCGCCGACCAGCCAGGAGCGGCTGAGATCAAGGGATAATTCCCGTGCGGCTTGCAGGAGCATACCCGGTTTGGGCTTGCGGCAATCGCAGTCATCTTCCGGGCGATGCGGGCATAGATATACGCCATCCACCTGAACGCCGTTTTGCCGAATCAACTCCACGAGCCTTTGATTGATATCGTTGGCTGTCTCCAGGGTGATCAACCCGCGCCCGACGGCAGATTGGTTAGTCACAATAACGATTTTGTAACCGGCATTTTGTATACCTTTTAATGAAAAGTGCGTCTTGGGATAGACCGAAACCTGGGACCAATCACGGACGTACTCCGCCCGGTTTTCGATGAGGACGCCATCGCGATCCAGAAAAACGGCAGGAAACATGGATTCATTATATACTACCTCCAGGTCCTGCCTCTCATACCGTCCTCGTTTGAACTCGCAGAATGTCGAGATGGCGGAGCACGCCAATTTCCAAACAATAAAGTTATGCTGGCAAACATCCGCTTATATCTCAGCCGTCAGGCATCCTCGGTCACCCGGTATTTCTATGAACAATTTTTCATCATCCTGCTTGGGTGGATCCCCACGATTGTTGGGATTGCCCTTCGCAGTGTTTTGTACAAATTGATTCTGAACATGGACGGGTTCGCGGCGATAGAAAACAATGTGCGACTACGATTTGCAAACTACATCAAATTGGGACACGGTTCGTATCTGGACCACGGGACGTATTTGCACGCCTGCCCCAACGGAATCGAGATCGGACGCGGTACGATCGTGATGCACGGCGCGGTTCTGCATGTGTATAACTTTCGGGGTATGCCCCAATCTGGTATCAAGATCGGTAACGATAGCCTGATCGGAGAGTACTCGATCATCCGCGGGCAAGGCGGCGTGCAGATCGGTGACCGGGTCTATACCTCGCCGTTCACGCAGATCATCGCGGTAAACCATGTATTCGATGACCCGCATCGTCCGTTCGTTGAACAGGGCATTACGGCGGAGGGGATTGTCATCGAAGATGATGTCTGGCTGGGCGCCGGTGCAGTCATCACTGACGGTGTACGAGTGGGAAAAGGCGCCATCGTTGCGGCGGGCGCGGTCGTTACGCAGGATGTGCCTCCTCACACGGTGGTCGGAGGCGTGCCCGCCAAACCCATCCGCAACATTGATGGCAGTGCCGCCAAACCTGACCGGCGAATTTATCATTTGTGATCGAAAGGAAATCCATGACGATTTTATCGGTGGTCATTCCAGCATATAACGAAGAAGACGGGATTACAGAGATCGCGCAGCGAGTGCTCGCGGTGAAACCTGCCCTGAAGAAAGTGGGCATCAAAGAACTGGAATTGCTGGTTGTTGATGACGGGTCGCACGACCACACGGTGGAAGTTGCCTCGAAGATCAAAGGCGTGACCTTGATCCGGCACCCCAAGAACAAAGGCTACGGTGCGGCGTTAAAGACCGGTTTCTCGAAGGCGAAGGGCGAACTTATCGGGTTTTTAGATGCGGACGGAACATATCCGCCGGAATACTTCCCGAAACTTTGCCAGGCGGCAATGAACGGGCACGATCTCGTCATTGGCTCGCGAATGGCAGGGGAGCGGAGCCAGATGCCCCTTGTCCGACGCGTGGGGAACTTCATCTTCGCCACATTGTTGACCATCCTGGGCAGGCATCGAGTTACAGACAGCGCGAGTGGCATGCGCGTCTTCAAGCGCGAAATTTTGGAGCACATATATCCGCTACCCGATGGTTTGAACCTGACTCCTGTGATGAGCACGCGTGCCCTGCATGAAGGCATCAAGATCGAAGAAGTGCCGATTCCTTATAGCGAGCGGGTAGGCAGGTCGAAGTTGAGCGCGATTCGCGATGGGCGAATCTTTTTACAAAGCATGGTTTGGACGGCGATGTCCTATAACCCGGTACGCATCCTCGGTTTGCTCGGGCTGGCAGCGCTGGGAATTTCTGGATTGGTTGTACTTGGTCTTGTGATTGCCAGATTGAACGGAATCACCTCATTGAATTCTGTTGGTGTTGCCGCGTTGTTTCTCGGAATGATCTCGGCAGTGGCGGGTATCAACGTTTTTGCGCTTGGCATTACATTCAACTATCTCATTGCACTGTTCTATAAGAAACCCATTAAGCAGGGATTGTTTGGCAAGCCGATCTTCAAAACACCGCTCGATCAACAATTCGGATGGATGGGTGTGGTTGCAATGCTGGTTGGGTTTACGATCGGGGTCGCCAGTGTGGTGCTGGGTTTGCAAGGCTGGGAGATCGAGCGCTTGTGGTTTTATTTGCTTGGCAGTGCAATGGTATTTCTCGTTGGGATTCAGTTGGTTGTGTATTGGTTGTTGTTGCGAATTCTCGAAGAACTAAGTCAACGTGAGGCACTCACAAAACTGGATATGGGCAGATAGTTATTAAGAATGAAGGAGTTTTGAAATGGACGATAAAGAGTTGGACGTCAAATCAGTGAATCTAGGTGCTCGGAATATACCGAAACTGCGCTCGGCAGATTTTCCCAATGCGGATGTGATCGTCCGCGATGGACTACTCACCGCTTCTCGCTCCCCCGAAGCTGTGGACATCATGCTGGTGAATCCTCCCACCCCCGACGGCGGGTTATGGATTCGTACCCAGCATCGAGTCGGTCGGCGCACGCGTGAGAATATGGTCTGGCCTCAGGTTTCGCTGGCGCAGATGGCGGCACTGTTGCATCCTGTATACAAAGTCAAGGTCGTGGATTGCAACGCGGAGCGCATGGGCTGGCCCGAATTTACCCAACTATTGGACAAATACCAGCCGAAATATTATCTGACGCAAATGACCGCACCGACACTCGAAAACGATATTTATGGTTGTTTCCTTGCTCATGCACGCGGGGCTAAGACCATCGCTTTCGGCACGCACATCACACCGATTCCTGTGGAGACGATGCGCCCGTATCCCAGCCTCGATTTTGCCCTCGTCGGCGAACCCGATCTGACGATTCGTGATCTGCTCGATCACCTCGAAGGGAAGATCGGTGAGCGCTCGCCCGAAATCGTGCAAATGTTCAACAAACATGATCCGATGTATAAACCGTCGTTGAACGAAGACGGAAGTGTGAACATGCACGGCATCAAAGGGATTGCGTGGCGCAAAGGCGATGAGATCATCCTGAACTTCCCGCGTTCCTTCATCGCGGACCTGGACGATATGCCGATTCCGATGCACGAGTTGCTTCCATTGCAATCGTACCGCATGCCGTTGATCAAAGGCGCGTTCACGTTCATCGTCACCAGCCGCGGCTGCCCTGCAGGGTGCACGTACTGCATCAAGCACGTCAGTTACCAATATGCCACGCGTCTGCGCTCGCCGAAGAAAATCATGGAAGAACTGTGGTATTTGAAAAAGCTCGGCATCAACAACATCCATATGTACGCCGACCTGTTCACCGTCTCCCGCGATCAGGTGGTCGATCTTTGCAAGATGATGATCGACGAAAAGATCGGAATCAAGTGGACATCCAACAGCCGCGTGGATTATGTGGACGAGGAGATGTTGATGTTGATGGGAAAGGCGGGTTGTCGACTGATCTCCTGGGGTATCGAAAGCGGCAACGAACAGATTCTCAAACACGCGCGCAAGGGCGCATATCCCGACAAAGCAGAACGCGCGTTGCGCTGGGCGAAAAAGGCCGGCATCATGAACTGGGGCTACTTCATTATCGGTTTGCCCGGCGAGACGGAGGAAACCATCCGCCAGACGATCGATTTTGCCAAGAAATTGCCG
Organism: Anaerolineales bacterium; assembly: GCA_034434415.1. GTDB lineage: Bacteria > Chloroflexota > Anaerolineae > Anaerolineales > Villigracilaceae > Defluviilinea. The sequence goes on along the minus strand of DAOTZF010000172.1, from coordinate 27,388 downwards.
CTCGATATTGCCTTATTCCATGTCGCGGCTCCATATCCCGGCACACCGTTCTTCTTTGAAGTGGTCAAGAATAAATGGTTCCGCCCCGGTACCCGCTGGGAGCAAGTAGATATGGACAAAGGCACCGTGTTGGATTATCCCAACATGCCCGCCGAACGACTATTGTATTGGCAGAAACGCGCTTTCCGCGAATGGGCGTTCCGTCCGGGACCCGTGATGACCTATCTCAAGATGTTGCTGTACGATTGGTCAACGATGAAGACCGCCATTAATGTTGGCTTACAGCACTTGTTCTGGGCTTCCTCCGACGAAGGCGCGCCGGTGGGTGGGGCAGGGTAGCAAGCCGGTCAATTGCTGAAGTCATGAACGCGACATCGTGGCACGCAACGGTCAATAGCCGTAGATTTGCGCTCGCCGAACTTTGCATCGTGGCGATTTGTGGGGCGGCTTTATGCCTCGTTCCAGGTTTTGGGATTTGGGCAGTTGCCGTTTCTCTGATACCCTGGGGCTTTCGATTTGCCGTTGGCGAGCCCTTGTTCCGGCGAACACGTGTTGACTTGTTGCTCGCCATATTTGTGTTAACCGCCTTCGCAGGATTTTGGGCATCGTACGACAAATATACTGCCCTGCAAAAACTCAACCTACTCTTAATGGCAGCGGTATTTTATTATGCGCTTCGTTCACAGCCACGCGAAAACCTGATTTGGATTTCTGCGGGATTTTTCAGCGTAGGTGTAGGCGTTGCCGTATATTTTTTCCTTACACATGATTTTGTTGCTGTTCCGCGGAAGATCGAGGTCGTCAATGTGATTGGGCGGGCGATCATGTGGCTAAGACCCGAATTCGGCTTGCGAGCGATTCACCCGAATTACGTGGCTGGGTTTGCCGCGGTCATGGCGCCATTCGGGTTTTATTTGCTTCTTGCGCGTGAAAACAAAATTTTCCGATCGCCCCGAATCACCCGGCTGATCGTTGCGGGGTTTTTCCTGATCTTTTCCGCGATAGTGATGACGACCTCGCGTGGAGCGGTGATGGCGATCGTCGCTGCGATCGGGGTCGGACTCCTATGGTTGATCGTGACACCCATTGGAAACAGGCTGAAACTTGGGAAGGAAGCGGTTTTTCCTTCTCTCGTATTCATCTATTTGGCAGCGGTTATTCTTGTTTTATATGCCGGTCCTGCGCAGTCTCCGGGAAATATCGAGGATGCTGGTGATTATGGCGATGGAAGTCGCTGGGAATTGTTCTCTCGAAGCGTATACTTGTTGGCAGACTTTCCCATCACCGGAGGCGGGTTGGCTTCGTTTCCCGGGCTTTACTCGCAATATATCCTAAACATTCCCTATTACCAACTGCACAACTCTCACAATCTTTTTCTCGATGTTTTCATTGAACAGGGACTTTTCGGCGGATCGGCTTTCTTAGTTTTGTATGTTGCGGCCATTTGGCGAGTAACGCGAAATATTGCATCGCCCAAATCTTCGGGCGACACTTTCATGAACTGGATCGTGCTCGGTTCTTTGGTGATTGCCGCCCTGCATGGATTTGTGGATGATTACCTTTATTACCAGAACGGCGCGTTGTTCTCGCTGGCCCTGTTGGGAATTGTTCCGAATTCATCCGGAACCCGGCCGATGATTCAACGTGCGAACCGTTTTTCGCGCGCGGATATAATTGTGTATGGTTCTGTTGGCGCGGTCCTCGCGGCATTAATCTTCATTTATCAAGGTACATTGAAATCCATTTGGTACTCCAATCTTGGCGCGGTGCAGATGGCGTGGGTAGAACTGGATGGATTTCCCGCTAATCAATGGGCGGATCCCTCCATAGTTGGTTTACTACGGGATTCCGAAACCTCGCTTCGAATCTCCGTGGAGGCTGATCCCAACAACCGGACGGCGAATCACCGACTTGGCTTAATCGCCATGTTGCGGAGAGATTTTGTCCCGGCAACAAAATTTTTAAAAACCGCATATATTCAATCACCCCGACACCGAGGCATTGTAAAGTCGCTTGGCTTTTCATATACCTGGAGCGGAAATCGGGGGCTTGCTCATGGTCTTCTTGCCACCATTCCCGAGGCGGTATATGAATTAGATACATATGTTTGGTATTGGTCTACGCAAGGCTTACCTGAGTTGTCCTCATATGCTGTTAATATGCGAGAAACGTTAAATACGTTGACAGTGAAGCCATAGATAATGGAGAAACCTGTGAAAATCTCTCACTCTCAAATTGCCCGTATCATCGGTACCGCTTGTGTGTTTGTAGGAATAACGATTGGAAATGTTGGCAACAGTTTTGCACAATCATCGCAGGAATGGACCGAGCCTGTTAATATCTCGCGATCTGGCGATTCTGCCTCGCCAGTCAGTGTGGTCAGTTCAGATGGGGTGATACATACCCTCTGGTTCGATGTGTTTGAAGAGGTGTACCGTTATTCTAAGAGTGAAGATGGGGGGGGTACTTGGACTTCACCGGTTAAAGGTAACTTCCCGTTTTCGCTTAGAGGCGATCCCGTTAGGTTGGTGGCAGGCTCTGATGGCATTGTTCACATCTTCTGGATCGATGGTTTGAATCTTCGTTACAGCCGGGCAACATCAGATGCTTTGGGGATACCAGCGAATTGGGGTAATACCAGAATCCTTGCACGTTATATTGTGAACTTCGATGTAGATTTAACACCCCGAGGTAATTTACATTTGGCTTATATCACCTCGCTTAATCCTGAAGGCATTTCGTATCAATACTCATCAGATGGAACCTCGTGGTTGCCAGCCCATGTCGTATTTGAATCTTCCTACCTTCGCACAACAAGCCTCAAAGATTCTCGTATACGTGTTGTTGCTTCGGACGATCCGGAAAACCCGAAAGTGTATGTTGGTTGGGATGTTCGATCGCAAAAAAGGATCTACCTTACTTCCTCGTCCGATGCTGGTGTAAGCTGGGCCGAGATAGAACAAGTCAAAGGGCCGGAAGATACCGGTGGATTCGGTATCCCTTTCGGCGCCGAGATGGGAATCTTCGAAAAGTCTGTGTTGTTTCTCTGGCAAGTCGGCGAGCCAGGTGCGGGTCAATGCAGCCTTTATGCTCAATGGTTGCGAGATGGATCCAGTGATTGGGAAACACCAGAGTTGATTATGGGTAGTCAATCAGTATGCCCTGAGCAGGTACGTTTAATCATGTTTAAACCGAGCGTGCCAATCATATTGCTGACCTATCCGGGAAATTCTCCTGCCCTGTTAGCGTGGAATGGCACTGCTTGGAGCGAGCCTCAAATACAGGAGGAGATTTCTCTTTTTTCAGATCCTCTCACTTTTGAAACCATCATGTTAGGTTGCTTTCAAGACATCATCACTCGCGACCTTTTATTGCTAATTGGTTGCGATTTAGGAAAAGGCGGGGACATTTGGTTTACATCGCGTTCGCTTGCATCGTGGGAGGGCTGGTTTTCCCCTTCGACGATTTGGAGTCCCCCTACTTCAATTGTCAATTCATCGAGGGAAATCTCTTCCCTAGCATTTACGTCGGATAAAGAAATTGTTCACGCGGTTTGGGCAGAATCGCCTGTGACCGATATATCCTTATCGGGCAGTGCCATTGTTTATGCCCGTTGGGATGGTAAAAATTGGTCCACTCCACAGAAGATCCAATCCAATCTTTCCGGGTACCCATCGCAACTGTCAATTGCTACCAGCAATCAAGGCAGGCTTGAACTGTCTTGGATCGATGAGGAAACCGGGGATATGTTATACAGTTGGGCAAATAGCGACCGTGCCGTTAATGCGGCTGAATGGGCGAGTCCGTTGGTGCTACCATCCCCATCCCAGTGGAATGGCGCACCGGATGTTTTTGTTGATTCCGCAGGAAGAATCGGTATAGTCTACGCAGTTCCCGTTAATGAGAATCGTGGCATTTACATGACTCTATCTGAAGATAAGGGTCTCACATGGTCATCTCCTTTGAGGGTCTTCGACGCGGAGTCCGCGGGGTGGCAAATGGTCGGTAACCCCGAGGTAACCTTGAGCGATGATGGTCGATTGCATGCACTATTCACGCGATACGCTACAATGCAAGAGAAGCCGGTCGAGTTATACTATTTACAGTCCGCAGATAGTGGAGTCACCTGGAGTGAACCGCTAAAAGTGGGAGATGGCGAAATCATGTGGAGTGAAATTATCAGTTATGAGGGTAATATTATTCACAGGTTCTGGCAGGAGGAAAAAAATTCCGAGTTTGCGAACTTGAGTCAGATTTCCCGGGATGGGGGTGTCACATGGGAAAACTCAATCGATATCACCTCGGTTTCCGATTCTTCATCAGTTGTGGGTTTGATTTTTGACGGCGTTCAGGAGCTGCATTTTATACGGCTTGAGCAGGACGATTCTCTTCAAGGTACAGGCCAGATCAAACTAATTGTTCATGACTCGCGTTGGGATGGACAGGCATGGATTAAAGAGGTGTTTCAGGAATTTACATTCCGTGGTCGTGACGCTCAGTTTTCCATTGCTGGTGGATTAACTCCCAATGGTTTCATCAACATTTGTATTTTGGCACGATACTACGATGAGGGTGGTGACCTGGTCAACGAAATTCTGAGTATCGATCGTTCTTTGGGCAGGTCAAACGGAAATCTTACACCCATTCCGGCAGAAATTTCGCACCCTGAGATCTCGGTCGCACAAACCCTTGTTCCAACTATTGTGGCTGACGTTCCAACGCAGTTGACACAGTTATCAGCGCTGGAAGACGATTCGTCACCAGTGATCAGGAATATCCTGGGTCTTGTGGTGTTTTTGATCGCTTTGGGTGTTATGATTTTTGTTTTTTCAAGCCTAGCGTTCAGGAAAAAATAGGTTGTTGTCAAATTCTTCAGGTTTGATCAATCGCACGATTTTCTTCGTGCAAAGGCAAAGAAGGCATAGGTGAAGAATCGTCACTCTATCTGGTTAGCGTTGTTTACCATCGGGTTGTTCGTCTTATCCGCGAATGTTTCGAAGGTTTCAGCGCAAATACAAAATCAATGGCAGCCTGATGATAGAATACCCGGCTATCTTGACAGCACCTTTACACCTTATATGGTGGCCGATCAAAACCAAACTGTACATGTGTTCGCCAGCCAAGTCATCAGCGAGGAAACATTTCAGAGAGGAATCGTTTATAGGCAATGGAGTGTGTCGGGTGGATGGACCAAGACAACAGATATCTTGCTATCGCCCTCTGGTGACGCGGTGATCCAAGGTGCGTTTCTCGATAAAAAGGGATTTATCCATGTAATTTTTTGGGGAGGATCTGCTGAAAGTGCTCATATTTTCTATTCTAAAGCACCTGTGCAAAATGCAGATTCAGGTTTCTCATGGACGAAGCCCGTTATTATTGGAAATCGCTCTGTCGAAACCACATCTGCCGCTATTACCGGTGATGGTGAAGGAAACTTGGTTGTTATCTACAATGGTGAAAGTATGGGCATCGGAGTTTATGGAATTCACTCCACCGACTCCGGCGAAACGTGGTCTAGGTCTGCACCGATCTATTTGACGTACGATTCTACTTTACTTCCATTTAGCCTCCGCCTTGCCATGGGACGTGAAGGACGTGTACATGCGGCTTGGAGCGTAGTTACGATATTAGGTGAGGATCAATCTCTTCATTATGCCAACTTCGATATCGCTGAGCAGGCTTGGAGCGTGCCATTGACACTGCTCGAAAAACCCGATGAAAGGGGCTTTTTTGGGCCATCCTATCCATCGATGGTGGATACGGGTAACGAAGTAGTCATTATGTATAACGGTGGTAACCCATTCGATGGATTGCCAGTTCCCGCCGGCCGCCCTGTCCAAATGGTGAGTGTTTCGAAGGATAATGGGGATACTTGGGAGGTGCCCGTCGTTCCGTTCTATCGCCATAACGGTAGAAGTGGTGAACATATGATCGTCACAGACTCTAATCATGTTGTTCACGCGATCTTTATTCAGCGCATCGAATATGTTGATGATAATAAGAATGTGGTCATTGGAGGAATTTGGCATAGCACCTACAAGGATGGAGTATGGAGCAACCCGGAGCGGTTTATCCCTTCAGTTCAATCCTCTAACATACGAGCAATTGTGAGTCAGGGAAATGTACTTCTTGCAACATGGATCGAAGATCAAGGGGTTGGACAATCAGGTGTTTGGTATAGCTACATGATGCTCGACGCGCCTGAGTCAGCATCTGTTCCATACCCGACTCTTCCCACGTCCGAGAATGCGGCGGTACCCACTTCTATCGATTTTCCATTGATTCCATCTCCTGCTTCTACATCAGTTCCCGCGCTTCTTGAATCTGATGATAGTAGCAATCCCGCCCTGCCTCTTATTTTGGGAATTTTGCCGGTGTTGATTTTAATAGGTATCATGCTTATCATTTATCGGCGACGGGTTTCGGAATAGAGCCATAATGGCAGAAACTTTCTGGCCATCAAGAGAGTTCATCACAGATTGGGGACAATTTTCTTCGCGGGTTCGCTCCAGGGGTTGCCAACTTCTAAAAAGGCTGGATGATTTTCCAAACTCTATACTAGTTGCGGGTTGTCAGCGATCTGGGACTACCATACTTTCCAGAATCCTCACGCAAAGCGACGGTATGACTAATTATTGGTTCGGACCCGATGATGAATTGGATGCGGCATTGATCCTCTCCGGTTACGTAGGGCATTCCCCAAAAGGCCGTTATTGTTTTCAAACGACTTATGTGAATAATTGCTATCGTGAATATTTTGAGCACCGGGGATCGTACAAATTGATTTGGGTCTTGAGAAACCCGTACTCTGTGGTTTATTCACTTCTTCATAATTGGACCCCAGATGCACTTGTTCGATTGTTTCGTGAATGTGGTGCTGAATTACTTCGGGGAAGGGATGTGATCTTGTATGAAATATTTGGGGTTCAAGGGGTGTCCCGCATACGCCAGGCTTGTTATAGCTATATCTCCAAGACCGCGCAGGTGTTTGAATTAAAGCGACAGCTTGACCCTGAGCAATTAATGATTTTGGATTATGACGATCTCGTGACGCGCAAGGTTACACATTTGCCTGCCGTCTACGATTTTGTAGAAGTCGAATTTCGAAATGATTACCTCCGAAAGATCTCATCGGAAAGCGTAAAAAAGGCGCGGCAGCTTCCGTCAAAAGATACAGCGATTGTTCGAGAGATGTGTGATGCTATCTATCAACAAGCAGCAAGCATGAAGACGATTGGTTGATTAACAGAAAAATCAATGAGAATAAGTGTTGTAATTGTAGTTCGCAATCGCGCAGGATATCTGGCAGAAAGTCTCCAGAGCATCCTTGATCAATCATATCCCGCTCACGAAATTGTTCTAGTTGATGTATTGGGTGATGAGGAATATATCAAGGGAAGTATTTCGCAAATCGATCACCCTCGTATAAAGTGTGTTTTTCGTGACGAGGATAAAGCTTACTCCTCCGCTATTGGCGAGGGGTGCCACGCCTCGACCGGCGAGATCATTTGCTTTCTCGATGGAAGCGACAAGTTCAAAAGGGAGAAGCTAGGTGAAGTTGCTAAATATTTTGGCGATCACCCTCATGAAAATGTCATTTCTCATTCATGTTTTGTAGTATCGAGAGATGGGAAAATTCTATCGCTTTGGCGTCCGAAGGCAAAGATTAGTCTTGAAGATCTCTTGTTGCAGGAGCCGATGCCCTTGAGTGCTTTTGCAATTCGGCGGTCGTCTGTTCATGAGTTAATTTCGAACCCCGAGAGCGCTGTCGTTGATGCGGGTTGGATGAGTTTTGTTGTACATTTGCTGTTGCCCAATATTCCCTTGAATGTTATTGATCGCCCGCTTAGCGACTGTAGGGCTGTCTCTAATCCTGGAGAAATAACTCAGTCCGATTATTTGCAGCACTCTATTCGAATTCTGGAAATGATTTTTGACCATCCCGATTGCCCTGAGAGCCTGCTGCGGTTGCGCGAATCTGCATTGGCAAGAATCCACCTCAAATTGGCGTATGAAGCGTTCGTTCGAGGAGATACAGCCATTGGTCGTGAAATGCTTCGTTCCTCGATATATTTGGATCGTTCTATTCTGGATGTCCAAGCTTATCGTTTCTTCTTCTTTCTAATTGTTGAGAGTGTCAAAGAGGAGGATCATCAAAATCGAATCGCGCGAGTGTTTGGACAGTTACCCGCGGAGATGATATGGATGTTGCCGCATATGAACGAGGTAATTGCTCGTGGGTTTGTATTGCACGGGATTCGTGCGATTTTATGGGGCAGGGTCGAGGAAGGTAAATTGGATTTGGCAGAGGCTCTCAGGCTTGGTTGCCGTATCGATCAATATTTTTATTATGCCTTGGCAGAGGAGCTATTGGGTTGTGAAACTGTTTACGGTCCCGGTGATGTGGATTTGGCACTACACTCCCTAACTCCGTATCTTGAAAAGATGAGCACGCCATCTCTTGTGCGGTGGTTTAAAGGCGAGTTTTTTGCCAATCGTTCGTTCCGCGAGTTTAATAAAGGCAGATATTCGCTTGCATTGCGAAGCATTCAATACGCGATCTTGACGCGGCCTGAATTTATGGCGAACCGAGGTTTGCTCGTTACCTTGTTTCGATCCCTTGGGCGATTGCGATCTCGGCGGGCATAAGATTTCACTTTGGAGTTGTTTGAATGAATTATACTGTTCGTTTTGTTAATGTTTCAAAAAGATATGACCTCGGGTTGACTCGTACCAGCTTACCTGGGCTTGTATCGAAGGCAATAAAGAGAGCGCTCAAGCCTTCGATCAAGAGTACTCCGAATGACAATGTCTTGTGGGCATTGCGCGATGCCAGCTTCGAGTTGAAGCAAGGTGAATCACTTGCGATGATCGGCTCCAACGGTGCCGGAAAGACCACATCCCTGAAGCTACTTGCTAATATCACCAAGCCCACTTCCGGAAAGATCGAAACCAAGGGGAAAATCTCAGCTCTCATCGAACTGGGCGCCGGATTTCACCCCGACCTAACCGGTCGCGAGAATATCTACCTCAACGGAATCATTTTGGGGCTTAAACGAAATGAGGTCGCCTCTCGTTTTGATGAGATCGTGTCTTTCTCCGAACTTGAGCGATTCATCGACACCCCGGTAAAACGTTACTCATCCGGTATGAAGGTCAGGCTTGGTTTTGCTGTAGCTGCGTGCATCAATATCCCGGATATTCTTCTTGTGGATGAGGTGCTTGCAGTCGGTGATGCAACATTTCGCCAGAAATGCATCAAGCGAATTCAAGATCTCATGGAGCAGGGCACTAGTATAATTTTTGTTTCCCACAATCTCTGGCTGGTTCAGGCTGTTTGTACTTCAGCGCTATATTTGGAGCGAGGACAGATCATCCAACGAGGAAATACGGCGGAAGTGATTGCTGCTTATGACCGCGACTTGAATTTACGTCGTGCCGGCAACCTCAAAAATCCAGGAGAAAATCAAACTCAGTTGGAAGGAGATCTCGAGATAGTTAAGACCGAGGTTCTGGATGAAGGTGGGGCTTCTGTTGGTGAGACCCGAAACGATAAGGCGGTTACAATTCGAGTTCGTTATGTGGCGTATAAAGGTATTGGAGAAGTCAACGTTGTTGTGCGAATTATCCGTTCCGATGGTTTGACTTGCTGTATGATGCGTACATCCCTCGATAAATTCCCTGTTTCAGTGGAGCAGGGCGCAGGAGAAGTGTCAGTAACGTTGGATCCGATTCAATTGTACGGGGGGGCTTATTATGCCCAGGTGTTGTTCAGGGATGCCAGTGATGCAGAAACTATAGCGACTGCCTCCTCCGACTGGTTCTATGTCACAGGCTCTGTTCTAAGCCATCAGGAAATGAATGGTGTCTTTGAACCAAAAAGGAAATGGAATGGGAATTCTTCCCCCGGCGTAGTCGCAGCCGATCTCGCACCTGAAAAGCAGATAAATCAAATTTCTCATTCATCGGAGTCTACGCAAAATGACACAATATAATCTGTCCTTGACAAAGGAATTAATCGGTGCATGGACGTCCCGAACCATCCGTGCGCGGTATCAACAATCTGCGCTTGGCTGGCTCTGGGCAATCATTCAACCTGCTGCGATTGCAGCAATTTACACAATCATTTTCAGTTATATAATCCCGATAAATACGGGCGGAGTTCCCTATGCTGTTTTTTCCTATGCGGCTGTCATCCCTTGGACGTTCCTCGCCGCGTCGTTGGCGGATATGACGGCATCCCTGGTGGGCAATATGGATCTTGTGTCCAAGATCTATTTTCCCCGCGAGGCATTGCCTATTGCCGCCATGTCTGCCAGGCTGATGGATTTTGGCATAGCGGCAATCCTTCTGCTGATCCTGATGGTGATCTTTGGAATCCCTTTGTTCCATGTTAGCTGGTTATTCCTGCCGGCTATACTGGTTATTCAGATGGCTTTGGTCCTTGGGTTGGGGTTAGCCTGTGCTGCTGCCAACGTGTTTTACCGGGATGTTCAGTCGTTGATTACTCTAGGCCTTCAGATCTGGTTCTATGCCTCCCCGATTATTTATCCGCTATCTGCTGTTCCGGAGAAATACCAGCGGTATTATTTTCTTAACCCGATGGCGGGGATCATCGAGGCATATCGCGATGTGTTGATTTACAACAGATTCCCCGGATCATATCTTTTGTTTTCAGCGCTTATCGCTTTTGTCATCTTTCTCTTGGGATATCGATTTTTCAAGAAAGTCGAATTCCAATTCGCTGACATTATCTAGGAGTAATTCGCAATGCAATCACCGCTTGTCAGTGTGATCATTCCAGCCTATAACCAGGGCGATTTCATAGGAGATGCGATTCAGAGCGTGCTCGATCAAACCTATGAGAATTTTGAAATCATTGTTGTCAATGACGCATCCACCGATAATACGGAAGAGGTTATCCGCCGCTTTAACGATGATCGGTTGAAATATATTGTCCATCAGAAAAATGCTCGCCTTCCGGCAACCCGCAATACCGGGATGCGTGCATCCCAAGGGGAGATCCTTGCCCTCTTGGATGCCGACGATATATTTCTTCCTGAAAAATTACAAGTGCATGTAACGTTTCTTCGCGAACATCCCGATGTAGGCGTTTCTTATAACTCTCGTTTCAATTTACATTACTCATCGAGGGAAATTGCGGGGATATGGCGCCCACCCATGAAGGTTGGCTTGGTCGATCTCATTCTGGGGTTCCCATTTGCACCCAGTGATATGGTAGTACGACGCGACTGGGCATTCAAGGTTGGATTATTTGACCCGGCAATGGGAACTGCGGAGGATACCGATTTTCCTTGTCGACTCGCGTTGGCTGGATGTCAATTCGCTGGCATCGACCGAGTGTTGAATTACCGCCGTTATCACTCAGGTCGACCTAGAAAGAATCTGCAAGGACGTTTAGATGATGTGGCGCGTGCGCAGACAGCAATTTTTGCCGATCCGCGTTGCTCAAAAGATGCGCTTGAGTTGGGCCAGTTCGCACTCAAACATCATCTAATGGTCGTCATGTCGCTTGCGTACCTGCAAGAGGAAACTCATCTCGCCCAGAAGTTCATGCGAGAACTGGTCGAAATGGATCCCCGAGTGCTAGAGGGTGAACCGTCTGAGTTCATTGACTTTATGACCTCGGAAAGTATTGCTGACGAGAGTCTGAATCATGAAGATGTCATAGACCGCATCATCCGTCAACTTCCCCCGGAGCATGCCTGGCTCGGTGCGCAATTGGATCGCTCAAAGGCAACCGGTGCACTGATGCGCGGATTGCGATCCGTAGCTTGGAATCGGATAGATCGTGGTCAAGTGCAACTTCTCCGTGCGAAGGAATTAGGAGTGCAAATCCATCCGCAGATGGTGTTGTTTTTCCTCTCACATTTACTTAGCTATGAAACCGCATTCGAGTTTAATAAAACGATGAGCCTGCTTGAGCGGGTGACCGAATCTCTTGAGATGATCGGGCAAGGGCAATCAGCCAGAAGTTTGCGCGAGAAGTACCTCGTGATGCGAGCCTTTGAAAGCTATTTTTCGGGCAATTTCGAGCGTGTTCCGGAAAAGGTGGTGCGCGCGGTGACGGAATATCCAAAGCATGTGATGAATCGAGGTGTCTTGTCAATACTTGTGCGCTCAATTTTTAGATCTCTCGTGGCTGGCAGGGCTGAACGCTCGCAAGCAGGCGTTTCTGAGTTCCATGCGTAGTCCATTTCGCCAAAAGTTTCCGGGTTGGATGGGCACTCGGAAAAAGGATTTTGCTTTATGCGAATCGGGATGATATTGCCTGACTTTCAGGAACTTGGGGGTATGGAGGAATACAGCGTGACGTTGGCTGTGGGTTTGCGGAAAAAAGACCATGAAGTCAGTGTTCTGTCCACGGCATGGGTAAAGCCGGATAATCAATACTTGCAACGATTGCGCAAGAACGGCGTCGGTTTCATCAGCCTTCCGAAATGGGTTTCCTACCCGGTATCTGACTGGGATACAAAAGAAAGAATTGCAACTGTATTGGTCTTCATTGCTTCGCCTTTAGTATGGAGCGCTGCGATTGCTCTATCGCTTGTACGCGTGCAATCGCTATCGAAATCTATAACAAGCGCAAAACATTGGCTGAGGGGTAAAGCCATGCGTATCCTCACCCCAGATCGACGTAAGCCTTTCGTCAGGCTCATGCTGTCTTGGTGGAAGTTAACATGGAAGCCGGATATACTGCACATACAGGGATATACCAATACACTACTATTTGTCATTGATTGGGCTTATGCCAAAAATCTCCCAATTGTTTATGAAGAACATCAAACGCCTGATTCGCGCTTCGACTGGTGGGATGGCTTCGATAAGAGTGTCAATAAAGCCGATGTCGTTATTGCGGTCTCGGGGACCAGTGCAGAAGCATTGAGGACCATCTGCGGAGTAACAAAACCTATTGTCGTTCAAGGACCACTTGTGCCCGACCCGGTCACCAATGGGTGGATGAAGAGCAACGGTTCTTCCCGCCATTCAAGCCTGCGCCTCACAACTTTGGCGCGCCTCTACCAGACAAAAGGGCTCTCATATCTGCTTGAAGCGCTCGTAGAAGTGCGTAAAAAATACCCTCATGTTCAAGCGCGTATTTATGGTGAAGGCCCTCTACGAGATGACTTGCTGACACAAGCACAGAATCTTGGTTTGGATGGAGATTCGATATTGGCTGGTGCATTTACAAGCCGCGAGCAGTTGGCGAACATCATGGCAGAAACAGATGTTTTTGTCATGCCTTCCATTCTTGAAGGTCAACCTGTAGCACTTGTGGAAGCCATGTCGTACGGTAAACCAATTATCGCCACAACCGTAGGCGGGATACCTGAACTCATCTCTGATGGGCGAAATGGTTTGTTGTGTCCGGCACAAGATCCCTTCTCTCTTGCCGAGAAGATCATGGTTCTTGTCGAGAATGTATCCCTTCGTGAAACACTTGGAAGGTCGGCGCGGAACTCCTACGAGCAGGGGCCATTTCAACCGGGAGCCGTCTGTGAGAATTTTCTTTCGGTATATGATCGAATATTAGTGCAGCGTGCCTCTGGTTTGAACTGATCTGGTCGTTTTTACAAGGCATCTATGACAAAAGGATGATGGTATGATTATTTTGCAAACCATAAGGTCATTTCCCCATATTCTTCTCTTCAAACGCTCGTCACAAAGGACCGTAATCGAAGCTGATGTGAAACGCTGGGTGGAGATTCGTGCTCCAGGCCGGTTGAGTCACTCCGCTTTGAAGAACATCACCTGGTTGCTGGATAGCTTTCCTGAGTTCAGAAATGTATTTTATTTTCGACTTGGTACTTATGCCGGTAAGGCCGGCAAGCTGTTACTCTTTATTGGGCGCATCCTGTATTCGCCAAATGAAACACCGGCGTTCGCTTTTTGTGAAATTGGTCCTGGGTTATATATCGAATTCGGATATGGCACGATCATTGGTCCCAGGAGGATTGGTGAGAATTGCTGGATTAATTCAGGCGTAACGATCGGTTACAAGAACGATGTTGATCCATCCCCTATCATCGGTAACAATGTATACATTGGCGCCGGAGCACAGGTATTAGGACCTATAACCATCGGGGATAACGCAGTGATTGGAGCAAATGCCGTTGTGTTGCGGGATGTCCCGCCTAATTGCATGGTGGTAGGTGTGCCGGCGCGAATCATCAAGCGTGATGGTGAGCGTGTGAAACGGTTTTCTGCGGAAGCTTAAGGATCTTGAGAAACTGCGGCATGGCATTACCTCTGCTTCACCTGTTTTTGTATCGGCGTTCTATTGCACGGGAGTCTATCGAAAAAGACATCCCGCGCTGGATCAGGTTTATCAATCCTTCGCTTTCGAGTCTTTCGTCTGACCAAGCGTTAGTCTGGCTATTGAATACCGAAACGCTGAAGGAGTTCCGCAATCTTTTCTATTACAGGATCGGCCAGCCTGCCAGCATCATTGATCGCGTCTTGTTAGCCGTTGCAAAATCCAGTCGCGAACCGCGTAATACGATTTCGATTCGCGTGCCCTCCATTGGATATGGATTTGTTATCAAGCATGGTTACAATGTGATTATTCACGCGGAACGCATCGGAGTGAATTGTCTTGTTTTTCAGGATGTAACAATCGGATATAAGACGCCAGGGGGAGGTTTGCCTGTCCTTGGCGATCATGTTCATGTCAGTGTAGGAGCGAAGATCCTTGGTCCAGTCACGATCGGGGATTACTCCATCATCGGTGCAAATTCTGTGGTCACGAAAGATTTACCGCCGCATAGCACAGCGATGGGTGTTCCTGTCCGCTCAATTTCAAAAGCAGGTTCCACCGCGTAGCAACCGGAATAGAAACGATTTTCTTTAGAGATCCATCTTCATGACCCAAGATAATAATATCGCAAAAGAAAAACACGGTATGCGGATCGCGCTCGGTGTGCCCGAATGGAAGCCCTTTCGTGATGCCATGGAGGGGAAACCTGCCGATGCCACTTATGTTCTTCAACGCCATCTCGTGAAGCGTCTGAAGAATAGAGGCCATCGTCTCACATTTGTTGCACCTAAATCCCTGGATGATTTTGTTCTTACCGCAGACCCTGTTCAGGATGTGCCGGTCCGTCGTACGTGGACAGCAGGTTCAATGTTCAACATAGCGAGTAAATCTGCGTGGTGGATGCAAAAACTTGCGGGTATCCCATATCTCAATTTTTTTTTCAATTACCGCTACATGGATGCCTGCCTGAAGGTATTGCCTGGGCATGATATTGTCTATGAACGTAATGGGTTATATAACTCAGGTTTGGCAATGGCGAGTCGAAAACTTGGTTTACCTTATATTGTATTCTTCGAGGCGGACCAGATTATGGAGCTTGACACGATGGGTAAGCCCGTAACGGGGTTACTCCGCTGGCGTGCAAAACAAATCCTGCGCTACAATCTTAATGTGGCTGATTGTATCGTTTGTGTGTCAGAGGAAGGTCGTGAGCATCTACATACTGAATGGAAAGTTCCAATGCAAAAGATGGTTGTCTTTCCGAATGCCGTCGATGTGGAAAAATTCAAACCCAACCCTGCGACGCGTGCTGCAATCCGTAAATCACTTAATTTCGAAACCAACCCCATTGTTTTATTCCTTGGGAACTTTTTTCATTGGCATGATGTACCGACTTTACTTAGCGCTTTCAGCCTTGTATTAAAATCGTATCCCGCTACGCGGCTTGTCTTGGTGGGTGATGGTGAACACCGGTCCGAGATGGAAAAACGTGCTGATGATTTGGGATTGCTCCATGCGGTTAGGTTCATTGGTATTGTCCCACACCCTGAAGTGCCGAAGTATGTAGCCGCTGCTGATATTGCTGTTGTGCCTTATCCCTCCATGCAACAAAAGATGTGGCTCTCACCCCTCAAACTGTTCGAATACATGGCTTCGGGCAACGCGGTAGTGGCTTCTGCGGTTGGGCAGATCAATCAAGTTATTCAGGATCGTCGGAACGGCCTGCTGGTGCCGCCCGGTGACAGTGCAGCGCTGGCTGATGCGCTTACTACATTAATTGAAAATCCTGACCTCCGTTACGCGCTTGGTACACGGGCGCGTTATGATGCCGAATCAAAATATTCATGGGATCACTATATCATTCGACTCGAGCACTTGTTCAAAGCAATTATTGCTCGCCAGCCTTTCGATTTCATATAAACACCTATGCCCTCAGTTCCTATCGTAAGCGTTATAATCCCCAATTTCAATCATGCTCAATACTTGGGAGATGCAATTACCAGCGTCATGAACCAGACTTTTCGTGATTTCGAGGTGATTGTAGTGGATGATGGTTCAACCGACAATAGCCGCGAAGTTGTGAAGGAATTTGGCGATCGGGTTCAATACATATGGCAAAAAAATAGTGGATTATCCGCTGCACGCAACACCGGAATCGAGCAAGCCCGAGGCGAGTTCATCGGAGTGTTGGATGCCGACGATATGTATGAACCGGAATTTATGAGTGTTTTAGTTCCGATACTACAAGAGGACAAGATGGCTGGAGCGGTCTATTGTGGCTATCGTTTTGTCGATGTGGCGAACCAACCGCTCCCTCAGGTTGAAGCGCGGTTGGTTCCCCCGGATCGTTTGTTTCAGGCATTAGTGGACGGGAATTTCCTTGTGCCAGAATCGATACTAGTGCGCAAACACTGCTATGCCAAACTTGGCTTATTTGATGTTAAATTTCGTGCTTGCGAAGACGTGGATATGTGGTTGAGAATAGCTGGCCAGTACAAAGTATTAGGCGTGACAAATATTCTTACACGACATCGAATACTCCCACATAGTATGTCCACAGATCCATCTCGTCAGACCGAAAATCGCCTGGCTGTGATTCAAAAGCATTTTGGTCCAATACCACTTGTAGATAAGGACTGGACAGAAGCTCAAAGGCGTGCATATGGTCAGGCTTATCTTGCTTCGACGGTCGAATATCTTCAAGCGCGAATGACAGATCGCGCGTATGAAAGCTTCAAAAACATGATAGTTGCTTGTCCGGCACTATTGACGCGGCTCAACACATTTTATGAACTGGGTTGTGGCGAACAACCTAAAGGTTATCGCGGAGACTTCGCCAGTCTTAACTTAGATTCCAGTTCCCGCCACTTGATAGATATGCTGGATCGTTTCTTTGAAGAGGTAAAAAACCCAAGTTATTCATCGCAATTGAGAAAGGCGGCTTACTCCCAATCATATTTTGCCTTGGGCTTGTTATATTATGGTTCGAGGCGTTTTACTGAAGCGAGAAGTTTCTTACTGCGCGCCGCAATTTTAGATTGGAGATTGGTACTAGATCGAACCTTCATCAGTTCGCTTATTAAGTCTTTCATCAACCCTAAGATCATTGATTGGTATCGCGAGAAACGTTACCGATCCGTTGACTCCCAACACTCACAGTCCGCTTAGATGTCGAAATGCGTGTTCTTTTTCTCACCAATATGTATCCTCCATACGACATTGGGGGTTATGAGCAAATATGCCAGGAAGTTGCAGAGGGGTTGAAGAATCGAGGTCACTCTGTAAAGATCCTGACCTCTCGTTATGGCGTCGAGGCATCTTCAAATGGCGAAGAAGATGTGATCAGATCCTTATACCTACAGGCAGATTTGAATTACTATCGCCCGGCTGATTTTTTTCTAAGATGGCCTGCGCAGGAAAAGTTTAATCTCTTTCAATTGCAATCTGTCGTTGAGAGTTTCACACCCGACGTTGTAGTTATTTGGGGAATGTATTTGCTGTCTTTGAATCTTCCATATTGGCTTGAAAGATGGATGCCGGCGCAGGTTGTCTATTATATTGCGTCCTATTGGCCAACAGACGAGGATCCACATCGCATCTACTGGCGTTTGACAGCCAGGAGATGGATTGCCGAGCAATTCAAAAGACCCCTGCGCTCTCTTGCCTTTTCGAAATTAAAGATGGATCAATATCCTCCTTCTCTAAAATTCAGTAGAACATTGTGTTGCAGCGAATATGTAAAAAGCAGGTTGGTGATGGCTGGCGCAATACCTCCAGAATCCGGGGTGTTACATATTGGGATTGATCCGGCGCCATTTTTCACCAGCGCAAAATTATCTCAACTGTCTGGAGTGAAGCCCCTTCGGATGATTTATTTTGGGCGTCTAATCGAAGATAAAGGGGTTCATACAGCGATTCAGGCACTTAATATTCTTAAAACGCAGGACCTTGCTAATCATGTTCAATTGACCGTGTTGGGTAGTGGTCATCCTGAATATGAAGCCCGATTACATTCGATGGTTTCTGAATCCGGGCTCGGCGACCAGGTCAAATTTGCTGGAAAAATTTCACGGGATGCTGTCCCCGCCGTATTGAGTCAGTTCGATGTTTTCCTTTTCACATCAATATGGCCCGAGCCATTTGGGAGAACGATCATCGAAGCAATGCTCGCCAATCTGATTGTCATCGGCTCGGATGTGGGGGGAAGCAGGGAAATCTTTGCAGAGTATGATGGCGATCTCCTTTACCCAGCGGGTGATGCCGGTGCTTTGGCATCTCGAATCGCCCTCCTATTGAGCGGATCCAAAGATACGGGAGAATTAATTCGCCGGGGTAAGGCTCTTGCATTGGGGAAATTTTCATTGGATAACATGGTTGCAGGAATTGAAACCTACCTCCTCAATGTGATTCGGTCGAACTTTTCGAAGGTCGCATAAAATTCGATGAGATTCCTGTTTGTCTCAAATTTTTACCCGCCTGCCAGTCGAGGAGGCTATGAGCAATGGTGCCAGGAGGTGGCAGAAGGGCTAATGGAACGCGGTCATACAGTTCATATATTGACCAGTACTTATCGATTGTCACAATTGAATATCGTCGAACCGAAGTGGATTCATCGTATCCTCCATCTTGAATTGGAGATAGCATCGCTCAAGAATGCTTTTCAGTTTTTTACCCACAGGGTAAAACGGGAGCGTGATAATCTTTCCCGTGTAAGAAATCTCCTTGACAAGGTTAAGCCGGATGCTGTGTTGATTTGGGGGATGTGGAATTTGCACCATTCTATCCCTGCCTTGCTAGAAGACCGCATGGGAAATCGTGTGGTGTATTATATGGGCGACTATTGGCCTATGCTTCCCAGTCCGTTTGAAGGATTTTGGGATGCTCCTGCACGGAATATATTGACAGGAATTCCAAAAGGGTTCTTAAAACCTGTTGCTAAGACCATCCTTGCTGGTGAAATACGACCCTCGTTGCGCTTTGAATGTGTTCTCTTTCCCTCAAAATTCATGCTTGATGAGTTTGAAAGGAAACAGGTAAAAATTCGAAAGGCACAAGTGGTTTATGGTGCGATTGACACTCAAGTGTATCTTCAAAGCCATCGAAAAGAGAGGAATGAAAAGGATATCATCTCCTTATTGTTCGTCGGTAGGCTATCCAGGGAAAAAGGAGTTCATACGGCTATTCAGGCGGTTGGATGTTTAGTGCACACACATGCGCTACAAAATATCCGGTTGATAATTGTTGGGGATGGCGAGTCTGATTATGAGGTTTTCCTCCGAAATTTGGTAGCGAAAGAGGGTCTTGAGAAGTTTGTGCAAATAACCCCAGCCCAGCCCAAGGAGTCGCTGCCGTCATTATACGGAAATGTTGATATATTTCTTTTCACATCTATCTGGGCAGAGCCATTTGGGCGCGTACTCGTGGAAGCAATGGCTTCGGGAGTTTCGATTATTGGTACCCGGGTTGGTGGAGCAGGAGAGGTTTTAATGGAGAATGAGAATGCGCTGACCTTTCCTCCCGATGATCCACTGAAATTGGCAGCGCAGATTAAAAGATTGGTCGAAGCACCTGAACTTCGCAAGCGGCTGGCGGAATCCGCTCGACAAACTGCCATAAGCAAGTTTGACATCCAGCGCATGACCGAAGAAATTGGTGCTCATCTGGTTTCAACCGCAAAGACATGAAGATTCTTTTTCTTTCGCGTTGGTTCCCTTACCCACCTAGCAACGGCTCCAAACTGAGAATTTATAACCTTTTGCGCGCGTTGAAATCCAATCACGAAGTGACTTTGCTGAGTTTCAGCGATCAGACACAAAGTGAGAGCGAAGCGTTGGAAGTTCTGTCCATTTGTTCGGATTTGCATATTGTCCCGTGGCGGGAATATAATCCGAAAAGCGTTCGAGCTAGGTTAGGATTTTTGAGTTTAAAGCCTCGCTCGATAGTTGATACATTTTCTCCCGAGATGGCAGAAAAGATTTCAACTTTACTGAAAGATCGTCGTTATGATCTTGTAATCGCATCACAATTATCCATGGCTGCATATTATCCATATTTTAAAAATACACCCTCGATTTTTGAGGAACTTGAAATCGGGTTAACTTTACCTGATATGTACCCACAAATGGGTTACAAAGATTATCTGCGACGAAAAATAACTTGGGTGAAACTCCGTCATTATCTTGCAAAGCTATTCAATTTTTTTCAAGCAATCACGGTTGTTTCCGATAAGGAAGCGGAGCAGGTATCGCAATATTTTCCCGGAAGGCAGAAGGTCGTTGTAATTCCCAATTGCTTGAACGTAGATGATTACAAGAAAGTGCACGTTAAGCCAATTCCTGGAAGATTGATATTTACTGGCTCATTTCGTTATCCTGTAAACTATGAGGCGATGCAGTGGTTCGTCGGAAGGGTCTTTCCGCTGATTCTACAAAAGATCCCATCGGCGCATTTGATTATCACAGGTGATCATGCAGATTTGCCCTTGCCGTCAAATCAACAGATTACCCTTGCTGGTCATGTTGATGATGTTCGGCCCCTTCTCGCCTCCTCGATGGTGGCGGTTGCTCCGCTTTGGAGTGGCGGTGGTACACGCCTCAAAATACTCGAATCCCTTGCATTAGGAATCCCTGTGGTTAGTACAAGCAAAGGGGCGGAAGGGCTGGAAGTCGTGCATGGAAAAAATGTGTTGCTGGCGGATGATCCCCTTGGCTTTGCTGAGTCTGCAGTTCGTATTCTTGAGGATCCTGGTCTTCGAGATAGGCTATCCGAGGAAGGGGGCAGGCTCGTCAGGGAAAAATATAGTTTCGAAGTGATGAGTAAATCGTTTGAAGTTTTGTTGCAAAGTTTCAACTCATTGTAGGTTTAACCGTGTTATCCTTAAATAAGGTATTTGCTTGAGAATGGATATGTTTAGCATGGCAAGGGTATTCGTTCCCATCGAAATGCTGATAGAGTCTGAAAGGTTTGGTGAACAGAAATGAACATCAACTTCGATCTTCGTTTTTTCTCTTTCCATCGCAGGGTCTCACTGGATAAGAGGGCTGTCCGGTATATGATTATCGTTGCCACTATGATGGTGACTCTTGTGCTTGCATATTGGGGTACAGAGCTGATGTTCTTGGGTATTTTTGCCGTTTTGGTGGGGCTGACGGGCTTGTTGATTCTGATGCGAGAATTGAGATTGGGGTATTTCATTCTCCTTTTCGGGGGCATGTTCGTACCCTTTTCCGGACCGGGCGGTTTCAATGCCTCCATTTTGACAGTGATTCTGATTTGCGCTCTCTGGCTGGCGGATATGTTCATTGTCAAGAGGGAATTCAATTTCATTAGTTCACGGGCGATCCGACCCGTAATTTACTTGATGGCAGTGTCCATCGTGGCTTTTGGGTTGGGGCAGGTTGCGTGGTTTGCGTTCGGCCAGCAGGCTCCGTTCGATGCCCAATTAGGTGGTTTCGCAATCTATTTCTTTTCCCTCGCCACAATGATCATGACGGCTAACCTGATCAAAGATATCAAATGGCTGAAATACATTGTGTGGACGTTTATTGGGTTAGGGGCGGTTTATGTGTTAGGAAATGCCGTAAATCTTGATCTTGTTGATGCGATCTATCAAGAGGGCATTTATGCTAACAGCATGTTTTGGATGTGGATGGTTGCCATTACCTTGGGACAAGTGCTGTTCAATGATGAGCTAAGCTGGCGGAACCGGATTCTGTTATTTATTATTTTTGTTTTTACATTTTTTGTTGCATTTGTTCAGCAGAATGATTGGAAATCCGGCTGGGTGCCTGCGGCAGTTGCTGCTATGGTGCTTGTTGCCTTGCGCTACCCGAAACTCATCCTGTTGGGTATTCCACTTGCTTTAATTTATGGTGGCATAGTTGCGCAGGAACTCATTTCGACTGATCAATATAGTTGGGACACTCGCATAGATGCCTGGCTGGTTGTTTTGGATATCAGCCGAACGAGTCCGTTGTTTGGGCTCGGTTTTGCCAATTATTACTGGTATGCATCACTATTCAATCTTCGCGGTTATTACCTTCAATTTAATTCACACAGCCAATACGTTGACATAATCGCCCAAACCGGAATTGCAGGTTTACTTTCCTTCCTATGGATATTGTTCGAGATTGGTTTGTTGGCGTGGTTTCTCAAGGATAAACTAAAGGATGGGTTCTCGCGAGCTTACATTTATTGCATGATTGGCGGATTGGCAGGTGTGGTGGTTGCTGCATTCCTGGTGGATTGGGTGCTACCCTTTGCTTACAATATTGGCCTGGAAGGTTTCAGAGCTAGTATCCTCCCGTGGATATTCTTTGGGGGGCTAGTCAGTATTCAACAAATCTACCTGAAAGAAAAAACTTCATAAACGCATAAGGTTCCCATGGAAGAATTAATTGGCTTGATTCCCGCGGCAGGGAAGGGTGTTCGGTTGGGTTTACCGTATCCGAAAGAGTTATATCCTGTCATTCGAAATAATCATTACAAACCCATCTCGCAATTCGTTGTAGATAACCTGACGAACGCGGGCTTAAAGCACATTGTGTTCGTGGTCAACGAGACCAAGCACCAGCTGATGGGGTATTTTGGGAGCGGACAACGCTTCGGATGTGATATCAGCTATGTGGTGCAGGAGGTGGTGGAGGGAAAGACGAAATCCACTTCGCCCGGGCTTGCCCATGCATTGGATTCCGCGTATCACTTGATCAAGGAGAAAACGGTATTCTTTGGTATGGCTGATACATTGATGCAACCGAACGACATTTTCAAGCGTGTTCACGAAGCTGCCTCATCTGATGACGATGTGCTGTTCGGCATGTTCACCACAGACCGACCTGAAAAGTTCGGTATGGTAAAGATGGATGGAGACAGCCGAGTGATTGAGATCGTGGACAAGCCCAGGCAGACTGATTTGACCGAGATGTGGGGGTGTATTGTATGGCGTCCGAAGTTCACCGAGTATTTGCACAAGTGCGTGTACGAAGAAGGCATCTCAGATTTTGCAAAGATCATGAATGACGGGATCACTTCAGGGATGAAGTTTAAAGGTGTGCACATGAAGAATGGCACATATATTGATCTAGGCACATACGAGGAAATTGCCGATCTCGATAAAAAATACCGGGAGGAGTAAACGATGCAGGAAACGATGAGCAAGCCGAAGGTCGGGAGGAGAGGCGATACTAACGTGGACATGTCCATTGTTTTGGTGTGTTGGAACAACAAAGCGTATCTTGACCCATGTTTGAAATCCCTGTTTGAGGGCGGGTTGAAGAGTTCGTTCGATGTCGTTGTCGTGGATAACGGTTCCACCGACGGCAGCCAGCAGATGCTGGCGCAACAATACCCGCAGGTAAAGTTGATCCAGAACTCGGGAAATGTCGGGTTGGGTAAAGCCAGCAACCAGGGTATCGAGGCAACGAATGGGCGATATGTTTTACTGTTGAATAACGATACGCTTGTGAACGGACCTGCTCTGGATGTGCTCGTGGAATTCTTGGATACTCATCCCGATGCGGGCGCGGCGGCTGGGAAGTTGTTGAATCCTGACGGTTCGTTTCAATCAGGATTTGCCCCCTTCTCCACCTTCTTGGAAGAATTTCTCATCGTCACACGCATCGGCGAATTGATCTGGCCGGGCTATCCTTCCCACGGGGATTCGAACGAGATCAAGGCGACGGGTTGGATGAGTTCGGCGTGCCTGCTGGTGCGCCGCGCCGCCCTCGACGAGATCGGTTTACTTGATGAAAGTTATTTCATATACGGCGATGAAGCGGATTTGCAATTCCGCCTGAACAAAGCGGGCTGGAAGGTGTTTTTCCTGCCGAATTCATCGATCATCCACTTTGGCGGGCGGAGCATGGACCGCTGGAAGCGGCGAAAAATGGTCTATCGCGGCAAGATGATGTTCTACAAAAAAAATTATGGATTTGTAAGCACCTTTTTCCTGCGCCTGCTGTTCTTTGTAATGAGCATAATGAAATTGCTGGTTTGGTGCCTTGGCTTTTTTGTTCCTTCGAAGAACGATCAGGCGAAGAAGGAATTACGCTCGAACCTTGACGTAATGTCATTGTGTCTTAACTTGAAATAGCGTTTTTCGTCGTATTCTATACGCCACGGATCCCACGGATTTTCACGGATAGATCGATGCGTCCGTGTGAATCTGGTGAAGGTCCGTGGCTGAAATTTAATTTCCCGATGAACATTCTATTCCTTACCCAGATCGTGCCATTTCCTCCGGACGCGGGACCTCGTGTGAAAACCTGGCATGTTCTCAGAGCCCTTGCTGGCTATGGATATTCTGTAACTTTGGTATCTTTTGTTCGTCCAGAAGAGGTACAGTATTTGTCTGCGCTCGAAAAGGTATGTAAAACAGTCCATGCTGTGCCGATCCGCCGTTCGCGGTTGGCGGATGCAGGTTATATGATTCGTAGTTATCTCACAGGTCGTCCGTTTTTGGTGGAGCGGGATGACCTGCCCTCCATGCAGGATCTGGTGAATGATCTGGTGCAGCGGGGTGAGTACGATTGTATCCACGCTGACCAGTTGACCATGGTGCAATTTGCCTTGCGCGGTGCCAAATCGGCGAATAGTAAACAGCCCAAAGTCATCTTTGACGCGCACAATGCGACTTGGACGATCGTGGAACGGATGCAGGGGAACGCACGCTGGTTCCTGAAACCGATTCTTGGAGTGGAAGCAAAACGCGTGAAACGCTACGAAGGCGAGTTATTGAAGCAGGTAGACCATGTACTGGCAGTCACGGAGGTAGACCGGGTTGGTCTCGAAGAAGCATGGAAGAGTACGAGAACAATGCCGCGTGAGCGACTTGCCCCAATAATGGTCGTGCCGATCGCAACGGATACACAGCAGTTGCAGCCGATTCGGCGCAAGCGTGACTCGAAAAATATCGTTACGCTTGGTACGTTGCATTATCCGCCAAACGCAGATGGTATCCGCTGGTTTTTCAACGAAGCATTCCCGCTGATTCGCGAGCGCGTGCCTGATGCAACGCTCACCATCATTGGCAGGAACCCACCGCAGGATTTTCTCGAATTTGCGGCTCGCAACCCGAATGATGTGAGAATCACGGGTTATGTTCCTGAACTCCCGCCCTATCTGGAGCAAAGCGCGTTGATGGTGGTACCAGTCCGTGCTGGAGGCGGGATGCGCGTCCGAATCCTTGAAGCGTTCGCATACGCGATGCCGGTCGTCACAACGACGGTCGGGTTGGAAGGCATACACGCCGAACCCGGCAGGGATGTGCTGGTGGCAGACACAGCCATAGATTTTGCCGATCACGTGATCAAATTGTTGAATGACACCGGATTGCAAGCAACACTCTCCAGCCATGGGAGACGTCTCGCAGAAACGAAATATGACTGGCAGGCGGTACTCTCTGCCATGAAACCGATCTATGAATCATAAAACAAATCGCAATACCTCATTGAACCGTATCCTTGCACAACCACTGTTCTTGATTCTGGCAGTGTCTGTTTTCCTGCGCGTGGTTGTTGCAATTGCGATGGGGAATACGGTCGTTGAACTGCCGGGAATCTTCGACCAGGTTTCCTATCACAACCTCGCTTTGCGTGTTGTGGGCGGATTTGGCTTTACTTTTGGTGAGGAGTGGTGGCCCATCACCCCTGCCGGCGCACCTACCGCGCATTGGAGTTTTCTCTACACGTTATATCTCGTGCTTGTCTATTCCTTGTTCGGTCCTCAACCTCTTGTGGCGCGAATCTTACAAGCCGTTATTGTCGGTATCCTGCATCCATACATTACATTTCGCATCGGTGAAAAGATCTTTTCGAGAAATATCGGCCTTGTGGCGTCTGCGATCACCGCTGTATATGTGTATTTCTTCTATTATGGCGCGGCGCTGATGACTGAGCCGTTCTATATCATCGCAATCCTCTTCAGCTTGTATGTTGCCCTGCTCCTCGCGCAAAATACGGATAAACAAAAAGATGCAATGCTTGGAATCGCACTGGGCATTTCGCTCGGGATAACCATCCTATTACGACAGGTTTTCCTGCTGTTTGTTCCATTCCTTTTTCTTTGGATGTGGTTCGCCCGTTTCCGACGCAGGGGAGGTTTGCCCCTCACCCCGACCGTTTTATCCCTCCTCATCGTTGTCCTCCTTATTTTGCCGGTCACGTATTTCAACTATTCCCGCTTTGGGCGGTTTGTTCTGCTCAATACCAATTCGGGGTACGCATTCTTCTGGGGCAACCATCCCATCTACGGGACGAAGTTCATTCCCATCCTTCCGACCGAGACCTATCAGGAATTGATCCCTGAAGAAGTCCGCCATCTTGATGAAGCGGCACTCGACCAGGAACTGTTAAAGCGCGGCATTCAATTCGTGACGGATGATCCCGGGCGATACGCGTTGTTATCGTTGAGCCGCATACCGCCGTATTTCATGTTCTGGTACTCGCCCGAATCCTCAACCTTGAGCAATATCTCCCGCATTGGAAGTTTCGGAATCTTCCTGCCTTTTATGCTTTACGGTCTGTTTCTTGCCATCAAGCAGAATCGAAATGACCTGCTTGTTTCTCCGGTTGGATTGATGCTCCTCTTTGCCATCGTTTACTCCGGCGTTCATATTCTCACGTGGACGTTGATCCGTTATCGCCTGCCTGTGGATGCAGTATTAATTCCGTTCGCTGGGCTGGCGTTGGTCGAATTGGTGCAACGTAGCTTTGCATCCCTCCCGCGAATATTGTCACACCTAGAGAGGGAGATGTAGGACTTGTTTTCGATGCCGCGACATACCCTAGATTCATTTGGTCGATCTCTACTCAACCCTGTGATTAAGACACGCGGGTTGAAAGAATCTGACGTTTTCAATGTTCATCCATTTCACTGGGGCAAACCCAAAAGGAATAACCAATGATCTCAAAAACGAAACCCATTGCCAGTCTTTCCTTGGATCTAGATAATAAATGGTCCTATATGAAAACGCACGGTGACCCGGGGTGGGAGGCTTTCCCATCTTACCTTGACTTGGTTGTCCCGCGAGTTCTGAAACTGCTCGACGGATGGAAATTAAAGATTTCATTCTTCATCGTTGGACAGGATGCGGCAATACAAGCCAACCAGTCA
>DAOTZF010000171.1:0-12091 GCA_034434415.1 Anaerolineales bacterium | reverse complement strand
TCATTTTGCTCTCAAATCCAAACTCTATTTTTCTGCTCGTCAATCTGCCTATCATAAGCTCAATTTAATGCAACCTGTTCGCTTGGCTGCGTAAGGTCTCATATCTAATTATATTGCCACATCACTCAACGCGCCCAGCACACTCATCAACGTCGGGTAATCATCCCGCAACAACGTGATGACTTCATGCGTTGCCCGTTCCTGCCAGCTCTTATCCTTGTGCGCGGACTGCGCCTGCAAAATATGCGCGGCAACCACTTCACCAACAGGGATTTCTTGATTGTTCAAAATATGCCTGAAATACCCGAAGCGCTCCGTGAACCGCGCCATATCTTTCTCGTCGCACAGATAGATCACATCCAAACTCAGCGGCGGACGCGGCGGCAATAGATGGAAGATCCTCCCGTCCTGCTCGTATCCCACCGCCAGCACGGACATTTCAACGGGGACGATTCTTCTCTCACGGTTATCCTTTATCACCTCTGCGCTGACGTTATCCGCTGTGACGAGTTGGCGCACCAGCCCATCATCGTCGATGTGAATATCGTAGATCAGCCCGAAGATCTGATACCCACCTCCCAGTGGAGCGCGCACCAGCGCTCCGAACGAAGGCGCATCCAGCTGATTGACGCGGCACCCCGCGATGAAGCCTGTGGTCCCTGCGCGGAGTAACCGTCCGATTTCGATTGGTTGTGTCATGATTCATTCCTCTGTAGGGGCGGCGTCCTGCCCGCCCAGGGCGAGATGACCTTGCCCCTACGATTTATTTTCTTGTTCTTCCCTTCAGATCTTTCGCGGACTGTTTGCCGGATTTTTCACCTATTTCACCGCCATTGTTTCTTATCTCAATCGCGAGCATCTGATCAATTTCTTCCTTGTCTTTATTCGTTACAACCGCTATTTCGTGTGCCCTATGTAATAGATATGGAAATGGCTTATGCCCCATGATTTTTGTTTGTTCGATCAGAGCACAGTGCAAACTGTTCAACGCTTCCTTGTCGTTTACAACCCATAGAGGCACATCAACTCTCGCAATTTTCGGTTTCGTTTCGTCGCCTACGTTTATGTAAAAAAAGTGAATTGCAATGGAGTCTGTATATTTTTCAGCCGACTTTGCTTGAAGTTTGAATATGGCAGATCGCTCGTGTTTCTTCAGAATCCTCTCAAAGAGCCATAAATCTGTCACGCCGGGGAAAGGATGATATCGATTCAGGTTGGCTAATTCGTCTTGCGGAATCATCGCAATTTCCAACAAGCGCACTACCCAGTTTGCCCCTGGTTTATCTACATAACCGGATGTGATTACTTTTTGATTTTCCATTTCTTTGAGGGCGTCCATGTAATCTTTCAGGCTTTTTTCAAATTCTCTCGAATTGTCGTTGTCTGTAGCTCCCCAAAGTTCCAACTGTCCTTCAGTTAGAGAAATAACAGTTCCTTTATATTTTTTCGCGACCTCCAGCAATTTTGTGCGTTCTGCCAAGTCTCGCTGTAAAGCAACTTGGCTGTCACTAAAAAAAGTATCGTCAAATTCCTCAAGCATGCGGAGTTTTGTTTCCGTAATCACATCGGGAGCGCTTCCGGAACCGATCTGCATGGCTATTATCCCTACATTGATTACATAATACTGAAGTGCCGCATGCCTGTCTGGGAATATCTGAGAACCGTCAGCGGCGATTAAGGTCGCTTCTTTGGAAGTATCGGGCAGAAGGTGAGATGAGGCAATATCCTCATCCAGTGGATAGGCGCACCGTATATTTGAATCCACCGCTTTTGCAGTGTCCACTTTGGAGCGAAGTTCGTCCAACTTTGAATTAAAGTATGCAAAAAGCTCTCGGGCTCGCGTTTGGGCATCCTCTTTCTTCTTTTTTCTTTCCTGGGTGCCAGCGCCGATTGCTTTAATACGTGTATGGAGATCCTGGTAGTTAACAGGCATAGAACAAATGTACACGGATTGTACAGGCAAATGGACTAAAATTCAAGCCGGGCGCGGGAACTTTCCGGCGCGCCCGGCGTCTTTTTCCTGCCAATCATATAAAAAAGGAGTGTATGAAATGAAAACCAAATCCATATTATTTACAGCGCTTGCCTTGTTTGCCCTCGTCGTAAGCGCGTGCGCGCCGGCCGCGGGCGGGTCATCTGCAGAGACTCCCACCCTTAGTGTGGTGGGCACCGGCACTGCCGACCTTGTGCCGGACATCGCGTACATTTATGTGGGCGTTCACACCGAACTGCCTTCCGCCGCGGAAGCGGTTGCGGAGAACAACGCTCAGACTCAGAAGATGATCGAAGCGTTGACCGCGTTCGGCATCGACGCCAAGGACATCCGCACCACGAGCTTCAGCATCTGGCCCTTCGATAAATACGACCCATTGACCGGCGTTTCGACCGGCGAGAAGTATTATTCGGTGGACAACACGGTCTACGTCACCGTGCGCGACCTCGCCAAACTCGGTGACCTGCTCGATACAGTGATCGCCGCCGGTGCCAACACCGTCAACAGCATCCAGTTTGACGTGGCGGACAAGGATGCCGCGCTCAAGCAAGCCCGCGCGGATGCCATTGCGGATGCCAAGGAAAAGGCTCAGGAACTTGCCGAAGCCGCGGGCATGCAGGTTGGTGAGATCCGATCGATCAGTTTCACCGACAGCCAGTATTACCCGGTCTATGACGGCAGGGGCGGAGGCGGCGGAGGCGAGGCGGCTTCTGCAGTGCCCATCCAGCCAGGACAATTGACCTTCACGGTCACCGTCAGCGTGACGTACGAACTCAAATAATACGAACGCTTCATATCCAGACTTGAACCTGTTTCTCCCGTGGGAAGCAGGTTCTTTGTTTGACTCTCCAGTGTTCATCGATTGTTCAAAAATTTGTCTGACATTATCTAAACTTGGAAACGAATGTCACTTGTATAATTTGTTAATCGGCTGTATTATCAATCTGTTGGGAAAACTCGTTCCCAAAAACTCAATATTCAAGAGGAGAAGAAATATGAAAAAGTTGTATCTGTTTCTCGCCGCGATGACGGTCTTCGCACTGGCGATTACGGCTTGTGCACCTGCCACCCCGGTTGCAACCGAGCCGCCCGCGCCCACTGCGGTACCGCCGACAGAAGTTCCCCCGCCCACAGCCACGCCCGAACCGGCGATCGGTTCGCCGGAACACCCCATCAAGGTGTTGTTCGTCCCGTCGGTGGATGCGTCAGTGATCGTCAGCGGTGGTGAAGTGATGGCTGCCGCGTTGAATGAAGCCACAGGCCTGACTTTCGAAGTGGTCGTGCCGACCTCGTACGCCGCCACCATTGAAGAAATGTGCGCTTCACCTGCAGACACAATGGGCTTCATCCCCGGTCTCGGGTATGCGCTCGCCAGCCAATTGTGCGGCGTGGATGTTGCGTTCAAAGCCGTTCGCTTCGGCTATTCCGTATACTGGGCGCAAATTCTCGTCCCGCGTGATAGCGATATTGACTCCATCGAAGACCTCGACGGTCTCACTTGGGGTTACGGCGATCCGGGTTCAACGTCAGGCTATATGGTTCCGCTCGTAATGTTCCAGGAAGCTGGCATCAACCCCGTTCCGTTTGAAACCGGCGGAAGCCACAACGGCGCCGCGCTTGCGCTCTACAACGGCTCGGTGGATTTTGCTACCACCTTCTACAGCCCATACCTCGCGCCGGAAGGCGGCATACAATGGTCGAAGGAAAACCCGGATATTCCAGCTGAATTTGTAGAATCCTGCGGCCCGAATGCGGATGGTTCACGCCTCTTATGCGGACCTAACGCGGACTATCGCGTTCTCGATGCTCGCGCAGGTGTACGCACCGAGGCGCCCGATATCATCCAGAAGACTCGCATCCTGATGATCTCTGGCGATATCCCCAACGATACGCTGTCATTCGGTCCTGAATTCCCGGCTGACCTGCGCGCTCAAATCGAAGAAGCGCTCATTGCCTTCTCGCAGACCGAAGCCTGGAATGAATCTCTCGGCAACCAGGACTTCTACGGTTGGACAAGTATTGATACCGCCACCGACGCCGAATACGACTTCGTTCGCAAGATGGTCGAAGCCGCCGGCATCACCCTCGAAGGTCTTGG
Source organism: Anaerolineales bacterium (assembly GCA_034434415.1). GTDB lineage: Bacteria > Chloroflexota > Anaerolineae > Anaerolineales > Villigracilaceae > Defluviilinea. Next base: position 8,000 of record DAOTZF010000171.1, on the reverse strand, counting down.
CAACTAATCCAGTGCTACAATAAAAAATCCCGGACAGGTAATCCTGTCCGGGATTTTCCACTACGGACAAATCCCTTCACTGGTGGTGAATCACCATGCTCAAAATTCAAAAGTTGACGAAAATCTACGATGGCGGTGTGCAAGCCCTGACCGACGTCAGTTTCGATGTGCCAAAGGGCCAGTTTCTGGCGGTCATTGGTTTGAGCGGTTCAGGTAAATCTACACTGTTGCGATGCATCAATCGCTTGATCGAACCGACTGCCGGGAAAATCTATTGGAACGATATGGATGTTACCGACGCCTCGGATGATGAACTGCGACGCATCCGGCGCAAGATCGGCATGGTCTTCCAGCACTTCAACCTCGTCCATCGTTCGTCGGTATTGACCAATGTATTGGCGGGTAGATTGGGTTATGTCAACCCGGCCTGGAGTTTGGTGAATCGCTTCCCCAAAAGTGACATGGAGAACGCCTACAAACAAATGGAACGAGTCGGCATTGCGGATAAAGCCACGCACCGCGCCGATGAATTGAGCGGAGGTCAGCAACAACGGGTGGGGATCGCGCGCGCCATGATGCAAAACCCGGAGATGATCCTTGCCGACGAGCCGGTCGCAAGTTTGGATCCGGTTCTGGCGCATAGCATCATGCAATATCTTGAAAAAATAAACAAAGAAGATGGCATGACCGTGTTGTGTAGTCTGCACTTCCTCGACCTTGTGCATCGTTACGCTGATCGTGTGGTGGCACTCAACCAGGGGACGCTCATGTTCGATGGTCCGCCCAAGGATATTGATGATGCCAAATTCAAGGACATTTACGGCCGCGATGCAGAGCGTGTAGGATGATGAGGCGCCGATGAAAAACAGGAAGCCCGATAAGTTTCGTTCCCTCAAAGTTGGTCTCTTCGTATTGTTCGCGCTCGTGGTCTATGCCTACGGCTTTCAAGTCACCAAGGTCAACCTTGCCGAGACCAAATCTGAAAACCGCCGCGAACAGCTATTTCGCATTTTGCGCGCGCTTGCCAGACCCAACATCATCGAATATGAAAAAGAAGAATTCGTCGTACGCGTTCCGATCATGATTCCCTGCCCGGAAGCAGGCTTCACACCCGAACCCATTGTCGACACCACGCAACCCTACATGGTCGTTACGCCCGCCTGTAGCGACCCGCGCACAAGAGTTCAAGTGCAGGGATACAACTTTGAGCCGCTCACCCGCGGTCCGCTGAACCTTGTTCCTTTTGAAAGTGGGGTTAATCTGCAACTCGAAAGTATCGAGATCGATCGCTTTGGCAATTTCCAAGCCGAAGTCCTGTTGCCCAATCGTCCCAGTGAAGACGCGCATGAGATCGTCGCCATTACCCGACGCAATATTGGTTCCCCTCATTTGACGCGAACCGCCTACGATACGTGGGACAAGATCATCGAAACCGTATTTCTAGCCCTGCTCGCTACAACTCTTGGGGTGATTATTGCCATTCCGTTAAGTTTCTTTGCCGCACGAAACCTGATGAAAGATGTGACCAGTTCATTGCTGGGAGTATCCCTCTCCATTCTGTTGATCCCGGTAGGACTCTTCCTAGGACTGCAGTTGGCAGGCTGGTCCTATCAAGTTAGTCAGGCGCTGACGGGAAACATGATGATGACCGTATCGGGCACGGTTCTTTCCCCCATACTGGTCTGGTTCGGTCTCCGTTGGGCATTACCGCAACAGGAAACAAAACCACCGGAAACGAACACTCGAATTCTTCGCGTTGCCGTCATGATCGTTGCCGCTTTTATTTTCATCATATTCTTATACCTGCTTTCCTCCCTGATGCTTACGTGGGGAAACGCGTTGGATGCTGCATTGGGCAACTTTGGGTTTCTTGGCCGGTTCATCCGCGATCTCGGAGATATCCTGAACACGATTGTCCGGGTTCTTGTTGCCCTCGCGGTTGCCGGTGTTTTCAACAGCTTTGCCGGTCGGTGGGGCGAAGCGCTCAGTCGCCGCAAGGATTCGCTCTCGAGGGCGGCACATGTGATTCTCGCGATCGTGGCGGGTGCCGCGCTCGCGATCATGCTGATGGCGATCATCAACTGGTTCTACCTGTTCAAGGATATCAACCTTTACTATCTCTATGCAGGTGGAATCGGCGCCATTCTTGGGCTTCTTGCCAGCCTGCGTTATAAATCAACTGAGCCTGTCCCAAGCGGACTGACCCTTTATTACGTTTCTCGCACCATTTTCAACGCGCTTCGTTCCGTTGAAGCGCTGGTCATGGCGATCGTCTTCGTTGTGTGGGTCGGCATTGGTCCGTTCGCCGGGTCACTGGCGCTGGCGCTCCATACCATCGCCTCGCTTGCCAAATTGTATTCCGAACAGGTGGAGAGCATCATGGCTGGTCCGCTGGAGGCTGTGCAAGCCACTGGTGCGAACCGCTTGCAGACGATTGTCTACGCGGTCGTTCCGCAGATCGTCCCGCCGTACATTTCCTACACCATGTACCGCTGGGACATCAATGTGCGCATGTCCACCATCATCGGTTTTGTCGGCGGCGGCGGGATCGGCTTCTTGTTACAGCAAAACATCAACTTGCTGAACTACCGCGATGCCAGCGCACAAATGCTCGCCATCGCGATCGTTGTCGCCACCATGGATTACATCTCCTCCGTGTTGCGAGAAAAGTACGTCTAACGCGTTCATTTGAATCCGCACTTCAAAACCAAGCCCTCGCGATTCGCGGGGGCTTTTGATTGAATTCAAGATGATATAATCTTTTCGACCATGGAATCCGGCACACTTCTCAACAAACGCTACCAACTACTCGAACCACTCGGCACGGGGGGCATGTCGAACGTGTTTCGCGCGCGTGACCTGATGCTCGAACGGTACGTCGCGATCAAGGTGTTGCACGAAAATTATTCCAAGGATCCGTCGTTTCAGGAACGGTTCAAAATGGAAGCGCGCGCTGCCGCGAACCTCTCACATCCGAACATTGTCACCGTGCATGATTTCGGTTTCGATTTCGGTCAGTTGTTCATCGTCATGGAATACCTGCCCGGCAAAGACCTCAAGACCATCCTTCGCCAGCGTGGTCGATTCAGCGTCGAGGAAGCCATTCCCCTCATTGTACAAGCCTGTGCCGGCATCGGATATGCCCACCGCGCCGGGCTCGTACACTGCGATGTGAAGCCGCACAACATGATCGTCACACCGGATAGCCGCCTCAAAGTCACCGATTTTGGCATCGCGCGTGCTCTCTCCACCATCCAGCCGGACGAACGCGCCGACGTGGTCTGGGGATCGCCGCAATATTTTTCGCCGGAGCAAGCCGTGGGTGAACCGCCCTCGCCGGCGTCCGACGTATACTCGCTGGGCGTCGTACTCTACGAAGTACTCACCGGCGCGCTTCCTTTCAATGCCCCCACCAGTGAAGAACTAGCGCGCATGCACCTCGAAGACCAGCCCATCCCCGTCAGCGAATACATTCCCGATGTTCCACCCGCGCTCGAACAGATCGTAATGAAGGTCCTGTCGAAGGAACCATCCGCACGCTATCGCACCGCCGACCAACTTGGGCGCGTGCTCCTCAAATTCGGGACTCAACGCGAGACTCCGCCTGCTCCCGCGTTGAATCTGACCCCCGAAGCTGTGACAACCTACCAACAACCCGAACCGCCACCATCCTTCGTTGAGACGGTTCAAGCGGCGCCTCAACCTGCCTACACACCTCCGGCTTCTTATCCATCCTCACAAATTGACTGGGCGACCATCGGCCTTGGTTTGCTCGCCCTCATCACAGTCGGCGGGCTGATTCCCTTTTGGATCTACATCTACTTTGTCTACAACCCGCGCTAACCAATTGATTCTCGCTCCTTCGATTCTCTCCGCAGATTTTACGCGGCTTGGCGAAGAACTCACCGAGTGCGAATCCGCCGGCGCGGATTGGATTCATGTGGATGTGATGGACGGTCATTTCGTGCCGAACATTACGATGGGACCGTTCATTGTGGAGGCGTGCAGGCGCGTCACCAAACTTCCGCTCGACGTGCATTTGATGATCGAAAAACCCGAACGTCACATCGAAGCGTTTGCAAAAGCCGGAGCCAGCAACATCACGGTGCATGTTGAGGCTTGTCCTCACATCCACCGCACACTCCAGCAGATCAAATCGTTGGGGTGCAAAGCGGGAGTCGCGTTGAACCCCGGTACGCCATCCGCCGCGATCGATTCTATTCTTGATGAAGTAGATTTGGTGTTGGTGATGAGCGTGAACCCCGGGTATTCGGGTCAGAAATTTATTTCGTCAACGGTTGAGAAGGCGGGAGACATCCGCAATAAGTTGGACGCGCTCAACTCCTCTGCGTGGCTCGAAGTGGACGGTGGTATTGACACCGAAACGTTGCCAAAGATGTTGGTGGCAGGTGCAACAGCGTTTGTCGCGGCGACGGCGGTGTTCAAACATCCCAATGGTGCAACAGCGGGAATCAAGGCTTTGCAAAGTGCAATGCGCGCTTAAAACAAAAATCACGGCTCGCTTCGCGGCCGTGATCCTTGTTGCGTGAAATGAGTCCTTACGCGACAGACTTGCCCATCGCCTTGATGCACTTGGTGCACATCACCTTGTGGACGACCTGTCCCTTTTCCATCACGATCGTCTTCTGAAGGTTTGGCTTGAACTTTCGATTGGTGGCGCGCTGGGAAAACGAGCGATTATGCCCGAATGCCGTAGACTTGCCGCAATTTGCACACTTAGCCATGACTTGCTGTATCCTTTCCTTGCTATAATTCCAACACGTTTGCCCTTGTTGAAGGCACGGCATTTTACCACGTGACTTAATGGCAGGCAAGATGTTAAAATAGAAGAAGTCTGTGTCACTCTGAGCCGCTGGTTGAGTAGGGCGAAGCCCGTATCGAAACCCAGCGGCGAAGAGTCTCCACCAGTCGTTAGGAGATTCTTCGCTCAGAATGACACGCTGGAAGAGGAGAACCCATGGGCGAAGATTCGACAACGTTGGGAGGCATCCATATATCCCCGAATGCGGTGGCAACGATCGCCCACCAGGCGACGCTGGAATCCTACGGCGTGGTGGGGCTGACGCCGCGCAACCTTGCGGATGGATTGGTGAAATCCATTACTCGCGACCCTTCGCGCGGAATCACGGTGAAATACAACGGCGAGGAGATCGATATCGAGATTCACGTCATCATCGAGTATGGCACACGCATCAACAGTGTGGCGGAAAGCGTCTCGAACACGGTCCGCTTCCATGTGGAAAAGGCGCTCGGCTTGAAGGTGAATAGTGTGAACGTCCACGTGGCGGGACTACGCGTGAGCAATACCGACTAACGAGGAGAAAACCGGCATGGCTGTGGATACCGAGCGCTTGGAAAAACTGCGTAAAAAGACCATCAATGGACAATCCATGAAGCGGCTGGTGGAATCGGGTCTGGCGTGGCTGCGCGTCAACCAGCAGACCGTCAACGCGTTGAACGTTTTCCCCGTTCCGGATGGGGATACCGGCACGAACATGGTGTTGACGATGCAGTCGGCATGGAACGAGATCAAGGACTTCGGTCACCGCAGGGTGGGCGATATGGCGGCGGCGGTGGCGAAAGGCGCGTTGATGGGTGCGCGCGGAAATTCAGGCGTCATCCTTTCACAGATCTGGCGCGGGTTTGCGCGCGCCGTGCACGACCGTGAAACGCTCGATGGCGAGTCTCTGGTCAAAGCGTTTGCTGAAGCGCGCGATACCGCGTACAAAGGCGTGGTCAAGCCGGTGGAGGGGACGATTCTCACTGTCATACGCGGTGTGGCTGACGCAACGGAAGCCGCTCTCCAGTCCACGAGCGATGCGATCACCATATTCGAAGTTGCCGTGAGAGCCGCAGATGAAGCCGTCCAACGGACTCCGGACCTCCTGCCTCTTCTCAAACAGGCTGGCGTGGTCGATTCAGGCGGTAAAGGCTTGTTCTTTATTCTTGAAGGCATGTTGCGACACATCTACGGCGAATCGCTGGAAACACCGATCATGAGCGTGCAGCCGCTTTCTGCGATGAACCTCGAAGGTGCGTTGGAAGAAGTGGAAGAGGGTCAGGATTACGAAGTGGTCGTGGATTTTCTGCCGCCGCAAAACTTCGACTTGCAAAAATTCTATGGACGGCTCGAAGAAATGGGTACATCGATTCAGGTGGGTGAGGGTGAAGGCATGTATCGCATGCACATCCACGTGCCGCTGGAAAAACGTTACGAGCCGATCGACTACATCATGGGGCTTGGCACCATTACCAAGGTCGCGATGGAAAATCTGCTCGCGCAAATGGACGACATTCAAAAAAGCAAATCCAACGCGATCTCCTTCGCCAAGGTCGAGCCGGGGCAGATCGCGGTGGTGGTGGTTTCGCCGGGCGCGGGTTTGAGTCGCATCTTCGCCAGCCTTGGCGCAGCGGCAACGGTGGAAGGCGGGCAGACGAAGAACCCTTCCACGCAGGATATCTTAGCCTCGTTCGAAAACCTGCCAACCGACAAGGTCATCATCCTGCCGAACAACAAGAACATCGTCATGGCGGCGAACCAGGCGAAGGAGGTGACGGTGAAGCAGGTGGTAGTCGTGCCGAGCCGCACTGTCCCGCAGGGACTCGCCGCCATGCTTGCGCTTCAACCTGACGGGGAGCTTGATGCGGTCTCCGAGAAAATGATCAAAGCACTCGGCAGTGTGCAGACCGGCGAGATCACTATCGCAGTCCGCAATGTGGAGATCGACGGCGTGAATGTGAAGGAAGGGCAGGTCATTGCCCTTCTGGATGGGAAATTGGTTGCCTCGGCAAACACTATTGAAGAAGGTTGCAACTTGTTCCTCGAACGCGCGAAGGCGGCGGAGCACGAACTCATCACATTCTATTACGGGCACGAGTTGTCCCGCGCGGAAGCCAACCGCATCGCGGACGTGATGCGCAAGAAATACCGCGAGCAGGTTATTGAAGTGCAGGAGGGCGGGCAGTCGTATTATCACTTTATCATTTCGGTGGAGTGAATTTCATGGCAAATAATGCAAAACCCTCAGCCACGAATTTCACAAATTCGCGCGAATTGTTTATCGATTCGTGAAATTCGCGTAATTCGCGGCAAAGAATCTTTCCAGCCTTACTTGAATTTTGCCTTAAACGCGTAGTCAACGTTAAATGCCTCCCACTCCCAACTTTCAGAAATACAACATCGCCGTTGTGGTTCCCTGCTACCGCGTAGAGAGGGAGATTCAAGCTGTTCTCACCGGGATCCCGAAACACATCAAATACATCATTGTGGTGGACGATGCCTCGCCTGATTCAACGTCTGATATCGTTGCCGCCTCAGCCAAAAAGGACAAACGGATTACGCTGATCCGTCACTCTTCCAATAGTGGCGTGGGCGGCGCGATGGTGACCGGTTTCCGCAAAGCCCTCGAACTCGGCGCGCAGATCGTCGTCAAAGTGGATGGCGACGGGCAGATGGATACATCGCGTATGTCTGAATTGATTACGCCGTTAATTCTCGGTCAGGCGGATTACACCAAGGGCAATCGGTTCCGGGATTTCGTGTCGCTTCAGCAAATGCCCCTTGTCCGTCGCATAGGAAATATGGGGTTGGCATTCCTCTCGAAAGCCGCCACCGGCTATTGGAATCTCTTCGACCCGACGAACGGTTTCGTCGCGATTCGATCCGAAGTGCTGGCACAATTGCCGTTGGAGCGAATTGATCGTTCGTATTATTTCGAGACCTCGATGCTGGCAAACTTGTACCTCATCGGCGCGGTTGTCAGGGATGTGCCCATGCCCGCGCGTTACCAGAGCGAGGTCTCGAACATGCTGATTCATCGTATCCTGTTCCAGTTCCCTCCCAAGTTGTTCGGCACCGTCATCAAACGACTCGTTTTAAAAAACTACATTTATGATTTCAACATGGCGAGCATTTATATTCTGGTGGGATTCCCGTTACTGGCGTTCGGCCTGACCTTCGGCATCGATAAATGGATCGA
>DAOTZF010000170.1:0-3604 GCA_034434415.1 Anaerolineales bacterium | reverse complement strand
GTCTTGCAAGATGAAGATGGTCAGATCGCGGAGACACACTCCGTCTCGGCGGGGTTGGATTATGCGGCGGTGGGTCCCGAACATGCGCTGATGCGCGATACCGAACGGGCGTTTTATACATCGGCGACCGATGAGGAGGCATTGAGCGCGTTTCAGATGTTGTGTCACACAGAAGGGATTATCCCAGCCTTGGAGTCATCTCATGCTGTAGCTGAGGTCATCAAGCGCGCGCCGACCATGCGGAAGGATCAGGTGATTTTGGTCAACTTGTCAGGACGAGGGGATAAGGATTTGAATACGGTGATAAAGGAATTGGGTAATTTGTAATTGGTAAATTTGGTGGTCGAGTAGACGGCGTGTTCGTTCGCCGTCGTATCGAGACCACCACTAACAGGAATTATTTTACTTACTTGTGGTCTCGATATGCCCTTCGCAAAGAGCGCTCAGGGCTACTCGACCACCGGAGCAGGAATGAAATTATTATGAACCGAATCGAAAACGCCTTCAAGAACAAACCCATCTTCATGCCCTACTTTCCCTTAGGCTACCCTGACCTGGACACGTCCATTGACGTGATCGAAGCGCTTGCCAACAACGGCGCGGACTTGATCGAGGTGGGACTGTCTTTCTCTGATCCGCTTGCCGATGGACCTGTGATCCAACATGCCACACAGATCGCCTTGGAAAAAGGAATCACGGTCAAGAAGTCACTGGAAGCCGTAAAGGAATTGCGCAAACGCGGCGTGGACATCCCGTTGATTTTGATGGGTTACTACAATCCCATGCTGGCGTATGGACTGGAGAAATTTGTCCGCGATGCATTGGATGCAGGCGCTGATGGATTCATCGTCCCTGATTTGCCGATGGAAGAGTCGGATGAATTTGAAAACGCGCTTGGCAAACTCGGTGGTCGAGTAGACGGCGGGGTCTCGATACAGACTTCGTCCACTCGACTACCGCCGTCATATCGAGACCACCCGTTGATTCCAATGCTCGCCCCAACGTCTCCCAATGAACGCATGGAAGCGATTGCAAGAAACGCAAAGGGATTTATTTATCTGGTTTCCGTGACAGGCGTGACGGGGGAACGCAAATCCATTTCAGAAGGATTGGGCGAGTTGATTACTCGGGTGCGTGAGCACACATCCGCGCCTGTGTGTGTGGGATTTGGCATCAGCACACCCGAGCAAGCCAGACAAGTCGGCGCGCTGGCGGACGGAGTCATTGTCGGTTCGGCGTGCGTGAAGACGATTGGGGGGAGTGAAAATCCAGTTGATGCGGCGAAATTATTTGCCCGTGAGTTCAAAGTCGCTTTGAGTCCAAAATGATAGAATTGAATACGAAGGATGTCGCGTACATAATGGGGAAAGAGAGTTAAGCTTCTTACAGTATTTTTTCTTTATGCCCTTCGTGTCATTTCGATAGACTCAATACAAGCCTTCGTGGTGAAAAAGGAGTTCGATATGTTAATTGTTATGAAACCCAATGCCACGCCTCAACAAATTGAGGCTGTGATCAATACCATCAAGTCGCACGGGTTGTCACCGCATATTACAGCTGGTATCGAAAACACGATCATCACTGCGGTCGGCGAGATGCTCGACCCGTCCATCGAACCGTTCGAAGTGCTGGACGGAGTCGAAAGCGTCAAACGCATCTCGCAACCGTACAAACTTGGTTCGCGGCAGGTGCATCCCGAAAATTCCGTTTTCCCGATTGACGGATTCAACATCGGGGGGAACGATATCGTCGTCATCGCGGGACCCTGCGCGGTGGAGTCGCGGAGTCAGATTTTGGAGACAGCCCAGGCGGTGAGAGAGGCGGGCGCGAACGCGCTGCGCGGCGGGGTCTTCAAGCCGCGCACGTCGCCGTACGCGTTCCAGGGACTCGGTGAAGAAGGTCTCGGCTATCTCGTCGAAGCGCGCGAACTGACGGGCATGCCCATCGTCGTCGAGATCATGTCGCAGACCCAGCTCGATATGATGATCAAATACGTGGATGTGTTCCAAGTCGGCGCGCGCAACATGCAAAACTTCAACCTCCTGCGCATGCTCGGCGAAACGCGCAAGAGTGTTCTGCTCAAGCGCGGACTGAGCGCCACCATCGAGGAACTGCTCATGTCCGCCGAATACATCCTCGCGGGAGGCAACCAGCAGGTGATGTTGTGTGAGCGCGGCATCCGCACGTTCGAAACATCCACGCGCAACACGACCGACATCAACGCCATCCCCGTGTTGAAAAATCTGACGCACCTGCCAGTCATCCTCGACCCATCTCATGCAACGGGTCACGCGGATTACGTCGCGGCCATCGCGCGCGCCGCCATCGCCGCGGGCGCGGACGGACTCATTGTGGAGGTGCATCCCGATCCCTCGCGCGCCGTATCGGATGGCAAGCAATCGCTCAAGCCTGAAAAATTTGCCGAGATGGTGAAGCAGGTGAAGGCGATTGCCGAAGCGATGGGACGTCGCATCGCGCCGATTAGGAAGCCTGTGACGATGGGATGGTGACGGGACGGAACTGCTCCGCTTCGCGCGCCGGGTCAGCCTGCTCCATCCAAATGAGCGTTCTCCCCGCAGATGGCTCTCTCGCCGTCACGTACTCACGAAAACACGTACACAGGTAAACAAGTCATTCACAACTCTACATTATCTACGTGTTTACTTGTCTACTTGTCTACCTTTCCAATGCAAATCATCCCCATTAACCATCCCCTGAATGCAACAGTCCGCGTCCCCGGCTCCAAGTCGTTGACGAATCGCGCCTTGTTGATCTCAGCCTTGGCAAAAGGGAAAACCAAAATTACCAACGCCCTCTTCTCCGACGACTCGCTATACTTTGCGAAAGCTCTGCAGACGCTCGGTTTTGATGTTCAACTGGATGAAGCCAATCTCGAAATCACAGTCAATGGTCTCGGCGGGGAGATCCCGGTCAGGCAGGCTGGACTCTACATCGGCAACGCAGGGACTGCCGCAAGATTCCTGACTGCCTTCCTCAAGCTTGGCTTCGGCCAATACATCATCGACGGCGACTCGCGCATGCGCGAACGCCCGATCGGCGACCTGGTGGAGGCGCTGAATCAACTCGTGGACAAAGACAAGCCAGTAATCACCGACCCCTGGCAATTGGTCCCAGACTATTCTTATATCGGTCTGCCCCTCATGATCACAGCCCGCGGCTTGTACGGTGGCAGAGCCAGACTCAGGGGCAATGTTTCATCTCAATACCTTTCAGCCATCCTCATGGTCGCGTCGTATGCCCAGACTCCCGTCGAAATCGAACTCACCACCGAACTCAACTCCAAACCCTATGTCGATATGACCATCTCCATCATGCAAGACTTCGGAGTGGAAGTGAAACGTGACGGCTATAAACGCTTCGCCATCCCCTCGGCCTCCTATTCACCAATTACCAATTACCCCATTGAATCCGATGCCACCTCCGCCTCCTACTTCTTTGCCGCGCCTGCGATTTGTGGTGGAACGGTCAAAATCGAAAACATCTCACGAAACTCAAAACAAGGCGATATTGCCTTTCTCGATATTCTCCAGCAAATGGGATGCACTGTCGAAGAGACTGATCACTGTTTACGCGTCACTGCTCA
>DAOTZF010000169.1:0-22319 GCA_034434415.1 Anaerolineales bacterium | reverse complement strand
CGGTCTGCCCAGACTTTTGGAAGTTCATCCGGGATGGCGAGTTCCACCTCCTGATGTTTTTCCTCCACCTGCCGTCTTGTCGAACGGATGACTTCCTCCACCACTTCACGTAAGTCGACCGGGTTGAAATCAAGTCGTAAACGCCCGGCTTCGATCTTTGCCTGATCGTTGAGGTCCGATACCAGCGCAGACATGCGCTCGACATTCGACCGAATCGTGCCGAGAAAGTTGGTCTGCATTTCATTGATTTGTCCGACCGTTCCGGAGGCGAGCAATTCGGAATAACCTTTGATGGATGTCATCGGGTTCTTCAATTCGTGAGCCACCAGCGAAACGAATTCGCTTTTGGCATTGTTCGCTTTTTGCACTTCATCATACAGTTGCGCGTTGTAGATCGCGATGGCGGCGTTATCGCTGAGGCGGTTGAGGAAGCCGAGGTTGCCCTGCGAATCGCTTGTGGATTCGAGCAGGATCAAGCCAATGACCCTCGCTTCGCGCCGGATGGGGACGATGATCTGCGTATGCGCGCCGGGGAAAATTCCCTTGCTCCCGTTCCCGAGCAGGGAGACCTGACTCGGCTGACCACTTTGGATCGCCGTCTTGATGGCGGGGTATTCCAGCGCGTTGCGTGCCATAGCCGCGTCTGCAAGGAGGTCCTCGTACCCCTCCTGCGCCATGATGCGCATATCGTCCTCTTCCAACATGCCGATCAATCCCGCTTCCGCGCCAGATTGCCTCATCGCCCATTCGAGTGTGATGCGCATGGCGCGGTCCACTTCGAGGCTGGCGTTCAATTCGCGTACGATGCGCCCCATGATCGAAAGTTCCTCCACGCGGGCTGAAAGTTCCTGGTCGGTGAGGGCGAGCAGGCGCGCATTCTCGATGGCGACCGCGGCTTGACCGGCGAAGGCGGTGAGTAGATTCTGGTCGTCCGCCACGAACGGAAGCTCGTCTTTGCGGTTGATGACTTCGATGACGCCGAGCACGCGGTCTTTGATCTGCATGGGCACGGCGAGCAGTGAACGCGAGGTGAAGCCTGTCTGCTTGTCGGCGGCATCGAACCGCACGGTGGAACGCTGTCCGTCGTTTTCGATGACCGGTGCGCGGGTTTGCACCGCACGCCCGACGATTCCAGTCCCGGCGGGGATGCGTTGCCCAAGAAGGTTGCCAGCCACAGGTCCGACCGTGACGCGGAATTCCAGTTCGCCGGTCTGGTCGTCCATGAGGAACAAGGTCCCGGCTTCGCAGTTCAAAATGTTGACCGCGTTCTCAAGGATGTATTGAAGCAGCGGTTCCTGTTCCAGCGTGGACGTTAACTGCCTCGTGATCTCGTTCAACGTGGTGAGCTGGTGCGCGCGTTGCTGCGTTTCTTCCAACAGCCGCGCCTTGACGATGGCGCCCACGGTCTGGTCGGCGATGGCTTGCAAGAGGTCGAGTTGTGCGCGGGTGTATGTTACGGATGCGTCGCGGCTTCCCACACTCAACGCGCCAATGGTTTCCGCGCCGGCGTTGAGCGGCACGCCCATCCACGCGTAGATACCCGGTGATGAGGGTGTAATGTTGCGCGCCTGACATTCACGGATGTAATCCTGCGTGAGGATCGTTCGTCCTTTGCGGATGATCTCCTGCCCCAAACCGAAACTCGCGGGGAGCGGTTTGTTCTCGCGGCTGGGGACGCGTTCGCGTTCATCCACGCAGAAGCCGTAATAGAAATAATTTGCCGCTTTGCTGTATAGCGTAATATGAAAATGTGTGGAGGGGATGATCTGTGTTGATTGTGCGAAGATCAATTCGAGCACATCGTCGAAGGTGAGGGTGATGTTCACGCCTTGCGAAACGCGCGTCAACGCATTCATCTCCTGCACGCGTCGTTCGAGGTCTAACACAGTCTGCACGCGCGAGATGGCAACCGATGCTTGGTTGGCGAGGTTTTCGAGGAACTCCAGGTCGCGCGGCACGTAGGGATTGCCCGATCGCGGTGCGCCGAGTGCCATCCACCCGACGGGTTTACCCTCGCCGGGCAACGCGACGAAAAGGCGCGCAGCAAGGAGCGAAAGGCGCGCCTCGTCGCTTTTGAAACTGGCAGGCGGGTTGATGGAATCAAGGTAAAGGGGAATCTTTTCCTGCTGGAAATAACGGACAAGCGGGCTGTTCGATGTGAAGCGAATGTCGCTGGTTGGGCGGCGGTCGGCATCCGGCAAGGCAGAGTACTGATCGTTCAACGAGTCGTAGGTGTAAATATGAAGACGGTCAGGTATGAGACTGCTCGCGATCTGTTGCCTTAACGCGCTGCCAATGGATTCCAATTCCAGCGCGCTGGTGAGATCGTGACTGAAGGTCCGCAGTCGTTCCTCATAGGCGCGTGACCCGCGGAAGAAGGTGCCATCCACAAACGTTTGCAGGCGTGTGCGTAACGGGTCGAGGAATACAGCCACGAAAAATACGAGCGCTCCGATGAGGAACGGGTTATCTGATGGCATCGCCTCTGCGAAAAGCAACCCCAGCCCGCTGACCATCAATCCGTAGACTGCGATGACGAGCCCGGTCAAAATGGAGTAGACGATTCCCTGCCGCAACCAGTAGTCCGTGCGGACGAGACGGTAGCGCAGGATGACGAATCCATTGGCGATGGGGAAGACGATCAGGAATAACAGCAAGTACGGATTGAATGCCGCGATTCCCAGTGGCGTGAGCAATAGCCACAGTGCAATGGGACCGAAGGCGAACAAGGAGCCGGTCAGAATCGTGCGCGCCTGACTCTTTACAACAGGAGAGGGCGAACGGAACCCGCGATAGCCAAGCATTGCGAAATAAAAAAGCGCGGATAAGCCGGTGAAAACGTAGATGAATTGCCAGGCGCCGATGTAATCTGTCGGGCGTTCAAAATTGAACAACGTCCCGAAGGCGTTCACGGCAAGGAGAACTGCAGCGAAGAACCCGGTGTAACGCAGATATGGGCGACCGATAACAACGCGCGCCTCCTGAGGAAAAACGAGTGCGAGGTCGATCAACGCGCCGCCAGCCATCGCAACGGCGAAGGTCCACAAATGTGTGAATTGGTGTGTAGTGTATAAGTTGAAGAGCGTACTGATCGCAATTCCGAGAGAAGATGCGAGAACGGAAAAAGCGCGTCCAGCCGGCTCGGTACGACGGAATCCAAAGATCCACAGACCCACCAGGATGAACACGGCTCCGATGAAGATCGGCAGGATGAAATAGCCAAAACGGTCTTCAGCGGGGAATCCAGTAAGTGTGACGTCGGTGGTTATGATTCCCTGCTCGGGATCGTTGAATTGGAGAGTAACAGTTTGACCCGTTTGCAATGATGCGAGCGCCCGGTCGAGGTCAGCCGCGTTGGTAATTCTCTCCCCGTTTACCGCCACCAATTGATCGCCGAGCGAAAATCCCTGACGATACAATTCCCACTGCTCGCCTTCCACGGTGGTGTCCGAGTTGTTGAGCACCATGGTGTGCTCGAAAAAGCCGCCGGGGAAAGGCTGGCTCAGCCATCTCAACCCGTAGTAGATCGAGAATACAAAAACAAGCACGGCGATGCCCTGATAGAAAAGGACAAGCCCTTGCAAAGTTCTGCTGACCAGGGTACTGACATTTAAGCGCGTATTCATGCGTGTCTGTTGTGCGTGTATGAAATTTTACTCCACCTCCCCCTTGAATCTATGGTACTTTCATAACAAAGAAGGAAGGAAAATAGAACCACGGAGACACTGAGACACTAAGTTTTTCTCTGTGTCTTCGCGTCTCCGTGGTTTTCTCCTGATGTTTTTCTCTGAGTGCTCCGTGCGGCGTCAACCCCAATCTGGCTAAATATCTAGGTTTCGAACTGCCTTGGCGTGGGTCTGGATGAACTTTCGGCGTGGGTCCACGGCATCACCCATGAGCATATCGAACGTCCGGTCGGACTCTGCCGCGTCCTCGATCGTAACGAGGAGCAGGGTGCGGTTTTCGGGATTCATCGTCGTCTCCCAAAGTTGCACCGGATTCATCTCGCCAAGCCCTTTGTATCGCTGGAGGGTTGCCTTCTCGCCAACCTCTTTGATGATTTTGTCCTTTTCCTTATCGGTGTACGCGTATTTCACCTGATTCTTGTACGCAACACGATAAAGGGGAGGCTGTGCGATATACAAATGACCGTCTTCAATCAACTTCGGCATGTAGCGAAAGAAGAACGTAAGCAGCAACGTGCGGATGTGACTTCCGTCCACGTCCGCATCGGTCATGATGATCACGCGTCCGTAGCGCAAACCTTCCACATCGAAATTATCGCCGATGCCGGTGCCCAACGCAGAGATCAAGGCTTTGATTTCGTTGCTCGAAAGGATTTTATCCAGCCGCGCTCGCTCGGTGTTCATGATCTTTCCGCGCAGGGGCAGGATCGCCTGAAAGTGCCGGTCACGCCCCTGTTTGGCTGATCCGCCTGCGGAATCGCCTTCCACGATATACAGTTCTGTCTTCGACGAATCGCGTTCGGAGCAATCTGCCAACTTGCCGGGCAGGGTCAGCGACTCGAGCGCCGATTTGCGGATGACGAGATCGCGCGCCTTGCGCGCCGCATCACGCGCCCGTGCGGAGGTGAGACACTTGGCAACGATCGCCTTCGCTGCTTGTGGATTCTCTTCGAGGAATGTGCCGAACGCGTCGCCCACCACCTGCGTGACATAGGTTTGCACTTCAGGATTCATCAACTTAACCTTCGTCTGCGATTCAAATTGCGGATTTGGGTGTTTGACCGAAACGATCGCGGTCAAGCCTTCGCGCGTATCATCGCCGGAGAAGTTAGGGTCGGAATCCTTGAGCAAACCGCTCTTGCGCGCGTAGTCGTTGATCACGCGCGTCAACGAGGAACGCAGACCGGTGAGGTGAGTCCCACCGTCGATGGTGTTGATCGTGTTGGCGAACGAATACACCGATTCAGTGTACGCGTCCGTGTACTGGATCGACGCTTCGACTCCGATGCCTTCGATCTCCTTTTCGACGTAGACCACCGGGTGAAGATTCTCGCGATTTCGATTCAGGTAGCGGACGAACGAGGTGATGCCGCCCTCGAAATAGAAGGTCATCTCCCGGTCGTTGCGTTCATCCACAAATTTGATCGTCACGCCGCGCGTCACGAACGCCATTTCCCGGAAGCGTTGCACGAGTGTATCGAAGCGGTAGTCGATATCCTCCGTGAAGATCTGTTTATCGAACTTGAACGCTTGCTTGGTGCCGGTCTCTTCCTTACCGGCTTTTCCAATCTGTTTGATAGCACCCTGCGGCACGCCGCGCTTGTACTCCTGCCGCCACAACTTCCCATCGCGTCGGACTTCAGTGACCATCCATTCGGACAGCGCGTTCACGGCACTGACGCCCACACCGTGCAAACCGCCGGAGACTTTGTATCCGCCTCCTCCGAATTTGCCGCCTGCGCCGATGACCGTCATCACCACATCCACGGTCTCCATCGGCTTGCCTTTTGCGTCCTTTTTGGAAGGATGCGGACCGACCGGAATGCCGCGCCCATTGTCCTCGACGGTCACACTGCTGTCGGAATGAATCGTGATGTTGATCGCAGTGCAGAAACCGGCAAGCGCCTCGTCGATCGCGTTGTCCACGACTTCATAAACAAGATGATGAAGGGCTTTGATGTCTGTGCCGCCCACATACATGCCGGGGCGTTTTCGCACATGTTCGATCCCTTCCAGTGCCTGAATCGAACTGACATCGTAGCCTGTGTTGTTTTTCTTTGCCAAAGTGACCTCCGAAGAATTCCCATTTCTTCTTCAGTAAAACAAAAGAAGGACGGGATACTAATCTATGCCTGTTGTGTCGGTAACCCCTGTTTTTGCTGCAATTGCTCGAAAACGATCTGCAGCCACGCATTCATGTCACGATAATACACAAAGCTTGCGGCGAGTATCGTAGTGCTGATGAAGGCATGGCCTGAAATGCCCACCAGTCTCATCCATGTATCGCTCTCTGGGACGCTCCACAAGAAATTTAATCCCCGCGTGAGGAGGAAGGCGGTAAATACGAACAGCCCGCTGGTAGGGAGGGTGAATCGAGTCATTCGCACACTTGAATATAAAGAGTTCAGGGCATTCTGCTTGCGGGCGAAGATCCCATGCGGCATGAAGAAAAAGGGAACAACCAGCCAATAAGAGAGGAAAAGGATAACGAAGAGCACGCCGTTCGCCAGAGTAGCACTGAATAATCCCACAAGTCCAACGATGAGCATGACGGGGGTTAGAATGATCATTACGCAGATCGTCCAAATGATGGATACAACCATCGTCTGAAGGATGGCTCGTACGATTCCAATTCCTGCATCAGATTCGCCCAGCACCGCCATTGAAACCCAGCGAAAATAGAAACTTCCGCCGACCCAACCCGCCAGTACAAGGAACACCGTCCATCCGAGCAGGCTCCAATAGGATTCAAGATGGACTATATCACGCAAGCCCAGCGGGGTTTGCAATGAGGCTTCCGCAGGCAGGGTGAACGCTTCAATGCTGGGAATACCAACAGGAAATGTGCGGACCCAACTAAGCCAGTTGAAACGGCTGAAGTTCTCCACTGAATCTGTGAGTATCTTCATTTCTTCAGCAGGTACCGGTCGAGTTTTCAAAAGATCGATCACCCCATTAACAATGGATGAATACAATTTACTTGCGCTCAGCCGTGTTCCAAGCCAGAGGACTGAATCCAACAGGATCGGCATGAGAATCAGCCAGACATGCGAGGAAACAACATCAAATCCTGCGCGCAACGAGCCGATGATACCTGGCGGTGGCGGGATTTTTTCCAGTTTTTCAGCGTTCATAAGCACCTGATTCTACCATACCGATTTGTCTTGGCGAGCTCCCTATGCACAGGTTAAAATATAACCGTGGAAGCGAAAACCCATCTGCCGGACACGAACCGTATCGGTGTGCTTACATCCACTGTGTTGTTGGCTCTCGCACTAACGCGCATCGTACGAGTGCCGGAATTCAGCCTCGAAATGCAACTCCCTGGCTTTCTACTTTCCCTGCCTCTCAATCTGACAACCATGATGAGCGTTCTCACCGCAGGTCTGACCGCCACCGGCATGGATTGGTTATTGCGAGGGCATCCCGCGCTGAATGGCAGACCTACTTTACAGTGGTGGATTCTTCCCACACTCACCACGTTTGTTGTCAGTGTCTTCCTTTCGTTTCTTCCCACTGGAACAGCCTGGTGGATCGGTTTCGCCATTGGGGGCATTTTTCTCCTGCTCGTTTTCCTCGCCGAATATATCGTTGTTGATCAGGGCGCGCCGAACTACGATCTCGCCCTTGCCGGGCTCACGGCAATTTCGTATACACTGTTTTTCATCCTGGCGGTTGCGTTGCGATATGGTGATCTGCGTTTATATCTGACAATCCCAGCGTTGTTTTTATCCGCTGGTTTTGCCAGTTTGCGTATTTTGCATCTACGACTCAGCCGCTGGGAATATGCCTGGTCGTTTGGAATTGCCTTTGTTTGCGTGCAGGTTGCGGCGGGCTTGCACTACTGGCCCCTGTCGTCCATTCAATTTGGGTTGATGCTTGTCGGTCCGTTATATGGGCTGACGAATCTTGCCATTAATCTGAGCGAAGATCTTCCCACGCGCCGCGCCATGCTGGAACCGGCGATTGCCACCGCGCTGTGCTGGACCCTTGCGATCATCATTTCATGATTTCCCCCTTGCTGATCTTAATCGCCGAGTAGTAGCATGAAATGCAAGGTTGTGTCGAATAGAGTAACCCGTAATGTGTTTGAGTGTTTTCTGTACTAGACCACTCCCGGAGGAATTGAAATGCAAAGCATGCTTGATTTCGCGGCAGTAATCATTGGCTATCTGTTAGGTTCTATTCCTGTGGGTTTGTTGCTTGTGAAAGCCACGACCGGCAAAGATTTGCGTGAAGTGGAAAGCGGACGCACCGGCGGGACGAACGCGTTCCGTGCGGCGGGGTTTGGAGTTGGGTTCGCCACCGCTTTGCTGGATACTGCCAAAGCGGCAATTGCGGTGTGGGTCGCGCGCGCGTTAAGTCCTGATGCAAATATCATTCATGTGCTGGCCGGGCTTGGTGCGATTCTTGGTCACAACTATTCCATCTTTCTGGCTGAACGCGATGAAAAAGGCCGCCTGCGATTGCGCGGCGGCGCAGGAGCCATGCCCGCGCTGGGAGGCGCAGTGGGGTTGTGGGCATGGACGTTTCCATTCGTGTTTGTCACTGGCGCGCTTGTTCTGTTCACGTTGGGGATGGCATCGGTCGCCACGTTAACCGTTGGGCTGGCGATCATCATCCTCTTTGCTGTCCGTGCCTCGATGGACCTCATGCCATGGGTCAATGTGATTTATGGGCTGATCGCCGAGTTGCTTTTGATATGGGCTTTACGCCCGAATATTCAAAAAATATTCGCAGGTACTGAGCGTGTGATCAGTATCAGCCTCGCAGGGTGGCTGCGGTCGCGCAAAGCGAACGTAGAGTCTGACGGGAAATCACAGAATTCATAATAACACGACGTGGGTTGATTCCCCGAAGGTATGTATGTTCTTTTGATCATAGGGGGCTTGAAGTCTGAACAATTCAAATTAGATTTGGAGAGAACCATGACCAAGCCCTTGCAAGGAACCCGAATTCTCGATCTGACGCGGCTTTTGCCGGGTCCCTTTATTACACAACTCCTTGCAGATATGGGCGCGGAGGTCATTAAAGTGGAGACGCCCACCGCTGGCGATTATTCGCGGCTGGCTCCCCCCGAAATGGGATTGGGAGGCTTGTTTGAGATGATCAATCAGGGAAAGAGAAGTGTGGCAATCAACTATCGCAACCCGCGCGGACGCGAGGTCTTTCTTAAACTCGTCTCTACGTGCGATGTGGTAATTGAAAGTTTTCGCCCCGGAACGGCAGAGCGGATGAAGATCGATTATGAAACCTTGCAAACCATCAATCCTAACCTCGTTTATTGTGCTCTCTCCGGATATGGGCAGGCAGGTCCGTACAGCAAACGCGCAGGCCATGATTTGAATTACACGGCGATCAGTGGCGCGTTGTCGCTTAATGCTGTCGAAGGCAAGCCGCCTCAAATGTACGGCTTGACCGTTGCCGATCTCAGCGGGGCGATGATGGCGGGGATGGCGATCCTTGGTGCGTTGCTCAATCGGCAAAAATCCGGTCAAGGAATGTACCTCGATGTGGCATTATTGGATGGCATTCTATCGTGGATGATTCCGATGGCAGGTGCGGCGTTCTTCCAGGGTGTCCCGGTCACTGGCGGGACGCTTCCTCTTCAGGGCGGGCTGGCTTGCTACAATGTATATGAAACCGCCGATGGAAGATTTATCTCACTGGGAGCGCTCGAGCCGACGTTTTGGAGCGACTTCTGCAAAGTGACCGGCCGCAACGACTTGTTGCCGCGTCAATTCGACCGTGCGATTAAAGAGGACGTGGCGGCAATTTTCAAAGGGCGATCTCTCGCGGATTGGTTGGAGATGTTTGCCGAGAGTGATGGATGTGTAGAGCCGGTGCTTTCATTCGAAGAGACGCTGACCCATCCGCAAGTGATGGCGAGAGGATTTGTAAGGGAGGAACAGGGACGCCCTGTTGGACTCAACTCTCCCTTTGCGTACGGAGGCGGCGAAGCGCGTCCCGCGCCGGGGTTGGGCGAACACACTCGCCTGATTTTAAGTGAAGTAATCCCTTCGGAGGAGTTGGAAGAGTTGATGCGAAGCGGGGTACTTGGAAAGCGAGAACTTAGTTCATCCCGCACGGGCAACAAAGCGCGGGACGATTCCAGTTAGTTCATCTGCTTGAGCAACGCCTGCAAATTTCTGCGGTGGAGGGTCTCTGCCAACCCGCCGAGGTAAACGCGGCTTTTGCCGCAATCTTCGATGTTGATCTGTTCGATCAATTCCTCGGCGTTTTTCCTCTTCGAAGCGGCTTTGACCGATTTTCGAATTGCGCCAAGGTAGTTGAGATTTTCCCTTACCGCGGCATCGATCTCGCCGCGCAGGATGACATCGCCGTGCCCCTGCACGATGTTTTCCAGTCCCATCCGCCCGATGCGCTTGATGGATGCCGCAATGTCATCGAGGTTCCCATCCACGATGTAGGGGAGAGGCATGAAGGAATCGCCTGCAAAGAGGATGCGGTCCTCCTCCACAAGCACAGAAATCCCATCGTCGCTGTGACCGGGCGTCGTCGAAATGATGAGGTTCTTTTTTCCCACGCGCAAGGTGATCTCGCCTTCGGCAAAAGTCATATGGGGCAGAACGATCTTCACCTGTTTCAATGCCGGGTTCTGTCGTTTTGCCGATTCCAACGAAGGGATGCCTCGTTCCTCAAGTAGTTCGCGGCACCGTGCATGCGCGATGACCGTGGCGCCCGGAAAAAAACAATTTCCCCACGAATGGTCGGCGTGGTAATGTGTGTTTATGACGTAGCGAACCGGCACGTTCAATTCATGCTCGATGAATTCCCGGATGCTCAATGTTTCATCCGGTAATGCCAGTGTATCGATCGCCACCGCCCATTGCGGACCCGCTACAACTCCTGCTGTCACTTGCGCGTACACTTCGCTTTGAAACCAATATACGTTTTCAGAGACTCGTTCCCGATGCATTCACTGATCCTTGGAAAATTTTCCTCATAAATAGCACAATCGGTGGGGAAAATCAAGTTGGATAGACATATTTCCCGTGAAATACGAATCGGATGACCAGGTAAGAATTGGAGAGGAAAGGTATACTTAAGGTTAAAGTTATTGTAAAAACTTGCAATAAGGAATGATCATGTCCTGTGCATCCGATTTCGTTCCCCAGCTCCGCGCTCTCGGCTATCGAATCACTCCGCAACGGATGGCAATTCTCCATGCCCTCCGGCACTCACAGAAACACCTTTCTCCCCGCGATGTCTTCAGAATGGCAAAAAAGGATTTTCCGAGCCTGACCGAGCCTACGGTGTACCGGACGTTGGAATTTCTCGCCAAGACCGGCTTGGCGCACCCTGCACAGGCGGGCAACGGACACCTCCGCTACGAATTTGCAGAGGGTGACCATCACCACATCGTCTGCCGGGTGTGCGGAGGTGAAATCGAAGTGGATCATTATTTGCTCGAAAACCTCTATCACAAGATCGAATCCGAAAGCGGGTACGCGCAGATCGACAGCCATGTGACTTTCTTCGGGATATGCCCGAAGTGTCAAAAAACATAACATAAAAAGAGGAGATTAACATGCACTATTCACCTGCCCCCCTTCATATCCCAGATGGTTTCTTATCACTTGTTGTATCGCTGATCTGTTGGGCGATCACAGCCGTGACCCTGGCAATGGCTGTCTCGCGCACGAACAAGTCGCTCGGCGAAAAACAAGTACCGTTGATGGGCATTATGGCGGCATTCATCTTTGCCGCGCAGATGCTCAACTTCCCGGTGGCTGGCGGAACATCCGGTCACCTGTTGGGCGGTGCGCTCGCGGCGATCGTGCTTGGTCCATGGGCGGGAATGCTCGTAATGACCGCTGTGATCGCGGTGCAGGCTTTGCTCTTTCAAGACGGTGGGTTGCTTGTAATGGGAGCGAATATCCTGAACATGGGTTTGGTTACAGCGGCGATCGGTTATGGTTTATATCGCGGCGTGATGAATAGTTCACGCGGGACAAAATTAGCCGTTGCCGGCGTTGCCGCGTGGCTTTCCGTGATGGCGGGTGCCCTGCTCACTTCATTGCAACTTTGGGTGAGCGGAACATCGCAGTTACAGGTTGTCATCCCTGCCATGCTTGGTGTGCACGCATTAATTGGAATCGGCGAAGCGTTGATTACTGTCGGTGCGCTGACTTTTATCTTCCAAACCCGCCCAGATTTGCTGGATGAAAAATCTGCTTCGGCGCAGGGCGGGCGCGGCTGGGTTCTCCCTGGTGTTGTGCTTGCGCTCGCAGTCGTTTTGCTTTCGCCGCTTGCCTCAGCTTTCCCTGATGGGCTTGAGCGGGTGGCAGAAGATACGGGATTTCTCGAGCTCGCTCAGTCCTCGCCATACGAGATCATCCCCGATTATACGGTTCCGTTTCTCGGTGAGACGGCTCTCTCGACCATCGTAGCTGGCATCGTCGGCGCGTTGGTTGTGTTGGGGCTTTCGATCCTTGTCGGACGATCATTGCAGAAAAAGGCGTAACCTCCAAAACGTAGACTACCATGCATTCCGACGCGTTCGACCGTTACCATCACGGGCATAGCTTAATCCACGACCTTGACCCACGCGTCAAGGTTGTGGTGACGATTACCTTCATCCTCTCGAATGCTTTGCTCCCCGATGGCGCGTGGATGGCGTTTCTTTTCGCATGGATTTTTGTGTTGATCGCCAGTACTTCTTCGGGATTGGGAGTTGGGTTCACGTTCCGCCGTTCGTTCATTGCCCTGCCGTTCACGCTTGCAGCTGTCACGGTGTTGTTTTCCATTCCGGGCGAACCTGTAACCTCTTTTCAATTTCTGATGTGGAATTTCACCGTCACCGACGCGGGCCTGATCCGTTTTGTGAGCATTGTTATTCGCTCGTGGCTTTCGGTGCAGATGGCGATTCTTCTCGTGGCGGTGACGGAGTTCCCGAAGATCGTCCACGCGCTCAATCATCTGCGCGTGCCGACCATCCTGACCGTTATCATTTCATTTCTCTAT
This sequence comes from Anaerolineales bacterium, assembly GCA_034434415.1. GTDB lineage: Bacteria > Chloroflexota > Anaerolineae > Anaerolineales > Villigracilaceae > Defluviilinea. The sequence continues at coordinate 9,645 of DAOTZF010000169.1, read as the reverse complement.
CGCTATCTCTTTGTCCTCACCGATGAAGTGATGCGCCTGCTGCGGGCGCGAGAGGCGCGTTCCGCTGCCGCCGCAGGCAACAAGGGAGGTGGAAACGTGGTATGGCGCGCGCGAGTCACAGGGAATATGGCGGGACAATTATTCTTGCGGAGTTACGAACGCAGTGATCGCGTCTATAACGCAATGCTCGCGCGCGGTTACAAAGGTGAGTTGATGACAATTCATCCGCATCATTTTCACGCGGCAGATTGGCTGCTGGGTTTGATCGCATTGCTTTGTATTTTGTTCATACAGGTCGCAGGGAGGTTTTGATGACCGATGTCGTTTCGGTAAAAGAGCTGTACTTTTCCTATCCTGATGGTCACGCGGCATTGCATGGAGTTTCATTCGCGTTGTGCGAAGGCGACAAGGTCGCACTGGTAGGTCCGAACGGTGCAGGGAAATCGACTCTGATGTTGCAACTGAACGGGATCTTGACCGGGCGCGGCGAAATCAACATCGGCAACATTCGCCTCATGCGTGACAACCTGCCAGTCATCCGTGCGATGGTGGGACTCGTCTTTCAAAACCCCGACGATCAACTTTTCTCGCCGACCGTGTTCGAAGATGTGGCGTTTGGGCCGCTTCACATGGGACTGCCCGAAGAGGAAGTGTTCAAACGCGTGGACAGCGCGCTCGATGCCGTGCGGATGACGTCGTATCGCGATCGCTTGTCGCATCATTTGAGCGTGGGCGAGAAGAAACGCATCGCGATCGCAACTGTGCTTTCGATGAACCCCAGCATTTTGATTTTAGACGAGCCCTCAGCAGGACTCGACCCGCGCGCGCGACGGACGTTGATCAACTTGTTGCGCGAACTGCCGATCACAATGCTGGTCTCCACGCATGATATGAGGCTGGTGGAAGAATTATTTCCGCGCACGATTGTGATGGATGAAGGTCTTATCGTGGCTGATGGCGCGACGAAGGATATATTGGGAGATGAAAAGTTTTTGAATGAGCATGGGTTGGAGAAGCCGTAAAGTAGGTAAACACGGAAACAGGTAAACAAGTAGAGAGAAAGAGTCAGGCGATGGTTTTGCCCGACTCTTTTGTTTGCTATAATTTCTGTATGAACTCCAGACCAGAAATCCTTATTATTGGCGGGGGAGTGATCGGTGTATGCTCGGCGTACTTCCTTGTACAAAAGGGCGCTCAAGTCACATTGATCGAAAAAGATGAAATTGCCTCCGGGTGTTCGTATGGCAATGGCGGGTTAATTGTGCCAAGCCATGCGGTGCCGCTTGCATCGCCGGGCGCGTTGGGAAATGGCTTGCGCTGGTTGTTCGACTCGGAGAGTCCGTTTTACATCAAGCCGCGCATGGATCTTGAATTGATCCGCTGGTTGACGCGATTTGTCATTGCCAGCCGGGAAGCGCAAATGATGAAATCGCTGCCGGTTTTGCGCGACCTGTTATTTGCAAGCCGCGCGTTATACGAAGAACTTGCAAAGAATGCAGGCTTTGATTTTGGTTTTGAAGGCAAGGGGTCATTGCTAGTGTGTTTATCGAACGAAACGCTTGAAAAAGAGAGACGCGAGACTCACCTTTTCGAACATTTCAAGATTCCCGTGAGCATCGTCAACCGCGAAGAAGCATTGGAACTCGAACCCGCATTGTCGCCGAAGATCGCTGGGGGCGTGTATTATCCACGCGATGGGCGCCTCGACCCGCATCGGTTCGTCGTTGGATTGGCAGAAAAGGCGATAGAATTGGGTGTACAAATTCACACGAAGACAGAGGCGATGGGGTTTGAATCCGCAAACGGAAGGATCACAAAAGTCCACACCACGCGGGGAGAATTTCATCCGAATCAAATTATCCTTGCGGGTGGTTCATGGTCGCCGGACGTGGCGCGATCATTGAATTTGCGAATTCCAATTCAGCCTGCCAAAGGATACAGTGTAACGTTGGAAAATCCGGCAGTGACACCGCAACTACCCTTGTTGTTTTCTGAGGCGCGTGTGGTGATTAATCCGCTGGGAAATTCGCTTCGAATCGCAGGGACGCTTGAACTCGCTGGCATGGATTTTTCTTTCAATTCCCGCCGCGTGCGCGCCATGCAGAAATCGTCTGCTGAATATTTACCCGGGTTGGAAGAATCGAAAGTGATCGAGATCTGGCGTGGGTTGCGCCCTTGCACCCCGGATGGTTTGCCGATTATTTCACGCGTGAAAAGATTCCAGAACTTGATCGTTGCCGCAGGTCATGCCATGCTCGGCATGTCGCTCGGGCCGGTTACAGGGAGGTTGATTTCGCAATTAGCACTGGATGAAAAGACCGAAATGAACATCGCTCCGTTCGCTGTAAGTCGGTTCTGAATCAAAGTTAAATCTTTGTTAATAATCATTGGGGGATACGATATTATTCCACCTTTCACGTTTGTTAGTTGATTCAAGAATGGACTCATAGTACCCGGGTATTTCCAGTACTTTCGTTTGGCTTTGTTTAACAAAAATGTTTGTAACTTTTCCTTATTTTGTATTTCGCAATGCGATAAGAACAGGTAACCTAATGGCACTCTACCCCGTACGAATGTTATTGCTCTAAGTAACATTCAATTCCAGGAGGTTACATGTTTACTCTTACATCGCAGATTACAAAGAAGATTTTGAATTTCAGCGTACTCCTCGTGCTGCTTGTCACATCCGGCCTAGGGCGTGCCTCATCGGTAAGCGCCAGCCTGAGCGAACAATCGGTTAATTACGCATTCGTTTTCGTTTCCCGACAAATCCCAACCAAAGGAAGCGTCTATTATCACGAAGGCGGTTCCATGCCAGGCGTTATGCCTTATAGCCGTTTTCAGGTTGCCGCACCTGGAAAGTTGATTGTGCGTGAGGCGAATGGCACGCTTCGAATTTTGGTAGATGGGTCTAAACCGAATACGGCATCTCTGAACCTGATCGACGTCAATGCACCCGATGTTTCCTATGATGGAAAACGGATTGTGTTTGCGGGCATTCCATCCGGTTCATATTCAAACGGAGAGATGACCAATCCCGGTGCTTGGCGCTTGTACGTGATCAACGTGGACGGGAGTGGACTCAGGCAATTGACATTCTCGGATCAGAACGTCAACTTGTCTCAATTCAAGGGGTTGGCAAATCAATTTTCTCGATACGATGATACCGACCCCGCTTGGCTACCGGATGGACGTATCGTCTTCTCGTCCACACGCTGGCCCTCCTTTGGCATGTATGGGGCGGCGCGCACCTCCAATCTTTACGTGGTCAACGCGGATGGTACTGGGCTTCACCGCATCACATCCGAGAGAAATGGAGCTGATCGTCCGGTGGTCGACCCACTTACGGGAAAGATCGTATACTCGCGCTGGTGGCGAAATCTGCGCGTGGCTACAGACGATATGGGAACCATTTCCGATCCGCGAGGTGGATATATTATGAAAGATGGCTTGTGCGCGATCAACAAATCTGGTACGCAGTGTTTCGAGCCGGGGGGTAAATTCAATATGGAACGGAACTCATGGCATTTAGCCAGCATCAACCCTGATGGTACGGGATTAGTGCAATTCGCCGGGCGCTCCAATACCACGTTCTACGGGACTCTGGTTAATCACGCCTATGGTGGTTCGTTTGCACCGGACGGTTCGTTTTATGCCAATTTCTTTCCAATGGCGAATGGTACTGAAGCGGCTGGCTATGGCGGTATCCGGCGGTATGAACGAGGACCTCATGGGTACACTTCCATCATTGGGATTACGACGCGTGATGAGAGCGTTCAGCAATTTGTGAAAACCAATCCGAATTCATACGGCGTGTATGTTGGTAATTATGCAGGTGAGCCGGAAGTATTGCCGGACGGTCGCGTGATTTTCTCCTGGGCGCAGGATGCAAAACAGGATTATGGACTCTATGTCATGAATGCAGATGGTAGCGGCTTGACAAAAATCTACGATAACCCCGGCACAACCGAACTTCGCGCGCGGGTGATTCGTTCGAGGCCCGTACCGCCGAAAATTTCGGATAAGATCACACAAACTCCCAGCCTGCTTCCACCTCTTGAGCAGGGACCGTATGATACGGATGGCAGATTTACGTTTCAAGCACTGAATGTGTACTTCAATGCACCGGTCGATGTTGACATCATTAATGCTCCGCCTGTTGGTTCTGCAAATACCATTCGGTTCTTCGTTGATCATCAACGTTGGCAACAGACCGGTTCCATCGAAGCCTTCGATTGGCCCATCCTTCTGGAGGAAGTTGTGATCAACCCGGATGGTTCAGTGACCGCACGTCCTCCTGCAAACGTACCTCTCTTTGAACAAATCCGTTCCGCCCAGCCCGGTTACGATGTTCCGCTTACCGGAAGCAACGTGTATTCCTTCGAGTCCGGAGGTGCCGCGCATGTGGCAGGAGAAAACTTCGGACGACCGGGTCAGGTTTCGACTTGTGTGGGATGTCACGCAGGGCATACGATGATTTCAGTTCCGGCAAACCCTGCCGATGCTCAATGGACAAACCTTGCCACAGGCGCAACAGTCACTGTTTCCTCCACGGGTGCTGGTTCAGTTCAGGGGATTACCGATCGCAGGGTTTCGATGAGTGTGCCGAAAGGCACAAAGAAATTTTGGGCAAGCGCACAAGGCAATCCCAACACACAATGGGTGCAACTGACATTCCCGGTGCCTGTCACAGTTCGTACGGTTCGTTTGTATAACCCTGCCAGTGGAGATTCCTCGGTCAAAGTGCTGGATACGACTGTGCGTTTGTTTAGCGACGCTGCCGGCACACAAGAGGTCGCCAGTAAAAGTTCCGGATCCCTCACTGATAAAGGCACCAATGTAACTTTCAATGAGGTGGTTGTTAGAACGATCCGAATTCAGTTCAATTCAGTGAATGGAAATGCTGCAGCGCTTGGTGAAGTTGAAGTAATTGCCCGCGCCGAGGCGCCTAATACGACTAATGTACCTACCTCCACACCCACGGTTACCGCGGTCGCGACCATGTCGGAGACACCTACAGAAACATCGATAGTGCCTACTCTGGAAACGGCAACAACGACTCTCACACTGGACCCTTCATTTTCGCCTACGGCCAGCTTTACATCTACAACGACGCTTTCCCCGGAGTTCACCGCGACATCCACTGCCCAATTTACATTTACCCCTACCCCAACGATTTCGCTGACAAACACGCCGGTAAACACATCCACGTTCACAGTTACACCGACTCCGATTAGCCCAACGAATACGCTTCCTCCCCTGCCTAATTCTTCAGGAAACATGCTCCTACCTGTTGATATAAAAACCGCCAAGGGAACAATCTCCGGGTCTCTACAAAGCCTCGGCTTGCTCCAACAAAAGGGAACAGCAGATGATCCCGCGTCGTATATCAACTTCCAGACGCCAAATAGTCTGTACAATGGCTATGTGGTATATGTGTTGCCTGGTAATTTCACCGTCAAACAGCTTTCAGGCATGGCATTGGAAGTAAACTACAAAGCCCCCGCACCCTCCGCCCAGAAGTGGATAATCTCCATCTATGATTGGAAGGCAAAGAAATGGATCAAACTTGGAGAGACCAAAGTTTCCAGTGATATTGAATGGAGAAGTCACGTCTTTATGTTGCCCAATTTCAGACGATACATTTCACCTCAAGGAGAACTTCGTGTTCAGTTGCGCTCCAACAACGCCAACGGGGACGCCAAAGTAGATTTTGCTGTGATTCATTTTGCCCTTGGCTCATCCCCTGTGCCCACACTTCCAACTCTCGTGCCAGTAATAACACAGCTCGTAAGTCCAACGCCTTCGCCAACTCTAACAAATCAACCCTAGTCCATTTCGCGCTTCAACGTTGAATGCTGGATACTACGAGTCCATCCCACCAGATGGACTCGTAGTTTGTTTGCTTGGGTTCGGGCGTTGTGCCAAAGAACCCTGTAACTAGCTGAGTTTATACCTGTAACATTCTTGTGATGGTCACTTGTTACTTTTCTACCAAAGAGGCGTCCTGTAGACAGTGGCTCTGCGACCGTGTACCATTATCTTTGGAGAAGAAACATGAAATCATTATTTTCACCGCTGGTTGCCTTTCTTGTAGCATTTACCCTGCTAGTTATTCCATTTTCAGGGGTGCAGACTGTACAAGCTGCATGTGCGCCAGAGCATATTATCTACGTAAATCCGTCCGGGAGTGGTGCAGACGGTTGTTCATGGGCGACAGCTTTCACGACCCTTCAGGACGCGTTTGCAATTGCGACTAGCCCGGATCAGATTTGGGTCGCGGCTGGTACATATTATCCCGATGAGGGGGCAGGTCAAACCAACGATAGTCGGGACAGTACCTTCATCTTAAAAAATGGCGTATCGGTTTACGGGGGGTTCAACGGTACTGAAACCGAATTAAGCCAGCGTGACCCGGATACGAACATGACAATTCTCGACGGCGATATTGGCACGGTTGGTTTAACTTCCGATAACGCTTATCACGTGGTGGCTGCCACCGCTATTATCACCTCCGTTACGCGCCTGGATGGATTTACGATTCAAAATGGTAACGCGAATGGAACGCAGAACTTTGGCGGAGGTATATACGTTTCCAATACGAGCGGCAATCTCCATTTGAGCAATCTGATCGTCACGAACAATCTCGGTGGCAATGGAAGCGGCGTGTATGCCTTTACTTCCATTGTGACGATTACAGACCTTATTGTGGATGGGAACAACTCTAGCACGCATGGAGGAGGCTTATATTTGGACACCTGCCATGCCTCTATCACCAATGTCACAATCTCGAATAATAAAGCCATTGCTGGGTTTGGGGGCGGTATATACACCAAGCTCGGCAACCCAACTTTGACGAGTGTTACTTTCTCTAATAACACAAGTGCACAACTTGGCGGTGGCATGTACAATGCCAATGGTAATCCGGTATTGTTGGACGTCACATTCACCGGCAATAAAACTCTGACAGGCTCAAGCCTGGGAGGCGGCATGCACAGTGCCAATTATGATACATTGCTGTATACTGTCGCGCCATCGCTCACAAATGTAACTTTCAGCAATAATCAAGCCGTGGGTGGCGGTGGATTGTACAACTACAAAAGCCATCCAACCATTACGAATGTCACCTTTAGCGGGAACAGTGCCGATGTGCGAGGTGGCGCGGTTCTGAATGAAGGAAGCAATCCAGTCTTGAACAATGTTACTCTCACCGGAAATACAGCCCCGGCAGGGACGGGAGCTGCAATACGGAACAGTTATGCGGATGGTATTGATCCGAGTAACGCCCTTGTCAATAACACTGTCCTTTGGAATAACGGTAGCGAGGAGGTTGTTAATGATGCAGGGAATGGAGCAACCATTACCGACAGTGTGGTTGAGGGCGGATGCCCTGCGCTTGCCACTTGCACCAACATAATCAGCACGGATCCTGTCTTGGGCGTCTTGGCAGATCAAGGTGGTAACACTGTTACGATTCCCGTAGGTTCAGGTAGTTCTGCTAGAAATGCAGGAGGTATCAATGCTTCCTGTGCATCCACAGACCAGCGCGGTGTGACTCGGCCCCAAGGAAGCGCTTGCGATATTGGCGCTTTTGAGGCAAAGCTTCTGACCGTGACAGCCATTTCCAAGACAAAATCATATGGTGAAGCAGACCCCGCCTTTACCTTTCAATATAGCGGATTCTTTGGTGGGGATACAGAATCTGCGATCGATACGGCCCCGACCTGCAGTGTAGTTGGCGAGCATACCAGTGTTGGCACATATCCGATTACCTGCTCAGGCGGTGCAGATGATGAGTATATTTTTGCGTATGTAGATGCAACGCTCACTGTAAATAAAGCTACCCCCACGCTTTCCATAACGAATTCACCGGTGCTGTACAACGGATCACCTCAGTCTGCCGATGTATCTGCTTCAGTTGCAGGTGTAATTAGTAACGTGTTGATCGGCGGAGCGGCAACGCAGACGAATGCCGGCACGTACGCGGTGACGGCCGATTTTGTCCCAACGGACACCACCAATTACAACAGTCTCAGCGGTGCTTCGGCTGGGAACTTCATCATTGCTATTGAGATAGTTCCTCCGTCCATTCTCTCGATTGAACGGGCAGATGTCAACCCCACCGGCGCAAATAGTGTGAATTTCACCGTGACCTTCTCGGAAGATGTTTTAACGGTGAGTGCTTCCGATTTTGTCCTGATAACAACAGGTGTAAGTAGTGCGTCCATAAGCGGAGTCTCGGGCACCGGGGATGTGCGGAATGTGCTGGTGAATACCGGCACAGGGGATGGGACTATCCAACTAGATTTGATTGATAACGATACCATTACTGATATTTATGGGAACCGGTTAGGTGGTACCGGCCTTGGGAATGGTAATTATACAAACGGCGAAACGTATATCATTGCAAAGGTTGTTCCTGCTCTGATTGCTCCACTCGATGTCGAGGCAGTCTTAAGCAATCGTCCTCAATTTGACTGGTCTGATATTCCAGGTGCGAGTCAATACGGGTTGCAGGTGTCGAAGAATGCCACCTTCACGCAGATAGTGTTGAACGTGACGGTCAAGACGGTGTCCGTCTATACACCCACTGCTGACCTGCCCAAGAACCTGACGCTCTATTGGCGGGTGCGAGCCAAAACAGGCACGCTCTGGAGCCCTTACTCACCTGTGCGTTCGTTCGAGAGTGCGAACCCTCCTTCCTTGCCCACCCTGGTGTTGCCTGCCAACAATGCGCTGAATAAGGATTACATTCCGTTGTTCAAGTGGAAGGCGGTGACCCTGCCAATAGGCACAACCTTCCGGCATTACCAGTTGCAAGTGGACGATAACCCCGACTTCTCCTCACCTGTGATTGACGACACCTCCGTCACTGATCGGTTGACAGTGCAGTTCCAGACCGCCACTCCATTGGCACACAATACCAAGTTCTATTGGAGAGTGCGGGCGGTGAACACAGTTAATGAAGTGAGCAACTGGTCGGTGGTGAGATATATCCGCACATTGGTGGATGCGCCAGCGCTGGTCTCGCCCGACAATGGTTACGAAGCGCTCAGTCCACGTCCGAATTTCGATTGGGATGTACCGAGCGGGTCGGCAACGATCAAAAATTACACCCTCCAGATCTCGAAGAACAACACCTTCACACAGATCGTCCACACGGGCAATCCGACAGCCTCGAACTACACCCCCACCGCCGACTTGGTGAAGAATATCATCCTGTTTTGGCGGGTGCGAACGAATGGTGCAAACGGACCCAGCGGCTGGTCGGAGATTCGATCATTCGAGAGCGCAAATTCACCGAGCACGCCCAATCCGAGCCTGCCTGCGAATAATGCGCTAATCACGAACTATCTGCCGTTGTTCAAGTGGAGTAAGGTGACCTTGCCTGTGGGTACAACCTTCCAGCACTACCAACTGCAGGTGGATGATAACGCCGACTTCTCCTCGCCCGAACTGGATGACATCTCCATCACCGACATTGCCATCGTGCAGTTCCAAGCGACCAACCCGTTCGCCTCCAACACCAAGTTCTACTGGAGAGTGCGCGCTGTCAACACCTTGGGTGAAATGGGCAACTGGTCAACCAGCCGCTACTTCCGCACGGCACTCGTGCCGCCCACACTTGTCTCGCCCGTGGACGCC
>DAOTZF010000168.1:0-8349 GCA_034434415.1 Anaerolineales bacterium | reverse complement strand
ACGCGGAGAGTGAGTCCCACCACTGCGCCGCGGCGATTGCGAATCGCGGAGATACGATGGAGAGTCCGTTCGATGCCCGCGCGGTTGTCCGCATCGAAATTGCCGACGCGTTCCACCACGTGATCGAGTTCCGCGCGTGTGAGTTCCTTGTTGCTCAAAACGATCTCATTCTCCACAAAGCGCGCGGTGGGAACCCGCCCGAGGTCGAGGATGATTTCGAGGAGCAGGTCGCTATTGTTTGCCTCTTCGACCGCGTGACGAATATCCGAGGGGAGCACGTCAAGCAGGGCGTCGAGGTCGTCTGTGATTTTGAGTTGGGTCATGGTTTAAGTCTCAGGTGTCATGTTTCAAGTTTCAGGTTTTGTTTCGTGACAAGTAGATGGTTGTTATTTAAAGACGAAAGAGGAAAGATGTACTTGCGCCGTGAGGGTCGTCACGTCAACGGCTTACAGGAGGTTAAACGAATTTCAGCATGGGAAAGTTGCCTGCCTTTTTCCGATTCAGGTGTAAAGTTCCACGTTTCAAGTCTATTATACGAGGATTGGATTGTCCCCGCGTATTAGATTAAATGCAATTATCTACACCTTGCTTCAGATTATTTGTACTTTTCATGCCATCGTAATAGAGTTTTATGAATGTCGCGATTCTTGGTGATTGTGTATTCTACAGAAATAACAGCACCGCTCTTTGATTGAACTTCAAGATAATTATGATAGCTTCGGCGTATCCCCGTACTTAAGAGATAGCGATTCACTTCTATTTTCTCTACCTCAGAAGCCCTAAATTCTCTGGTGGAAAACGGTCGCACTTCCTGGATACGATCTTCATAGAGAGTAATCGATTGAACTTTAAACAGCCAATCGCGTAAATACGCCAGTGCAAGGCATGCCATGAAAACAGCAAGAATAATATTCTTTTCAAATGCCTGGATGGCAACCCAGCCCATAATAAGAATAAATGTCACATCAAGATAATTATAAAAGCCTCTCTTATAAATTACCTTTTCCTTCGAATCATTCATGCGAGAAGTATGCTTTCCACATCAGAGAAATTCCCGGACCCACATATCATGATTTCTTCCCCTCCACGCGACTCACCCGTGAAGGTTGAACACTCACTCCCGAAGGCACAGCGGATGCAGGCACACCCTCCTTCACCAGCCGCGCGAGATGTTTCACCATCACTGCCTGACGCCCGCCCGCCTTTGCGCCTAAATCTGCAAGCACAGGTTCAAGCCATGCCTGATACGAACGGACACAGACATACACAGGTCGGTTGCGGCGATCGGGCAGGTTGCCGATCAATGAGGCAAGTTTCGCGCTCACATCGTTTGCTTCGGGATGAATCAATGGCGTAAGCACAATTCCATACATGCCATGCGTCGCGCTCACATAACATTTCGGTCCGTCGTTGCTCATCCATCCGAGCGGAGTCCTCGGCTGGAGTTCGACAGGCTGTAACAGCGGCGGTACGATCTGATGATAAAGACTCTGAATAGCGTGCAAATCCACCGACTTCACACGCATCCACTCGGATCCCGAGCCTGCCCTGGCAACTTCCGACACATCCCACATCCTCTGCCACGCGTAGACGGAGAATCCCGATTTCCGCAACGGCACGAACGCGTCGCTCAGTTCATCCACTTCAGCAAGCACATGGAACGCGCCCCACGCACCTGCCTGCGCGGATAAATTCTCGATCAATGCAGGCAACTCAGGGTGACCGAGATTCGACACAGGAGCCAGATACAGGAGTTTTGCGTACGCGTCGTCGCTCGAATGGATGATTCCACCCAACACAGAATCATGTTCACCGTTTGCAATCGCGCCGTAAACGTGCCGCGCAGGATTCATATAAGCAAGCAATCTCCCCGCGCCAAGCGGGTTGCCGCGCGTCAATGTACGCGCGGTATCTAATCCGATCGCCTCATCGCGGAAGCGATAGATGTACGGTAGATCTAAAAGAGCAAGAGGGCGAATGGACATATTGAGTTGTAAGTTACAAATTGAAGGTCTGCAGGTTTAACATTTCAACTTTCTAACCTGCCAACTTGTAACCGATTAATCAACCAGAGTCAAAAAATATTTATGAAAACGCGTGTCGTTCGTCAGTTCGGGGTGGAACGATGTAGCAAGGAGATGTCCCTGTTGGGCGGCAACGATCCTTCCATCTGAAACAGTAGCAAGCACTTTCGCATTTCCGCTGACCGATTCGATGATCGGCGCGCGGATAAAGACCGCATGATAATCTTCCTTCGTGCCCGTGGCTTGTTTAAGTTCGGGAATATCCAGATCCGTTTCAAACGAATCGATCTGGCGACCGAACGCGTTGCGTTGCACTTTGATATCCATGAGACCGAGCAACGGCTGGTCGCGCCCGATATCTTTGGAAAGAAAGATCGCACCCGCACATGTTCCCCAGATCGCGCGGCGTTGACCGAAGAGCTTCAACGAGTCCATCAGGTTATATGCCACCGCGAGTTTCCCGATCGTCGTAGACTCGCCGCCAGGGATGATGAGACCATCCAATCCCTTAAGGTGATCGGGCAGGCGCACTTCGGCTGTTTCAACGTTCAACCGCTTGAGCATCGCGATATGTTCCGCGAAGTCGCCTTGAAGAGCGAGCACACCAATTTTCATAAATGTTGTTAGTAGAGCGCAATATATTGCGCTCTACTACCGATAATTACCAGCCGCGTCCTGCGAGTCTTTCTGCCTCGGGCATCTGCGACACATTCCGCCCAACCATCGGCTCGCCGAGATTCTTGCTCACCTCTGCGAGAATGGATGCATCCTGATAATGCGTCACCGCTTTGACGATTGCCGCGGCGCGTTTCGCGGGATCACCGCTCTTGAAAATACCCGAGCCGACAAACACGCCGTCCACGCCGAGTTGCATCATCAACGCAGCATCGGCAGGAGTCGCAACTCCGCCCGCGGCAAAATTGACAACGGGCATGCGCCCAAGTTCTTTTGTCTCCTTCACAAGTTCATACGGCGCGCCGTTATCTTTTGCGAACTTCATCAACTCTTCATCGCCCATCGTTTGCAACTGGCGGATCGAACCGATGACCGAACGCGCGTGACGAACCGCCTCAACCACATCGCCTGTCCCTGCTTCGCCTTTCGTGCGAATCATCGCCGCGCCTTCGCCGATGCGCCTCAACGCTTCGCCGATATTGCGGCATCCGCATACGAACGGAACTTTGAAGTTATGCTTCAAAATGTGATGCTCTTCATCGGCAGGCGTCAGCACTTCCGATTCATCGATGTAATCCACGCCGAGCGATTCGAGAATCTGCGCTTCCACAAAATGCCCGATGCGGCATTTCGCCATCACGGGAATCGAAACCGAATCGATGATCTTCAGGATCAATTCGGGGTCGCTCATGCGCGCCACGCCGCCGTTTGCGCGAATATCCGCAGGCACACGCTCGAGCGCCATCACCGCGCACGCGCCCGCGTCTTCCGCGATCTTCGCATGTTCCGCGGTCACCACATCCATGATCACGCCGCCCTTGAGCATCTGCGCCAGCCCCTTTTTCTCCGTCCATGTGCCAGTCTTCACTTGCATTTTTACTCCTTGGATTTCCTGCGCATGGTTTTCTGTCCACGCGATGACTTAATTTACTTAATCGGATTCTACCACGCAGGGCAAAACGCCTCACGCGCAGGGGACGGCTGATTCTCCTTTGTCAAAATTTTTCTCAGCGTTAGTGTTTCTCCCTCACCCATCCCCCAAACGAGAGGGGAATCTTGCCTCTTGACAAAACTCGCTGATTGCATACAATTATGACAATGATACAATTAGTACAATTATGGTGAACAAGAAACTAACCCTCCAGATAGACTTTCGCTCAGGCTTGCCGATCTACACCCAGATCGTCAATCAAGTGCAGACGCAAGTTGCAAGTGGAATGCTCAAGCCTGACGACCAACTACCGACCGTGCGTGCGCTGGCAGAAGAATTGCGCGTCAACTTCAACACGGTGGCGCGCGCATATCGCATCCTGGATGAGGCGCGCATCATCTCAACGCAACAAGGACGCGGTACATACATCACCGAAATTCCTCCGCCGAAAGTGACGGAACGTCTGCGTAGGGAATCGCTCGAGGCGTTGACGCAACGATACATCGGCGAGGCGTTGAGGCTCGATTTCTCGAAGAGTGAGATCCGCCAAACGGTTAGCGACCAGCTCAAAGAGTGGAACGAAGCGAAAAAAGAGTCAGACGAATAACAAAAGGAGATGAAATGGATACGAAATTTATGAAAAGCACCAGTCAGAAAAACAAGCCGCAGAAGGCAGACCCGCATATCCCTGCGATCGCAGGTACATTGTTCGGTGTGATTCTGTTCGTGGCGGTACTCGGTGCCGTCCTCGGCGACGGAAAGATCAATGATGGCGTGCTTGGCGCATGGGTATTTGGCTGGACGTTGATCGGCACATATATCTTGTTCGCGTTGAAGGTCGCGTCGCAATGGGAAAAAGCTGTCGTCTTGCGACTTGGAAAATTTCACGGGTTGAAAGGACCCGGCGCGTTTTGGATCGTCCCGATCATTGATACGCTGCCGACCTGGATCGACCACCGCGTGATGGTCACACCGTTTGCCGCACAGAAAACACTGACGAAAGATACTGTGCCCGTGGATGTGGATGCTGTTTTGTTCTGGGTTGTGTGGGACGCGGAAAAAGCAGCGCTCGAAGTTAAAAATTACGAAGCCGCAGTAGACTGGGCGGCACAAACAGCTCTCCGTGACATTATCGGGCGGATGATGCTCGCAGATATTCTCGTTGGGCGCAGTGTACTGGACAAGGAACTGCAACAGGTTATTGATGAACGTACCACTCCCTGGGGTGTGACCGTGCAATCTGTAGAGATCCGTGATATTGTCATACCGCAGGATTTGGAAGATACGATGTCGCGCCAGGCACAGGCGGAGCGCGAACGACAAGCCCGTGTCATCCTCGGCGAATCGGAGAAACAGATCGCCGAATCGTTTGCCGAGGCGTCAAAAGCCTACGTGCAAAACCCAACAGCCCTGCATCTACGAGCCATGAACATGCTCTTTGAAGGCTTGAAAGAGAAAGGTGCCCTCGTGATCGTGCCCAGTTCAGCGGTCGATACGATGAATCTCGGTGGCTTGAGCGGTATGGTCTCACTAGCGCAGAATAATTTACCGAAGGAAAACAAGTAAATCGAGCCAATATCTTGCTCACGAAAGGAAAAAGAATGTCAACCAAACTCACAACTATCATTGTTCTGACGATGATCATCCTGGCTGTAGCCGCAGGGCTCCTGCTCTGGAACCAACTGCCTGACCCAATGGCGTCACATTGGAACGTCAACGACGAAGTGGACGGCTACATGCCCAAATTCTGGGGCGTGTTCCTGATGCCGCTGGTCTCGCTTGGATTGTTCCTGCTCTTTCTGATCATCCCGAACATTGACCCGAATAGAGCGAACATCGCCGAGTTCCGCGAGTCGTTCAACCTGTTCATCGTGCTGTTCGTCGTCTTCATGCTCTACGTCCACGGGCTGACGCTGGCATGGAGCCTCGGCTACACCGGTTTCAGACTCAGCACGATGTTGCTTCCCGCCATGGGCTTGCTGTTCATCTTCATCGGGTTCATGCTCCGCAGGGCAAAACGCAACTTCTTCATCGGCATCCGCACCCCGTGGACGCTTTCCAGCGACACGGTATGGGAGAAGACACATCGACTCGGAGCGGTCCTGTTCATGGCATCCGGCGTGCTGGCATTCATCGGCGGGTTCTTCGGCGGTATGACCGCCTTCTGGATGCTCTTTGTTCCGCTGATCGGTTCTACGCTCTTCCTCGTTGTGTACTCCTACGTGCAGTACCAGCGGGAGATAAAAGCCTAAGTCAAAACGGAGCAGGTCTCCCCTGCTCCGTTTCACGTGAAACGGAGTTCACATGACCGACGAAATCAAACTTTGGGAATATCGCGTCCAGACCATCGGCAGTATTTTCGGCACCAAGGACGAGCTCATCCAGGAAACACTCGATGAATGGGGTTCGGAAGGTTGGGAAGCCATCAACGTGTTCACGCCGGAAAACAGCGGCAAGATCACCATGGTCGCCAAACGTCCGCTGACCGAACGCACGCGGCGGATGCGTTCGATGCCTTCACAATAAAAATACCAAGGAGAATGCCATGCTTATCGCTGCATATAGTGCAAGTTTTCTGGGCATGATTCTATTGCCCATTCTTTTATGGATCATCTTCACGCGCAAGTTTGCCCTTTCGTGGAAACTCGTGCTTGCAGGCGGTTTAACTTTTATTGCCTCACAGATCCTGCACATCCCACTCGTGCTGGGATTAAACAGTTTCCTTCAAAGCTCTTCACTGCTGGTTACGGCCATTATTCTCGGTCTGCTGGCGGGTATCTTTGAGGAAACCGCGCGTTACGTTCTGTTCAAATTCATTTTGAAGAGATCGCGCTCATGGAAGGAAGGTGTACTGGTCGGTTTGGGTCACGGCGGGACCGAGGCGCTCCTGGTTGGTATCTCTGTTGCGCTCACACTCGCAAACATGATCGCGTATAGAAATGTGGATTTATCCACCGTGCCGAGTATCCCGCCTGAGCAACTCGAATTGGCGAAACAACAAGTGGAAGCGTTCTGGTCTGCACAGCCATTGATGGCATTGCTGGGATTCTTCGAACGGGTCTTTGCGATCTGTTTGCATGTAAGTTTGTCTGTCATGGTGCTGTATGGACTTGCAAAGAAACAAGCCATATGGTTTTGGCTGGCATTGTTATGGCACGCCATCGTGGATGCGGTCGCTGTATTTGTTGGCCAGTCCGTTGGAATCTTACAAGCAGAAGGTCTCGTGGCTATCTTTGCTGTGATCAGTGTGTGGATCATTTTCAAGATGAAGCCAAGGTTCGAACAAATGAATCAAGTCGACGGACAACGATTAGCCGAAGGGTAGCGGAAAAATTTGGAAATTGAACCAAGCCTCAATTGGATCTGAAGCGAAATCAATAATCATCCCTTTGAAATCAGAAGGATGATTATTTGTCTATACAAATATCGAGAGTAAAATAAGCACATGAAAAAATGGTTATATCCGTTGCTGCTGATTATTTTTCTTTCGATATTGATCGGCGCAGGCACATTGCGAAGAGGACATGAATGGGGCGACGATTGGGCGTGGTATGTTTTGCAGGCGAAAAGTATTGCGGAAAGCTCACTGGATGAATTCATAGCGATCAGCGATTTCACAAACTATCAATCCACATCACATCTCGGACCACTCGCCTATCCATGGGGGTACCCATTGATATTGACCCCATTCTACGCATGGAACGGAATCAGCCCAATGACGCTGAAGATTCCCGGGTTGATCTTTTACGGGGGATTCTTGTTCATTCTGTATCTATTCGCTTCCTCCCGCTTCACACGGACCGAGAGCCTGCTCTTCGTTTCCTTGTTCGCCTTCAACCCCATGCTGATCGAATTTCTCGATTACATTCTGTCTGATATTCCGTTCTTGTTTTTTTCCACGCTGACATTGTATCTAGTGACACGGGAAGGAAAACGGGATTGGTGGCATTACGCGTTCATCGGAGCGGCGATTTTCTTCACAACATTTTTACGCGCCACGGGGCTGCTTCTGCTGGGATGTTTCCTTGTGGTTGAATTTTTCAAATTACTGGCTCACCGCAGAGAGTGGGACACCGCCAAACGCATCGTTTTGAATTCGTTTATCGTGTGTGCCGCGTTCGCACTGTTGTGGATCGCCAACGCGCTCATCTTCCCCGGCGGGGGCGAATCATATCTCTCGCAATACAAAAACCTGACGGTTGATCTCGTGAGAGGATTTATCGGCGCATACTTCAAAGTGTTCGGCGGATTCTTTGGAAGCGACCCGTGGGCATACCAGTATCTGTATTATGTTGTGTTGGTCTTTGCCCTGTTCGGCGCATGGATTCGCCGCAGGGACGAGTTGTATTTCATCCTTTTCTTCGCCGTGTGGATGCTCGTCCACATCACCTATCCCTACTGGCAGGGATCGCGTTACATCTTCCCACTTCTGCCCATCTTCATCTATTTTGCGTTTCAGGGAATGAAATTCGTCGTGGGAAGACTTTCTGAAAAATATCAGGTGACGGGTCGGCGTGTGGTCTGTGGTTTCTGGCTTGCCATGGTCGTTTATTTTCTGTTTACAACGGGCGTATCGGCTTATAACAATGTGCGGAATGGACGGCAGATCAACGGTCCCTTCGACCCCGTCAGTATGGAAGTGTATGACTGGGTCGAACGAAAGACTTCGCCCAACAGTGTGCTGATCTTTTACAAAGCCCGCGCCATGCGATTGATGAC
>DAOTZF010000167.1:0-29690 GCA_034434415.1 Anaerolineales bacterium | reverse complement strand
TGTTACCGCGCGAAATGAACTAAGCCTTGCAAGCAAAAGCACAAGGCACAGCCCGAAGATCGAAAAAATTCCGAAAAGGATCGGGATGATCAATCCGCGGTCGAAGGTCGGTTTATTTTCCATTTCAGGTGATCGTCTCTTTGTCTGTGATTTCCAGAGCTTTATCCAGAATTTCAAATCCCTCTCGAAGTTGTTCTTCGGTGATGATCAACGGAGGAATGATCAACACAGTATGCCAGTGTGTATAAAGAAACAACCCGCGGTCAAGACAGTATTTTCTCAAGGCATTCATCGCAGGCGACGACTCGTTCCACGGTGCCATCGGCTCTTTTGTTTTTCTATCTTTCACCAATTCAAGGATGCCGAACAGCCCGATCGAACGGACATCGCCGACCGAGGGATGTGCCTCGCCGAGATCGTTCAACATTCGCTTCAAGACCGGACCCATGCCTGCCGCGCGTTGGACGATTTGATCTTCCTTCATCGCGCGGATGTTCGCCACCGCCGCCGCCAATGAAATGGGATGAGATGTGTAGGTCAATCCGCTCTCGAACGGAGTGTCGTTGAACGCGGCGGCGATCTCCGGCTTCATTGCCACCGCGCCGAGCGGCGCGTACGCGGAGGTGAGTCCCTTTGCCATGGTGATGATGTCAGGAACCACGTCCCAGTGTTCAACGGCAAACCATTTACCGGTGCGGCCGAATCCGCTCATCACTTCGTCAGCGATCATCACGATGCCGTATTTGTCGCACAACGCACGCACGCCTTGCATGTATCCTTGCGGCGGGATGATGATTCCGTTCGTGCCGGTCACCGATTCCATCAAAATGGCGGCGATGTAACCGGGTCCCTCGTAGTGGATGATCTCTTCGAGGTGGTTCAAATAATCGCGCGTGAACTCTTCCTCTGAAATATCCGGGTTGGTGCGATGAAAGGTGGAACGATAACGGTACGGGTCGAGAAAATGGACGACCCCGGTCATAAGATTTGGCTCCCACGCCACGCGTCGCGGGTCGCCGGTTGCCGCCATCGCTCCAGCCGTCGCGCCGTGATACGAACGATAGCGTGCAAGAATTTTATGCCGACCCGTGTAGCCGCGTGCGAGTTTGATCGCATTTTCATTGGCGTCCGCGCCGCCAAGGGTGAACAGGATCTTCGTCAGCGCTTGATGCGGAGTGACTTCCGCCACGGTCTTTGCGGCTAGTGCGCGAATCTTTGTGGTCATGCCCGGCGCGGCGTACGGGAGTTCTGCAGCCTGCTCCTGCATCGCTTTGATAATACGCTCGTCTCCGTGACCGATATTGACACACATCGTCATTGAATTGAAATCAAGATAACGCTTATCGTCAGCGTCCCAAAAATATACGCCCTTCGCGTGCTTTACGGCTATCGGGTTGACCTTCGACTGCGCCGACCACGTATAAAAAACATGCTTTTTCGAGAGTTCTAAAATTTCATCATCGTGAAGATCGAACATTCCATTCCTCGTTTACTTGTTTCCGTGTCTACGTGTCTACTTGATACCTCCGAATTATAACCCTCCACATTTCCGCGCACTTGTGATAAACTCCGCCCGCTCGAAAACAGGTACGCACCCAGTGTACGTGCCTTTCCGCTCCCGGCGGACCGACGGTTTGAACGGGAGCAATCCCATGGAAAGGAGGAAATCCCTCATGCGTAAATATGAATTGGTTTGCATTGTCCAGCCCGAACTGGATGAGACCGCTTTTAAAGGCGCGGTCGAACGCGTCCAGAACTGGGTCACAGAATCTGGTGGGACGGTTGACAAAGTGGATGTGTGGGGACGCCGTAGAATGGCGTATCCCATTCGCAAGCAACGCGAAGGACAATATGTGCTTCTCAACCTGACGCTCGAACCGAAGGCAACCGGCGAACTGGAGCGCAATATTCGCTTCCTTGAGCCTGTCATGCGTCACATGCTCGTGGTTGTTTGATCTTGTGTTGTTAAAACTCGAATGGTCCGACTTTGTAAACTAGGAGGATGATATGAGCCGAGGATTGAGCAAGGTTCAGATTATTGGTCACCTGGGGCGCGACCCTGAAATGCGCTACACGCCATCAGGCAAGCCGGTGACCACTTTCACAGTCGCGGTCAGCCGCTCGTGGAGTTCCACAGATGGTGAGCGACACAACGAAACCGAATGGTTCAACGTTGTTGCTTTCGGCAACCTTGCAGAGACCTGCAAACAATATCTTGTGAAGGGGAAACAGGTCTATATTGACGGACGCTTGCAAACCCGTCGTTGGGATGACAAGGAAGGCGTCAAGCATACGAGTGTCGAGATCGTTGCCAACGAGATGATCATGCTCGGCGACCGGCGCGATCATAACAATCAGCAATCGCACGCGCCTTCCGAAGGAGATTCTCACGAAGGCGAGCCATCCACATTCGAGGATGAATTTCCATTCTAATTAAGTCACGAGAGAAAATTCTTCCGTGAATCAAATCTGGAGTAATAATAATGGCTGAAGAAAGAGAACAACGTAGATCGTTCGAAGGCGGCGAAGGCGGCGAACGCGGCGAACGCCGTTTCTTTGCAAAACCCAAATTTTGTCAGTTCTGCGCAGACAAGTCTTTAACGATCGATTACAAGAAAACCGATTTGCTCAGAAAATATGTCGGTGAAGACGGAAGAATCCGCCCGCGCCGGCAGACCGGCGCATGTGCAAGGCATCAGCGCGTGGTGGCGGCGGCAGTGAAGCAAGCCCGGCATATCGCCCTGCTGCCCTTTACCGGGACGCACACGGACGACAACCGCTGAACCAGCTGGCACATCCGGGATGACGCGTTGTATCAACGCGTGCGTCCTTAAATCGTGCCGCGGAATACACTTATGTCCAATCAAAGCTCCACACCCAGACCTGCAACGAAGAAACACGTCGCCCGGCTCGAGCGCGAGAGGCGGCAGGTCAATCTCATTCGCTGGATCGTATTTGGTAGCATTGCCCTCGTCCTGGGGATCATTGGTTATGGCTATCTTGACCTGAATTACCTGCAACTTCAAGAGCCTGTCGCGGAGGTGAATGGCGAGATCATCACGACCGAACAGTGGCAGGAACGCGTGCAGATGCAGCGGTTCATTTTGCTCAACCAATACAATCAGGCTGTGTTCCAGCAGAATTTCGGTATTGATACCAGTCAACAGCAACAGAGCATCCTATTCACCCTTCAGCAACCCGTATTGATCGGTCAGCAGGCGTTGGATGCTCTCGTCGAGGAAACCCTCATCCGCCAGCAGGCCGAAAAACTCGGAGTCTCGGTTAGTGAACAGGAATTGGAGGAGGAAATTCAAGCCGCTTACAATTTTTTCCCTAACGGTACAGAAACGCCAACTGCTACAGCGACTCCGTTTACCTTTCCCACACTGTCATCCCAGCAGCTGACGCTGTACCCATCCACCGCAACGCCGACAAAATTTCTGACCGCCGCGCCTTCGCAGACGAGTACACCGAATCCTGCTGTGACTTCGACCGCCACGGCTACTCAGGCACCTCCCACGCCGACGTTCGTTCCGCTCCCAGCGACGGCAACCTCAACGCCATACACGCTTGATGGTTTCAAAGATACGTACGCCACCGCGATCGCGGATTTCGATACAAGCGGTATCAGCGAGGCGACACTTCGTTCGATCTACGAAGCGAATCTGCTCCGTCAGAAGGTTTTGGATGCGGTCACTGCAGATACGCCGCGCACCGAAGAACAGGTGTGGGCTCGCCACATCTTGGTGGAAGATGCACAGACCTCCGGTATCGTCCGTTCGATGTTGATCAGCGGCAAGGATTTTGCCGAAGTCGCGAAAGAATATTCGAAAGACACCGGATCCGCAGTTGCCGGCGGGGACCTCGGTTGGTTCGGCAGGGGAGCGATGGTTGCCGAGTTCGAAAACGCCGCATTCAGCCAGAAGATTGGCGAGATCGGCGAACCGGTACAATCCCAGTTCGGTTATCACATCATTCAAGTTCTGGGTCACGCGGACATTCCATTAAGCGCCAGCCAATACGAACAAAAACGCGAGACCGAGTTCGGTACCTGGCTCGAACAGGTCAAGACCGATTCTGCCATCCTGATCCACGAAGAGTGGCGGGACCGGGTTCCACCGGCGCCGGAAGGATTTGGACAGTAAAAATAAATTGGATTCGCCCGCAATTCAACTGCGGGCGAGCACGTAGATTTCTCCGCAGTATCCTTGAACAAAATCACCCGACTCACAAATGAGTCGGGTGATTTTCATTTTCTCGATTATTATTCGATTACCCTCTCTTCAACATCTCATCCGTCACCTGGTCCAACCTTAAACTGATGACCTGACTCGCCGAATCGCGCCCCATGGTGATTCCGTAGATTACATCTGCAGCTTGCACGGTATTGCGGTTGTGAGTGATGATGATAAATTGCGTCTCTTTGCTAAGCTCCAGCAATAGATCGCGGAAGCGGCCGACGTTCGCTTCGTCGAGCATCGCGTCCACCTCGTCCATCACACAGACGGGTGTAGGCGAAACTTTGAGCAGGGCAAACACCAGTGCTACCGCGGTCAAACTTCGTTCGCCGCCGGAGAGCAGTGCCAGCCCCTGCTCGCGCCGGCCCGGCAAACGCGCCTCGATTTCGATACCTGTTTCAACGAGATTATCCGGATCAGTCAACGCGAGTCGAGCGGAGCCACCGCCGAACAACCGCGTGAACATCGCGCGGAATTGTTTATCCACCGCGTCAAATGTCTTCGAGAAGGATTGCTTCGTCAACTCGTCCAGTTCGGCGATGACTTGTCGCAAATCCGCTTCGGCTTTGCGCAGATCATCCACTTGCGCGCGCAGAAAAGAATATCGTTCCGACTCGGAATCGAACTCCTGTTTCGCCTCGGGGTTGATGGGACCCATCCGCCTCATGCGAGAACGGTTCTGTGTCAGTTGGGTTTCGAGGTCGGGTGATATTTCAGTCACAACAGGCAACTCTTCCACCATGCCTTCAAAAGGTAACGGAACGGGTCCAGCCACATCTGCCGCGTAATCGAACATCACGAGACCGAAATCGTCTGTGATCCTTTGTCGCAAGCTATCCAACGACTCCTGTTTTCGCATCAATTCCAATTGCACTTGCCCGAGCAGGCGTTCGCTCGTTGCAAATCCGCGTTGCGTGTTGGCTTCGCTGTCTTGCAGGCGTGCCTCCTCTTGTTCCGCAGATCCTAATTCTTTTTCAGCGGGGTCGATCTTCACGCGCAACTCTTCGATCTGCGATTGCAAATTCCCTTCGCGCTCGCGCAACGAAACCTTTTCATTTTCCAGCGCATTTAACGTGTCTTCCACTTCCTTTAATCGCGCTGAAAATTCTGCACGGCGCGCATCGTATTTTTCGATTTCCTTCCCTCTTTCCTCTTTCCTTGCACGCGCATCCTCCAATGCGCGTTCAGACACCGCGACGCGCGTTCCCCAATAGGTCGCTTGATTTTGTGTCTCCGCCAGATCGGTTTCACTCAATTGCAAGGTGAACACGCGAATCTCTTCCTGGCTTCCTAAAGATTTCGACTCGATCTCTGATAACAATTGTCCCAAATTTTCTTGAGACGATGACGCTTCATCCCTCTCGGATTTCAATTGGACTTGCTGACTCTTCTGCCATTCCAGCTGACGCCGCGCCGCTTCAGACTCCAGTTCAGCCTGCTTCTCGAACTCTTGTGCTTTTTCCAGGTTGACGCGTGCTTTGCGCGATTCATCTTCAGTTCGACTCAACTCGCGTGCCGCTTCAGCGATGTGAGCGGAAAGCGAGTCCATTTCATTGTTCAGTGCGTTGATCTGTGCGCTCAACGCGGCAAGGGATTCGGTCAACTCGCGTTTTTGGCGCGGTCTGCTCAATGGGGAGGAAGAAGCGGTCTTCCCGGCGATGATCAAACCGTCCCCGCGGAAGACCTCGCCGCGCAAAGTCACAACGCGTGCATGAGTCGGTAAATCCTGAATCAACCGCCGCGCGCTGACGCGGTCTTGGACAACCAATGTTTGTCCAAGCAGGGCGCGAGCCGCCATGCGGAATTCTTCGTTTACATTCAACAGTTCGGACGCGACCCCCAAACACGAATTGTCGTTTGGCTTTGCAAGCGGCTCGCGCGTATGAGATTCAAGCGGGAGCAACACCGCGCGACCCGAATCGTTCGACTCGAGCAATTGCAATGCGTCTTCGATCTCTTCAGCATCGAGCATGATTGCATCGAGCGCGTCACCGAGCGCGGCGGAGATCGCAGTTTCCAACTCGGCAGGGACATCCAGTGCCGCGCTCAAGGCGCCGCGCGTGCGCTTAAGTTTGAATTGTTGTGCCGCTTCGAGCAAGAAGCGCGCGCCTTCGGCAAACCCCGCCAGCGACTGTTCGGCTTGCTCGATCACTTCGAGTTGAGTTTTGAATCGTGTGTGTTCAGCCAGTTGACTCGCTCGCTGTTCGTTTTTTACGCGGCGTTCATTATCGAGTCGTTCAACTTCTTTTTTTCCTCTTTCTTCTTTCTCTTGCGCTTGCTTTAAGATCGCCTCTGCCCCTTCCCGCTCCTCTCGTGCCTTGGCATATTTCTCGCTCGTTGTTCGCGCGTTCGCTTCTGCCGTTTCGATCGCCTTGTCCGCGGCGGTCAACCTTGTTTGTAAATTTTCGAGACGTGATGTCAATTCATCCAGCCGCGCCTGTGATTCGGCGCGTTGGCGCGTCCATGTTTCGATCTGTGAGCGGGCGGCGTTCAGTTTTTCTTCGAGAGCTGTGCGGTCGGACTGTCCGCTTTGCAGTTTGATTTGTGCATCGTTCAGTTGGCGTTGTGCTTCTTCGTGTTCCGCTTGGATGCGTATAAATTCTTGTTCGGTTTCTTTGATCCGTGCACGGACGATCTTTTCCTCGTCTGACGCGCGTTCCTGTTCGGCGAGCACGGATGTCTGCGCGGCAAGCAGTGATCTGCGTCGTTCTTCCAACACTGCGAGTTCGCGGCTCACCTCCTCGCGTTGGTTATGCAGGTCTGCTGAGGCGCGATGCCATGCATTGAGTTGCGAACGCAAGCCGATGAACTTTTCGCGGAACGCGTTGTATTCCTCCTGCGCCATTTGGTGCGACTCGCGCGCTTCGTTCACGCGCGCTTCCTGCACCTTGACCGCTTCGCGTGCAGTCGTCAATTCCTGCTGTGCGCGATGCCAGTGATACCCATACCATTCGCGTAAAATAACCTTCAGGTCTGCCTGCGCGCGTGAGTATTCGATGGCGCGCTTTGCCTGCCGCTCGAGGCTACGCAAGCGCGGCTCCAGTTCGGACATGATATCCAGCACGCGCTCAAGGTTGCGCGTTGTGTTTTCGAGTCGCTTCAATGCTTCTTCGCGCCGGATGCGGTACAAGCCAACGCCTGCCGCCTCCTCAAACAGGCGGCGACGATCTTCCGCTTTCAAGGCTAGTGACGCGTCCACAAGACCCTGACCGAGAATGGTGTAGGTTCGATCCGCCAAGCCTGAAGCCGCGAGCAGTTCGTTCAGGTCGCGCAGCCGCACGTGTTGATTGTTCAACAAGTAGTCATTGTGTCCGTCGCGGTAGGCGCGGCGTGTCATGCCGACTTCGGTGAAATCCACAGGCAGCCAGTTGTTCGTGTTATCGAAGATGATGTGCGCGGAAGCCATCCCAGCACGGGCGCGGTGCTCGGAGCCATTGAAGATCATATCTTCTGTTTTTTTGCCGCGCAGTAATGTGTACGATTGTTCGCCCAGCACCCAGCGGAGCGCGTCCGCGATGTTCGATTTGCCCGAGCCGTTCGGCCCGACGATTGCGGTAATGCCACCCGCGAACTCGAAGGTGGTCTTCGATGCGAATGTTTTATATCCCTGCAATTCGAGTGATTTGAGACGAAGAGGCATTTGACGATTTACGATTAACGATTTTGGATTTACGATTTCACTTGTCTACGTGTTTACGGTTTTACCTGTTTTCGTGTCTACCTGTTTCTGTGTTTACTTTTACCCGATTCCCAATTTTTCGATCGCGTCCTGCGCGGCGGCTTGTTGTGCCGCATGGGTGCTAGTGCCGCGCCCGCGACCTACAACCCGGCCGCCTACTTCCACTTCCACTTCGAACTCTTTTGCATGGTCAGGTCCTGTTGTAGAGATTGTCCGATAATGCGGCGCGCTCATCTTTTGTGCCTGTGCCCACTCTTGTAATTGACTCTTCGGGTCGTGGATTTTTGTAAGAATGGATTCACGCGCTTCTTCCAGCAACGGATTCACGAATGCTTCCACCGCTTCGAAGCCTGCGTCCAGATAAATGGCGCCGATCAACGCTTCGAAGGCGGACCCGAGCAATTGGTCGCGTGAATGCCCGCCTGAAAGGTGTTCGCCGCGTCCCAGCCGAAGAGCGGATCCGAGATTCACTTTTCGTGCAAACTTTGCCAGTTGATCATTACGAACGAGCGCCGAACGGATCTTGGTCAGATCTCCTTCGCGCATCTCAGGGAAGCGGTGGTAAGCCCAGGCACCTACGATGAAATCTAGCACAGCGTCACCGAGAAACTCAAGTCGTTCATTGTCTTGTGAAACACTTGGGTTTTCGTTCACGTAGGAACGGTGCGTGAGGGCGCGCGTCAGGAGGGATAAATTTGAAAAGGACAAACCCAACCTGACACTGAGGTCAGAGGCGGATTCAAAATCCCGCGATTCGGCATTCGTGGACACGGTCATCTCCCTGGAACTCAGGGAGCATCAACCCCCCTCTCCGTTCGAAGAGGGGCTGGGGGTGAGGTTGACGTTCCATCAGTTCCAAATTTGATCTTCGGTTGAATTTTATCCCGGATTATGCGCGCTGGCTATGTGTCGTTCATATTTTAAGATACAATCCTGCAATTCCCGCGGAGGAACATTGACCGAAGTAAGCAGTGAAACGAGGTTTTTGCACGCCATTGAAATGGGACTCGGCGCGATGCAATGGGGCGACCGCGCCATCTGGCAATACGGTCGCGGCTATGGTTTGGAGGATGTTCGCCAGGCTTTCCAAGCTGCGCTTGCCAATGGAATCCAGTATGTGGATACAGCTGAATTGTACGGAAATGGTTTGTCAGAACGGTCGTTGGGGCGATTTCTGCGGGAATCGGATCAACCGGTGCTGGTCTCGACGAAGTTTTTCCCGTGGCCCTGGAGGTTTACCAGAGGCGCGTTGCCGCGTGCGTTGAAGGGGAGTCTCGCTCGCATCGGCATCGAAAGCGTTGACCTGTATCAGATCCACTGGCCCAGCCCTGTGATGACCACAGACTCGTTGATGGATGGTCTAACCGAATGTATCAAAGCCGGTTATACCCGTACCGTGGGCGTATCGAATTTCGGTCATGCTCGCATGCTCGCCGCCTACTCGGCGCTGGCTCGCAACGGGATTCAACTGGCGTCAAATCAAGTCCATTACAGCTTATTGAGTCGCGAAGTGGAAAAGAACGGCATCCTTGCACGCTGCAAGGAATTGGGAATCCGCATGATCGCGTATTGTCCGCTTGAGCGCGGCATGCTCACAGGGAAGTACACCCCTGAAAACCCTCCGCCAGGCAGGCGCACTTCGAAATATGCGCCTATCCTTGCGAAGATACAGCCTTTGATAAAACTCATGACCCAAATGGGACAAGACCACGGCGGTAAATCCTGCGCGCAAGTCGCGTTGAATTGGGTGATCTGCAAAGGCGCATTACCGATCCCCGGAGCGAAGAACGCCTTTCAGGCGGAACAAAATGCCGGCGCCCTCGGGTGGAGGTTAACCGATGAAGAAGTGGCGCGACTCGATTTTGCCAGTCATGCCATCGTAGAACCGACAATGACCGCGCATTAATGTGCGGTCATTGTTTTCGAATTCGATTTGTGGTTTGTGCGGGTTATTTCATGCGTGGTTGCAGGAACAAGACAAACACATATCCCAGACCAAACGCCACTTCGATCACGATCACCAGCCAGCCGAAGTTGCGAATGACTCCGTTGAACGCAACGCCTAGAATGGTCACGAACAACGCGAGTACGGTTCCACCTAACATGGCGAAACCTATATTCCGTTGCACGCCTTCATCGGAAGCATCCTTGGCGAACCACAAGAGCAAACCCAGTGTAGCCAGAGCGGCTCCTAAAAAGCGCGCCATGTGCAACTCTGCGACCCGGGTCTCCGTGCCGAATTGAGTGAGCGTTGCCTCAGGGACAAACACCAAAGCCACTCCCAACACCAGCACAACGACCGCATTCAGCATGAATAATAGTTTCGAGCCCATATCTCTCTCCTTTGTTTGATGGGTTTAAGCATAATAACTATACAATACCTTCCAATGTAACGGAAGGAAAATGCCCGCGATTCACCTTACATCATCCTTACATCAGATTTGTTTTCCTCAGTTTTTTGGGAATTTGGCTCCTCTTACGTATGGTCTACACGCGTCATTTCGGACCCTCGAACCGGTCCCAGTCTTCGGGAGCGACTCCCGCGCCGGGTAGCGGGTTTCGCGGCGGTTGAAGTACAATGCAAACACCACAGGAGATTCGTATGGAAATCTTCGCCATATTTTCGATCTTATTCAGCCTCATCGTCCCGATTTGCGCGGCGATTCTGCCCGTTGCAATTCTTGTGGGTTTGGGAATATTCATCTACCGGCGAAGCAAAATGAGGGATGTTGCCAAGCAAGCCGCGCTGAATTGGTCGAGCACAATGGGAGTCGTGGTCACATCCACGGTTCAGGTGAAGCGGTCGTATAAGAGTCGGTCGGAAATCCCGGCGGTTGTCTATCAATACCAGGTGGACGGCAAACCCTACATGGGAAAGGTCATCAAAGCGGGCGAGCAGTTCTTCAGTGTGCGCCTGTACGGAGACGCGCAGAAAACCGTTGCGCGTTACCCCGTCGGCGCGCAGGTGATGGTGTACTACAATCCGTTGAATCCCGCCGATTCTGCACTTGAGCGATAAGTCTGTGCTATAATGCCGCCATTATGAGATATCCGTTCCGTTTCGCCAACGACAACAATAATGACGACAATGACGATCTGCTGAATCGTTGGGCGAAGCATTGCTAGTTGACGAATAGACACAAGTCGAACCAGTCGCCCAACGCATTTGCGGAGGGCGATTTATTTTATGTAGTTACAGACTCACAGGTTTTAAAAACCTGTGAGGTCTCACGAAACTTTCGGAGGCTTTATGTACAAAACTCATTCTTGTGGAGAATTACGCGCCAGCCAGGCGGGACAGACCGTGACGCTCGCGGGTTGGGTACACAACATCCGCACATTTGGCGGGGTTATCTTTCTTGTTCTGCGCGACCGCTACGGTATCACGCAAGTCGTATCCAATCCGGATGCGTTCCCCGATGCACATAAGGTGATTGCCGAAGCGCGTGCCGAGTGGGTTTTGCAAGTAACCGGCGTGGTGAAGATGCGCCCGTCCGATCAGTTCAATCCCAAGATGTCCACCGGCGAAGTGGAAGTTGAGGCGCAAAAGGTCGAGGTGTTGAACCCATCCAAGCCCACACCGATCGTGGTGAGCCGCGACGAAGATGAGAATGAGGACATCCGCTTGAAATATCGTTACCTCGATTTGCGCCGCGAACGGATGAGTCGAAACATGGTTTTGCGCCACAAGGTTGTAAAGTTCATGCGCGATTATTTGGACAAAGAGGGCTTTCTTGAAATCGAAACACCGATTTTGTTCAAAGCCACCCCGGAAGGCGCGCGCGACTACCTTGTTCCGTCACGTATCCATCCCGGGCATTTTTATGCATTGCCTCAATCACCGCAACAACTCAAGCAGTTGCTGATGGTCGCGGGTATGGATCGCTACTTCCAGATTGCGCGTTGTTTCCGCGACGAAGACCTGCGCGGAGACCGCCAGCCTGAATTTACACAACTCGACCTCGAGATGTCCTTTGTGCAACGCGACGATGTCCTGGCGATGGTCGAAGGCTTGTACACGGCGATGATTCCCGCAGTCGCGCCGCATAAGAAATTACTGTCCACGCCCTGGCCCAAACTTTCGCATCACGAAGCTGTCGAGCGATTTGGTACGGACAAACCAGACCTTCGCTTCGGCATGGAATTGATCGATGTGGGCGAGGTCTTTGGGAGAAGCGAATTCAAAGTGTTCCAGTCTGCGTTGGAGGCGGGTGGTATCGTCAAGTGTATCGTCGCGCCGGGTGCCGCGGAGATGACGCGTAAGGAAGTGGACTCTCTCACCGACGCCGCGAAGTCGTTGGGGGCGAAGGGGCTCGCGACGCTGGCGATCACAGCCGAAGGGTTGAAAGGAACCGCCGCAAAATTTGTCAAAGTCGAAGAGGTGGAATCGCTGAAATCCAAAGTCGGTGCGAAGGTGGGCGACCTCATCCTCTTTGCTGCGGACTCACGAGCAATTGTCAACAAAGTGCTTGGCGGATTACGAGTCGCGTTGCGCGATAAATTGAATCTCGCCGATAAAGACTTGATGGCGTTCGCGTGGATCGTGGACTTCCCCATGTTCGCGTGGAACGAGGAAGAAAAGAAATGGGACGCGGAGCATCATCCGTTTACGATGCCGCAAGTGGATGATTTGCCGATGTTCGAGACCAATCCTGCTGAGATTCTTTCGGACGCGTACGACATGGTGTGCAACGGTTACGAGATGGCATCCGGTTCGATAAGAATCCATCGCAGTGACATTCAGTTGAAGGTATTTCAATTGCTCGGCTTGAGCGGCGAAGAGATCGAACATAAATTTGGTCACATGCTCGAAGCTTTCGAGTACGGCGCGCCTCCGCACGGCGGCATGGCGCCCGGCGTCGACCGCCTCGTAATGTTGCTCGCCGACGAGCCGAACATCCGTGAAGTGATCGCGTTCCCGAAGAATCAGAATGGACGCGACGTGATGGCGGACGCGCCTTCGACGGTGGAAGAACGGCAGTTGAAGGAATTACATATCAAGATCGTAGATAAGTAGAAAAGGAAACAGGTAAACAGGAACCTGTATTACCGAGCGAGGTGAAATTATGGATTTAATACGCGTTAGCGATATTTCAACATATGTCGGCAAAGAGATCGAAATCAAAGGTTGGGTGTATAACCGCACGGATAAGGGTAAATTGTGCTTCCTGCTCGTACGTGATGGGAGTGGATTCGTTCAATGTGTGGCTTTCAAAGGCGATCTGGATGAAGCGCTCTTCGACCAGATCATGCGCCTGCCGCAAGAATCATCCGTGATCATTTCTGGTTCAGTGCGGGAAGACAAGCGCGCGCCCGGCATCCCCGGCGGATACGAGATTGGCGTCAAAGATTTGAAGGTCATCCAGTCGGCGGATGTGGATTACCCCATGTCGCTCAAAGATCACGGTCCAGACTTTGCTCTCGATCACCGTCACTTGTGGATTCGTTTTCCAAGTCAGTGGGCGATTTTGAAAGTGCGCGTGCGCGTCATGTCCGCGGTGCGCGAGTATTTGGACAGCCATGGCTTTTTCAATCTCGATACGCCCATCCTCACTCCTGCCGCGGCGGAGGGGACAACGACTCTCTTTGAAACGCCGTATTTCGATGAAGGCTTTGCCTATCTCGCACAGACGGGTCAACTGTATAACGAAGCGAACATCTTTGCGTTCGGTAAAGTCTACTGCTTTGGTCCGACCTTCCGCGCGGAAAAGTCAAAGACGCGGCGTCACCTCACCGAGTTTTGGATGCTCGAACCCGAGATCGCGTTCTGTGACCTGGATCAATTGATGGTCGTGGAAGAAGAGATGATCGCCTACATCGTGCAATCCGTTTTGAAGGATTGCGCCGCCGAATTGAAATTCCTCGAGCGCGATGTGACAAAGTTACAGAATATCTCCGCGCCGTTCCCGCGCATGTCCTACGACGACGCGGCGAACTATTTGATCGAACTTTATGAAAAAGAAACAGACGCTGAAAAGAAAGAATTGCTCAAATTCGAATGGGGCATGGACTTCGGCGCGCCGCACGAGGCAGAACTGACGAAATTAAATGAAAAGCCGGTTTTCGTGTATGGTTATCCCAGCGCGGTCAAGGCATTTTATATGGAACCGTGGCCGGGCAGGCCCGAAGTGTGCAAATCGGTTGACCTGCTTGCTCCCGAGGGTTATGGTGAAATCTGCGGCGGCTCTGAGCGCGTGTCCGACCACGACGCGTTGTTAGCTCGGATTAGAAAAGAAGGTTTGCCTGAGGATGCGTTCAAGTGGTATTTGGAGCTTCGCAAATACGGATCAGTTCCGCACTCTGGTTTTGGCATGGGGGTGGAACGAGTCGTCGCGTGGTTGTGCGGCATTGAACACATCCGTGAGGCGATTCCGTTCCCAAGAACGATCAAGCGGGTGTATCCGTAGGTTGCAGGCAGGTACACACGTAGACAGGTACACAAGGCGAAACATCATCTACTTGTTTCCGTGTATCCCTGTGTACTTGTTTACATTTACCGGTATAATCGGGGCAATACCTGAACGAGCCAGTCCCAATCCCTTGCGGAGGATACGACCGTGACCAAACTGTTTTTTGCGACAGACATTCATGGTTCGGATATTTGCTGGAACAAGTTCTTGAACGCGGGGAAATTTTACGAAGCCGATGTGTTGATCCTCGGCGGCGACATGACCGGCAAAGCAGTGGTGCCATTCGTTCATCAAGGCGGGGAGAATTACAAAGTCACGTTACTGGAACAGGATTTTCAAATTACAAATGCGGACGAACTTGCTGATATGAAGAAAAAGGTGAGGAGTCGCGGATATTATCCGTACATGACCAACCCCGATGAAATTACAGAACTCGATAAAAACCCCGAACTTGTCAACAAAATATTTTTGGGAGAAGTTCTGAAAGTTGTTCAGCAATGGATGGATCTGGCGGATAAAAAACTGGACGACTCCGACATGAAAGTGTATTGTTGCCCGGGCAACGATGACATGGACGAAGTGGATGAGATCATTCGAGCGTCCACGCGGGTTGTGCTTGCCGAGGGGAAGGTGACATTGCTGGATGGAGTACATGAAATGATTGCCTCTGGTTGGAGCAATCGGACTCCATGGAACACGCATCGCGAAGAGGACGAGGATCAACTCAAAGTCCGGTATGAAGCGATGATCGCCAACGTCGAAGACCCGAAGAACGCGATCTACAACATCCACGTGCCGCCGTACCGGAGCGGTTTGGACGATGCGGCGGAGTTGGATAAAGACCTGCGTCCGGTCCTGGCGGGACAATCCATCATCCCGGTCGGTTCAACCGCACTTCGGGCTGTGATCGAACAACACCAGCCGCTCCTCAGCCTGCACGGGCATATCCATGAGGGTCGCGGAACGACCCGCATCGGCAAAACGCTGTGCATTAACCCGGGCTCGATGTACGAACAAGGAACGCTCCTGGGTGCGTTGGTGGTCCTCGGTAATGGGCAGATCGAAAATTTCGTGCTGACTTCAGGATAACTCTCTCGGCTTTTTCGGGTTGTTAATCATGGCAAGTGATTTACAGTCCGATATTTTTTCAACAGAGGAGAAGATGTTATGAGCAACCTGTTCGTCCGTAAAGCGACCGGCATGGTACGTTCATGGTCGGTCTTCGACGCGTTCATCTACGCGTTCTTTTCGATCAATCTGGTGACGTTGGGGTTCTACTCCTTCAGCCAGATGTATTACTTCGGCGGAGGGATGATTCCCGCCCTGCTCATCAGCGCGGCGTTCATCATCTTCGAAGTCGTGGTATATGCCTCCCTGATCGCGGTGATGCCGCGCTCCGGCGGTGATTACGTCTGGCAGACGCGCATCTTCGGCGGCGGCATCGGTTTCATCCTCGCCATCACCGGTTGGTGGTTCACGCTATGGTTGTGGACTCCGATCTACGGCGATATGCTCCGTCAGATCGTGATCACGCCCTTGCTCGGTGCATTTGGAATGCAGGATTTGGCAGTTTGGTTTGCAGGACAGGGGAACGCCTTGTTCGTTTGCTCCCTGCTGACCTTGGGTTTTGTGGCGTTGGTCATCTTCCTCGGTATGAAGACGTACGCCCGAATTCAAAAGTATTCCTTCTACGCGGGCATGGTGGGCTTGGCGATCGTGATCGTTTTGCTCTTCACCGGTTCGCCAGATGCCTTCAAGAGGGGGCTGGATACCAATGCGGCTTCCTATTTTGGTACCTCAGGCAGTTTGTTCGAGCCCACTGTCCAAGCTGGCATTGATGCATTCGCTTCCACCCCGCTGATGGGCGGTACGTTTGCATTGATCATGGTGACGCTACCGTACCTGGTCTTCTTTAATTTGTGGCCTAACTGGGGCGCGACCCTGTACGGTGAAGTGCGCGGTGCAACAGATTACAAGCGTAATTTCTCCGGCATGGCTTGGGCGCTGGGTGTAACCACTCTGCTTGGGATTCTGTTCTTCCTCGGTGTGAACAGGACCATTGGTTGGGATTTCTACGTTCAAGCGAATGCCGCGTGGTGGAATTACGCCTGGGGATACGTCACTGAAGCGCCGCCATTGCCTGTGTGGCCCAACCCCGCAATGTTGGCGGTTTTCCTGACCGACAATCGGCTCGTCCAGATCGTTGTCTTGTTGTTGATGAGCACGTGGTGGTTTGGCTGGGCAGGTACATTGTTCCTCTCCTCAACCCGCGTGATCTTCGCCGCAGCGTTCGACCGCCTGCTCCCGGAGAAAGCCGCTGAATTGAACAAGAACGGTACCCCGGTCAATGCGATGCTTTACATGGTGTTGCCCGCCATCCTCGTTTCTGCATTGTATGCTTACAATGTGGCAGGATTTAGGTCTATCACGCTCGCCGCAACGCAAGGCATTGCCATTATGTATTTTGGCACAGCGATTGCCGCCATCATCCTGCCATATAAAAAGAAACAATTGTACGAAGCTTCGCCAATCGCAAAAATGAAGGTGGCTGGGATCCCGCTTATCACCGTGGCTGGCGTAATATTTGGCGGGTTCCTCCTGTTCCTGCTGGTCGAGTGGTTCTTTGATCCGTGGTTGAACACGGGTGGTGTGCCTCCCGGCTTGTATGGCATCAGTATCGCCAATACCAACTCGATGATCTTCTTGGGAGCTTGTTATGCCATCGCAGCGGCGATCTACTATGGATTCAAATCCCGCCGTAAAAAGGAAGGCATCGACCTCGATAAGGTCCAATCAGAAATTCCAGTTGAATAACACGATCAAAAAAAGTGACGGTCACCTCAAGGTGACCGTCACTTTTTAACTCTGCCATATCGAGCCGGGCTTTGCCATTTCTGCCACAATATCAAAGGAAGAAATTACGCCAAGAGGAAAACTTTCCGGGTGATTCTCGTCTACAACTAGCACGCGATGACGATGCTCGCGGATCATGATGTCCGCGGCATCTCTCAGGCTGGCATTCATGTCGATGGTGATCAGGTTGCTGTTCATCACGTCGCTGACGGTCAGTGATTCATCCACGGGTTTACCCGCCAGCCGCATCAAATCAGTTCCGGTGACCACGCCTTGCGGTTTGCCGTTTGCGTCCACAACGACAACCGAGCGCCAACCGGCTTGCGTCATGGTGCGGGCCGCGGAAAGGACGGTGGTTTTATCCCGGCAAACGAGGAATGTATCCGACATCACATCGCTGACGGTTTCGCGCTTTGCCTGTTCCTGCGCGGCGATATCCCTCACGAAATCTGATATCGAGATGATCCCGACCGGCTTGCCTTCCTCCATTACTAGCATTCGGTGAATTTGCTTTTCGAGAAACTTTTTCGCGGCGTCCTCGACGGCGGTATCTGCATCGAGAGATTCGATGGGAGAGCTCATCAGATCGCGTGCGGTCATGCTGCGCATCGTATCCAAACTTTCTTTATCAACCGAAAGCCATTCGCCGGCGAGCAGGTCAAAATCAGAGATGATGCCCAGCGGCTTTTCTGACTGTTCGGCGACGATCAACGCGTGTACATGGTGCCGGTTCAGTATAGCCGCCACGTGTCCCAGCGAGGCGTTTGGAAGGCAGGTGACTAAGCCTTTATGCATTAGGTCTTTAACTAGTTTTGTCATTGGAAAATGCCTCCCGTCCCAAACGGGTTTGGGGTTAAAATCAAACGGTTCCCATGTCCATTGTACCTGATATCCAACACGAGATGACTCGCCTGGTTTCCGCGGCAAATGAAAAATCCATTCTGATGCGTGTGCTCGGAGGGGTGGCAGTGAAGGTTCATCACAGGTCAAACCACCCGGCGTTTCAGCGTGAGTTCGGTGATTTGGATTTTGTTGTAGCTGGCAAGCAACGCCGTGAATTTGAAGCTTTCATGTATACTGTCGGATATTCTCCCCACAAGCAGTTCAATTTGCTGAATGGTAAAGATCGACAGATCTATTACCACAACGAGACCGAAATGAAGCTGGATATCTTCGTGGATACCTTTTCGATGTGCCACAAGATTCCTTTGGAAGGCAGGCTACATCTTCACCCTGTCACGATTCCGCCAGCGGAGTTATTGCTGACCAAGGCGCAGATCGCGGATCTCAACCGCAAGGACGCGTTGGATATTGCCTCGCTACTTCTGTTCGTGGAGACCGGTGCCGGCGACGAGGGGACGATCAATTTGGATCGGATCGCACAATTATGCGGAAACGATTGGGGTTTGTACAAGACCACATCCATCAATTTGAAGCGAGTGGAGGAAACAGTGAGTGAGGAAACGCTTCCGCTGGCTGAATCAGAACGAAGTACGATTAAGAAGCGGATAGGGGAAATACTTCAGGTGTTCGTCTCCATGCCCAAATCCCTCGCCTGGCAGATGCGCGACAAGGTCGGCACACGAGTCCGCTGGTACGAGGAAGTTGAGGAAGTTGCCCGTTAATTTGGTCTTTACAAATGGTTAACCGTGTTTATGTTCTTCAGTATATAATTCGTGCCGATGGAGAGCAGGTCGCTCTCCACAACATTTCCAAAAGGAGAGAAGAGAATGAAACCTAGAAAGAGTTTGATCAACCTGTTCTCGCTGTTGCTCCTCGTGAGCATTGCGCTAGCAGCGTGCGCCCCCGCTGCGACGGAGGCACCCCCGGCGGCGACAGACGCCCCCGCCTCCGACCCGATGGCGGATCTGGTAGCCGCCGCGCAAGCAGAAGGTATGTTGACCACCATCGCGCTCCCGCATGACTGGTGCAACTACGGTGAGGTCATCGAGACCTTCAAGGCAAAATATGGTCTAGAAGTCAATGAGTTGAACCCCGATGCCGGTTCAGCCGACGAGATCGAAGCCATCAAAGCCAACAAAGACAACACAGGACCGCAGGCTCCCGATGTGATTGACGTTGGTTTCTCGTTCGGTGAATCGTCCAAGGCTGAAGGATTGATCCAGCCGTACAAAGTTTCCACATGGGATAGCATTCCTGCCGACGCGAAAGACCCAGATGGTTACTGGTATGGCGACTACTACGGTGTGCTGTCGTTCCTCGTGAATACCGATGTTCAACCGGATGTGCCGCAAGACTGGGCTGACCTGCTCGACCCGAAATACAACGGACAGATTGCGCTTTCCGGTGATCCACGCGCCTCGAACCAGGCGATTCAATCCGTCTATGCGGCTGCGCTCGCCAATGGCGGCTCGCTCGACAACGCCCAGCCCGGCCTGGACTTCTTTGCCGATTTGAACGCGGCTGGCAATCTGATCCCGTTGATCGCCAACAATGGTTTGGTTGCCACGGGTGAAATTCCCATTCGCATCACCTGGGATTACAATGCACTTGCCGCCATCGATACTTTCGAAGGCAACCCCAACGCAACCGTTGTTGTGCCTGCCTCAGGTCGCTTCGCCGGCGTGTACGTTCAGGCGATCAGCGCGTATGCCCCGCACCCCAATGCCGCCAAGTTGTGGATGGAGTTCCTGTATTCCGATGAGGGTCAAACTCTTTGGATGAAGGGCTACTGCCACCCGATCCGTGAAGCGGATATGCGCGCTCGCGGCGTGATTCCAGCCGATCTGCTGGCAAAATTGCCTGATGTCTCCGGCGCGGTCTTCCCCTCGCTGGCTCAGCTCAACGCTGCGGCAGAGTTGATCACCACCAATTGGGATGCAGCCGTTGGTGCCGACGTGCAAGCTGCTCCGTAACAATTGATTTGATGTAAGATGGCGAGACCCTGTCTGTTTGGCAGGGTCTCGCTTTAGCAAGGCTGATCCTGAGGAGACTTTCCATGGCACAGACCGCTATTCAACTCAAAAGCAGTGGCACAGCAACCACGAATTGGAGGGTATGGCTTGGTGTTGCCCCGTTTCTCCTTTTTGCTTTCCTTTTTCTATTTCTTCCATCGTTGCGCCTGTTCACAGCTAGTTTCACAGATTCCGATGGCAACTTCACTCTGAGCAATATCATCCAGTTATTTTCCGAACCATTTATCGTCAACGCCTACAAATTGAGCATTCAGATTAGCGCAGTGACCGCGGTCGGCGGAGGCATTTTGGGATTTTTGATGGCATATGCGGTCACCGTGGGAGGATTGCCCCGCTCCCTACGATCTGTGTTGATCACTTTTTCAGGCGTAGCATCCAACTTTGCAGGTGTGCCGCTTGCGTTTGCGTTTGTGGCGACGTTGGGGCGCCAGGGGTTTATCACTCACATCCTTCGAGATTATCTCGGCGTCAATATTTATGATGCCGGTTTCAATTTATACAGTTTTGCGGGCTTGAGTCTCGTGTACATGTACTTCCAGTTCCCGCTTATGGTATTGATCATGGCGCCCGCTCTGGATGGATTGAAACGCGAATGGCGCGAAGCTGCCGAAAATCTTGGGGCAACCACCACCCAATATTGGCTGCGTGTTGCACTGCCGGTTTTATTGCCTTCCATCCTCGGGGCGATGATCCTGTTGTTCGGGAACGCGTTTGGCGCGTACGCCACAGCCTATGCCCTGACGGGCGGGAGAATCGGCATCGTCACCATTCAGATCGGCGCACAGATTCGCGGTGATGTTTTATATAACCCTGGTCTTGGGTATGCCATGGCCATTGGCATGGTTGTGATCATGGCCGTATCGTTGGCTGGTTATTCCTGGCTACAGGCGAAGACCGAAAGGTGGTTGCGATGAACTTCTGGTCGCGTTTGCGCAGGTTCCCCTTGTGGAGTTGGATTTGGTTCATCATCGGTGGGTTGTATTTCGTGCTGCCATTGCTCGCCACATTCGAATTTTCGCTGAGTTGGGATCCTGAAATCCCGTTCAAGGCATACCAAAGGGCATTCGAAGATAATGATTTCTGGGAAACGTTCATTTATTCAAATATACTTGCTCTGGCTACGATCGTCGTAAGTATCATTTTGATCGTCCCGACCGCTTATTGGATTCGACTTCGCCTTCCCGAAGCGCGGCGCCTCGTGGAATTCATTACCTTGATGCCGTTCGTTGTTCCGGCGATCATCCTTGTCTTTGGCTTGATTCGAATCTACAGTTCACCCTTCAACATTCCTTTCACCGATATACGCTTGATGCAGCCATTGACAAATTTCAAAGCGGGCACCAATATCCTTATCGTAGCGGGCTACATGGTGCTTGCCATGCCGTACATGTATCGTTCCGTGGATACAGGGATGCGCACTGTGGACATTCGCACGTTGACGGAAGCGGCTCAAAGTCTCGGGGCAAATTGGTACACCATCGTCACGAAAATCATCCTCCCGAACATTCGCTCCGCGTTGTTGAGCGGCGCACTGTTGACGTTTGCTATTGTGGTGGGTGAAGTTACCCTCGCGTCCTTTTTAGGCGTGGACGCTTTCGGTCCCTACTTGTTCTTACTTGGGCAACATCGCGCATACGAGCCAGCCGCGCTTTCCTTTGTAAGCTTTTTGTTGACCTGGCTCGCGATGGGCTTGATTCAACTATTCACTGGCGGGCAGGGACAAGCCGCCGGTGCACACTAACGTATTGCGAATCGGAGAACTCGAATGGCGTACTTATCCCTTAGCAATATCACGAAACAATTCGGCGATGTAGTGGTTGTCGATGACTTTAATCTTGAAATGGAAAGGGGAGAGTTTGTTTCATTCCTGGGTCCATCGGGATGTGGTAAGACCACCACTCTTCGCATGGTCGCCGGGTTTGAGATTCCCACATCTGGCAAGATCACGCTGGACGGCAACGATATCACCAACAAAGCGCCGAATCAACGCAACGTCGGCATGATCTTTCAAGCATACGCACTCTTTCCCAATATGACCGTCGCTCAAAATATCGGCTTTGGTCTGAGGATTCGCAGGCAAGCTGAAGATGAAGTCGTCAATCGCGTGAACGAAATGCTCAGCCTTGTAAATCTCGAAACGCACGCCGATAAGTATCCGTATCAACTTTCGGGCGGACAGCAACAACGCGTATCACTCGCCCGCGCTCTTGCCATCCGCCCAGAGGTGTTGTTGCTTGACGAGCCCCTCTCCGCGCTCGATGCAAAGATCCGTGTATCGTTGCGCGCGGAGATCCGCGCCATCCAAAAGCGACTTGGCATCACAGCGATTTTTGTCACACACGACCAAGAGGAAGCTCTTTCGATCTCCGACCGCATCGTTGTGATGAATGTCGGCGAGATCGAGCAGGTGGGGACGCCGTTCGAGATCTACAATTTCCCCAAGACGCAATTCGTTGCGAATTTCGTCGGTTCGCTGAACAATGCGGATGCCGAAGTGGTTGACCCCGCGAATGGAATCCTCGCCATGGACGGAGTTCACTTCCAAACCGCAGAAGAGGATTTCGTAAATCGTCGGAAGGGCGATAAAGTGAAGATTTCCATTCGACCCGAGCGTTTCAGTTTTGCCGCAGATCCAAAGAAAGAAAATGTTGTGGATTGTACGGTCGAGAATATTACATTCCTCGGTGCGGTGGTGCGCATCCAGATAAAGATCGGCAACACCAAGTTTAATATGGACACGTTCAACAATCCCTTCCTCGAACTGCCAGCCATTGGCGCAAGGGAACAAGTGATGTGTTCGAAGGAAGCGGTTCTGGTACTCTGAGAGTTTGTAAACAAGTACACGAGTAAACAGGTAAACAAGTAGACGCGTGTGTACGTGTTTTCATGTTTACCTGTTTAAATTAATTGAGGCGAACATGGCTGTCATTGATGAAGTTGCAACCAAGATACCCGATTGGACTGGAAAAAACATTGTCATCACCCCGCTTTCAGGCGGATTGACCAACTCCAACTTCAAGATCGAAGTGGATGGCGCTTCCTATTTCGTCCGCGTCCCGGGAACAAGCACCGATCTCCTTGCGATTGACCGCGCCAACGAATATCACAACACCAAAGCAGCCTCCGAGGCAGGCGTTGCACCAAAAATTTTATATCACCTGCCGGAGTACCATGTGATGGTGATCGAGTTTCTCGACGGCAAGACCATGTCTAAGGATTTGCTCAACGCGCCCGGGATGCCGACGCGCATGGCGCAAGCCATCAAGCGACTCCATGCCGGTCCACGCTTCCTGCTGGACTTCAACATGTTCCGCCTCACCGAGTATTACCTCGGCCTGTGCAAAGACCGCGACATCAAAATCCCCGATGGCTACCTTGACCGAATGCCGACGGTTCAGCGCATCGAGCAGGCAATGAACGTCAACCCGCTGGCGACTGTCCCTTGCAACAATGACCTGCTCGCCGAAAATTACATTGACGATGGTGAGCAACTCTGGCTCATCGACTACGAGTACAGCGGAAACAACGATCCAACTTTCGAACTCGGCAACACCTGTCAGGAGATGCAATTCAATGACGAACAGATCGCCGAGGTCTGCGCCGCGTATTTTGGCGAAGCGACCCCCGCCATGATCGCACGCATGAAGTTGAACATGATCATGTCCGATGTGGGCTGGGGACTATGGGCGGCGATACAGGCGAAAATTTCCACAATAGACTTCGACTTTTGGGGCTGGGCGATCGAGCGCTGGGGCAGGGCGGTGGAGAAGATGGATTCGGTGGAGTGTGAGGGGTGGTTGGCTGACGTAGTCAGGTAGACAGGGAAACACGTAGACAAGGAGGCGGTTGTGAGCGAAAGGAAGCCTTTGTATGAATCACCGGGTGAGAAAGGCAAGTGCGGGTTTGAGGATTTGGAGTGTTACCAACTCGCGTTGGAAGTTATGGTGAAGATACACGGTTTTTCAAAAACCCTGCCATCTGATGAAAAATACGATTTGTACTCACAAATCCGCCGGGCATCAAAAGGTGTAACCGGAAGTATTGCTGAAGGATATGGACGATATCACTATCTTGATAGCCTGCACTACTACTCAATTGCCCGCGGCGAATTGAATGAAACCCTTTCGAGATTAATCGAAGCGCGTACTCTAAACTATATTAATCAACCTGATTTTGAATCAATCTACAAGTTAATTCGACAAACTGAGCAAACTCTCAATGGCTACATGACCTATGTGCGGCGTCTACGTGCAGGTTCACAGGAGTACGGGGATAAAAAACTTCGCGAAGATTCGGTTGAATATCATGTAGATCTGGTTGAAGAAGATAAAAATATAACCACGTAGATAAGTAGACACGGCAGACCTGTGTACATGTTTACCCGTCTACGTGTTTCCCTATCTCCGAAGGAGACCCATGAAATCACACGCAGAGATCGTAGTTATCGGCGGGGGGATTTACGGAACGAGTGTTGCATATCATTTGCACAAAATGGGGAAGCGCGATATTGTGCTTCTCGAAAAAGGCGATATCGCCAGCGGAGAATCATCACACGCCGCTGGGGTGGTGACGCAGTTCGCCACGTCCAAGACCATGATGCAGTTTCGTAAATACTCCATCGAGTTGTGGAGCGAACTCGGGTTTTTCCACCACGTTGGGAGTTTGCGAGTCGCGTCGAGCCGGGAGCAGCTCAAAGAGTTGGAAAGAAGCGTGAGCCGGGCGAAGGCGATCGGCATGGAGGTGGAAATCATCTCCCCAGCCGAAGCCGTCAAAGTCATGCCGCAGATCACGGACAAAGACCTGTTCGGCGCGATCTATCTTCCTCGTGACGGGCATCTTTCACCGTACGATACAACCACTGGCTTGGCGCGCATCATCAAGGAACTAGGCGTGGAAGTGAACATGAACACGCGCGTTACGGGGATTGAACTTTCGCCGCGCGGCGAGATACAAGCCGTGATCACCGATAAAGGCAAGATCAAAACGAACCTGGTCGTCAACGCGGCTGGGATGTGGGCGCCACGCCTCGCCGCAATGGTAGGCGTGTCTTTGCCGACTACGCCGGTTGATCATCAACATATCACATTGAAGGCTGTGCCCGGGCATGAATTTCCAAAGAACACGCCGTGTTTGCGCGACCCCGATAATTTGGTGTACATGCGCGAAGAGCAAGGCGGACTCGTGATCGGCGGTTACGAGCCGAACCCGCCTGCGCGTTGGATCGACGGCACGCCATGGGAACATGGCAATACGACCGTACCGCACTCATACGAACGATTTGAAATGTTGCTTGAAGGCGCCATTCGCCGCATCCCGTTTTTGAAAGACGCGGGCATCATCGACATCACGTGTCATCCCGGCGCGTACACGCCCGATTGCCAGCCGATGCTCGGACCCATCCCCGGCGCGCGCGGCATGTGGATGCTGGCGGGTATGTCCCTCAATGGCTATGGTGGCGCGGGTGGCATGGGCAAACTTCTCGCTGAATGGATCATTGAAGGCGAAGCGCCGATGGACGTCAACGCTTATCGCGCGACGCGCTTCGGGAATTATTTCACCGACCCGCAATATGCCGCCGAGCGCACGTGTGAAAGTGTCAAATATTATTATGCGATTCGCTTCCCGAACGACGAAAACGAATCAGCGCGCCCGCATCGCATGAGTCCTGTGTATCATCGCACGCAGGAGCTGGGCGCGGTCTTCGGTGAAAAATTCGGCTGGGAACGTGTATTGTATTATTCGCCGGATAAAAAATGGCGGCGCGCAGGCGCAGATCAAAAAGAATGGGGCTGGAACAAGCCTCCGTATTTTGACCGTGTCGGTGAGGAACATAAAGCCACGCGCGAACGGGCAACACTTTTTGATCTCACATCGTTCGGCAAAATCGAAGTGACGGGTCGCGATGCCTTGAAACTATTGCAGCGCGTCACCGATTCGAATGTTGATAAACCTGTCGGAAGTACAACATATACTCAATTCCTCAACACGCGCGGCGGTGTTG
The DNA here is from genome assembly GCA_034434415.1 of Anaerolineales bacterium. Taxonomy (GTDB): domain Bacteria; phylum Chloroflexota; class Anaerolineae; order Anaerolineales; family Villigracilaceae; genus Defluviilinea. Next base: position 3,573 of record DAOTZF010000167.1, on the reverse strand, counting down.
AGGCAGATGTCACGGTTTCGCGCATCGCCGAAGACATGTTCTGGGTCATCACGGGTTCGGGATTTATTGCGAACGATCTGGCATGGTTGCAAATGCACACGGAAGACGATGATGTGACTCTGCGCGACATCACCACGGAATGGGCATGTCTCGCGTTGATGGGACCGAAGTCTCGCGCGATTCTCTCCAAGGTGACGGGTGATTCAGTTGCCAATGAAGCGTTTCCCTATCTGACAGCCCGCTTCATCACGATCAATGGAGCGAAGGTCTGGGCGCAACGCGTCAGTTATGTGGGTGAACTCGGCTGGGAGTTGTACATCCCGAACAACCGCGCTTCGATGGTCTGGGACAAGTTGATGGAAGCGGGCAAAGAATTTGATATGGAAGTCGGCGGCTACAAAGTGCTGGACTCGCTTCGGCTCGAAAAAGCCTATCGTTACTACACCACGGATGTGACCCAACTCGAAACGCCGTATGAAGCAGGTTTGGGATTCTGCGTCAACTTTGATAAAGGCGATTTTATTGGCAAGTCCGCGTTGATGGAAAAGAAACAAAAGGGTTTCGCCACAAAATTATGCACGCTGGTTTTGGATGGGGAAGACTTCACCCAGATCTACGGCGGCGAAGCGATCTACCACGAAGACAGGGTGCTGACGCGCGTCCGCAGTGGGGGATACGGTTACACAGTGAAGAAAAATATCCTGCTCGCCTATTTGCCGTTGGAGATGGCAAAAGTAGGTACGCGAGTTGATGTGGAATTGATCGAAGGCATGCGCGTGGCAGAAGTAACCGCGTCTGTGCTGTATGACCCAAAGGGAGAGAGGTTGAAGGCATAACTCAAAACCTTTACCACGAAGGACACAAAGGACACGAAGGAATTAAGTCTTAAACCTTTGTGCGTTTCGTGTCCTTTGTGTTTAAAAGATATAATACGAATATGCCAAAATCACCACCCGAATATGTAGGCTTTGGGATGCTGACGCCTGTTGAGATCATGGTGCTCGAGAAACTGCCCAAGCACAACACCGGCGCGATCGTCACAGAAGTTAACGAGTTTGTGTTCGACGACGCCGCGATTGTGGCATGTTTACTGCGTCAGTGGGATACGTCCGCAGGTATGATCGGCACAGCGGTCGGCGATGACGAACGCGGGCGCGCGCTCGCCAATCGGTTGAAGGATTGGGGGGTGCAGGGGAAGGTGAGATTTACGAAGGAGTACAAAACTCCATTAGAAGTGAACGTTTCAGACCGCAAAGGCGCGCGGACGTATTTCTGGCAGCGCACGCCTCAGATCCTCAGCACGCTCGACACAGCGGATCTATCCCTGATTCGCGGCTCGAAGATTCTTTACGCCGACTGGTACGACGGCGACCATGTCCTGCGCGCGATGGACGAAGCGAACCGACGCAAGGTCCCTGTGTTTGTGAACCTCGAACATGGGCATAGAGATGCCGATATCTTGAAACTATATGCAAAACGCGCCACATTTTGCCAGGCTGTGACCGATGCCGCACAACTTGGTGGTAAGCGCGCGCTCATCAATACAGCCCGCAAATTGTTGAGATCGGGGATCAAAACTGCGATTGTCACATTGGCGAAAGGCGGATGTCTCGTGGCGCAGGACGAGCAGATCGTGCGTGTCTTTGCACCACATGTCAAAGCCGTGGATGCCTGTGGTGCAGGCGCGACCTTTTCCGCAGGTTTTATCTACGGCTACCTTAAAGGGTGGAGTCTGGAAAAGTCTGCACGTTTTGCGACCGCTGCGGCTTCGTTGAAAGTGACGCGTGCAGGCTTGCGAATGTTTCCGGTGAATGAGATCCTTGCGCTGGCGAACCAACTCAAAGTGGAGCATTGGGCGTTCCGAAATAACCGCTTCCAGATCATCGAGCGGATTCTTGAAATCCCTCGCCAAGTTGCAGTGCAGGGACAGCGCGCACAGAAAAAACTATTGAATGAACTGGGCATCCGCTCGAAACAGGAATCTCACAGAATGGAACATTCGCCGATACGAACGAAGAGAAAGACAGTCTGACAAAGGATTTTAGACCATCGATTGAGAGATTGAAACTTTGCACTAGAGGATAAACCATGTCATTCGCTGAACTTCTCACGCAGCAACAGATCGAACGGATTCACGAAGCCTCGCTGGAAATACTTCAGGAAGTGGGGTTCAAGGTTCGCTTTGGACCCGCCCGTGAGTTGTTTGCCAAACACGGTTGTTCTGTGGATGGAGAGCGGGTAAAGTTCCCCCGTGAGATCATCGAGAAGTATCGCAAGCTGACGCCGCCCACTTTCACGTTTCACGCCCGTGACCCGAAGTTCGATAAAACGATTCCCCGCGATAGCCCGGTGATTGTCACGGCAAGTTCTGCTCCGGACATCATTGACCCAGTTACAGGGAAGGAAAGACGCGCCGAGTCTGCGGATATTGCGCGCATCGCCCATCTCATCAACGAACTGCCGGGCTACGACATGTTTTCGATCTCCACATTGGCAGACGACGCACCCAAAGATCAATTCACCATTTCGCGCTTGTATCCCGCACTGAAATATTGTCTCAAACCCATCCGCGCCACAACGACTGATCACAAGGATACGCTTGCCATGATGGAAATGGCATACATCGTCACGGGAGGAAAAGAAGCGTACAAAGAACACCCATTTCTCACACACCACTATTGCCCGACAGTTTCGCCGCTTTCAATGGATAATCTCTCCACTGAAAATGTGATGTACTTTGCAAGCGAAGGATTGCCTGTCTACCCGACCATTGTCCCGAACGCGGGACTCACTTCGCCCATGTCGATGGCGGGGACGCTTGTGCAAGGCAATGCGGAATATCTCGCCACGTGCGCCTTGATGCAAATGGTAAAGGAAGGGACTCCGACCATTTACGCCACGCTCGCCACAGTCGCGGACATGCGCACGGGCGCATACACCTCTGGCGCTATCGAATGCGGTATGTTGCATATGGCGTTCGCGCAGATCGCGCGATTCTACAACGTTCCGTGCGGCGGATATATTGGCTTGACCAACTCCAAGTTGAACGACGCACAATCAGGATATGAAACGGGTATGTCTGGCATGGGCGGTATCCTCGGCGGCATGGATATGTTCAACATCGGCGGCTTGATCGATGCATTGAAAACATTCGACTTTGCAAAGGCGGTCATTGACGATGAAGTGGCGCAAATGATGAAGCGCGTCAAACGCGGCATCTCTTTTAGCGACGAAGACCTTGCGGTCGATCTCATCAAAGAAGTGGGTCCCGGCGGTTCGTATATCGTTGCCAAGCACACTATCAACCGCATGAAGACCGAAGCCGTGATGACGAAAATTGCCGACCGTGATGCCCGCACCATCTGGGAGAAGAAAGGCGCGTTGGATATCCACGCGCGCGCGATGAACAAGGTCAAAGAGATCATGTCGAAGAATCCCCAGTCGTTGATCTCGCCCGAGGTAGACGAAAAACTCCGAGCCGCGTTCCCTGGGCTTGTGCCGGGCGAGTTACTTCCGTTGGAGTAAAGTTTCATGTCGCGCCGAATCCGAATCCTGGTCGGTATAGTTCTGCTA
>DAOTZF010000166.1:0-2400 GCA_034434415.1 Anaerolineales bacterium | reverse complement strand
CTCGCAGACAGTTGGACAGGTATGTCCAAGTTATGGCTCGAACCCGATAAACTCGCCGACGAGTCACCCGTTCTCGGAACCATCACACTGGTATTGGAAGGACGTTTCGCCATTTACCTCTATCAAGGTTCCATCGAAGGCGAACCGCAACACGGTATGTTCACCTTCGGGTACAACACAACGCTCGAACAATACGAGGCTTCGTGGGTGGATTCGTTCCACAACAACACCGCCATCATGTTCTGTGTTGGTTCCGCCACCGATAACGGATTCTCTGTCCTCGGCAGTTACCCCGACCCCACCGGCGGACCCGATTGGGGCTGGCGCACGCAAGTCGAGTTGATCGATGCAGATCATCTAGTGATCACGGCGTACAACATCCACCCTGAATACGGTGAAGCGAAAGCCACCGAAGCAACGCTCACCCGAGTCAAGAAATGAAATACCTTCAAATCGTTTTATTGATCGCGAGTATTTTCCTGTCCTCTTGCAGTCAGGAAGCTCAAACATCGACTGCATCGTCTCTCACTGCGACGATTCGACCTCCAACAGAAACTGACACACCCATTCCCTTCACAGAGACGTCCTCTGCACCCACACAAGACCCGACCCTCTTCGGGGCGATCGGCGTGGACGAGATTCAAGCCTACGCGCTCGAATCTGTTGCCAGCGCGATTTTCACAAATACGATGGATTCGTTCAAAGCCACTGGCTTGATACAGGAATTTCAAATCCTGCGCGTCACAATTTTTCCCGCTGGTGACGGCTTGCTTTCTGAAATCACCTTCGATGTGAAAACCACAGACCCAGCCTGGCTTGCCGATGGCGGCACGCAAGCCGACGACAACTGGATCAACGACAAATGCAACCGCTTCGACTTCGTCACCACCGAGACCGAATATCAACTCAGGAACAAGCGGCTTTGTAATTAATTGAAGAATGAAACGTGACGAGTGAATAATGGGTTTGAAGGGCACTCATAATGAAGTATGACGAATGGGTTGAAAATCTTCCTAAAGAAATAACAGATGATAGCCTTTGGAAAATGGAGGCATATCGTCTCTCGCTTTTTGCGACTGAAATCGGCTGGTATGATGTCAATGAATTAATAAAAGACAAACGCACGCTTGGGCTGGCCGACCAGTTATATCGCGCACTCGGCTCCGTCAGCGCAAATCTGGCAGAGGGATATTCACAACACACAGGCAAATCTCGTGCCCAGTATTATCAATACGCTCTTGGTTCAGCGCGCGAAGCACGGGACTGGTATTACAAGTCACATCATGTACTAAAGATTGAGGTTGTCCAGCATCGTATTTCGCTCTTAACCCAGATCATAAAATTGCTTCTCACCATGGTTCCCCAACAACGCGGTAGGACTCTAACGCTTCGAGAAGAGAAGGCAAGCTACATCCTAGACCGAGAATCGCCTGCCGCTATTGAAAGCCTGCTGGAGAAAGTTCCTATTCCATAAATACACGTTTCACTTTTCATTTTTCAAATGCCTCAAACTCAAATTCAGCCCATCAACAAGATACTGATCGCCAACCGCGGCGAGATCGCCATCCGCATCCTGCGCGCCTGCAAAGAATTGGGCATCAAAACTGTTGCCGTGTACTCCGAAGCAGACAAGAATTCACAACACGCGCAACTCGCCGACGAAGCGATCCACATCGGCGCGGCATCGCCGCAGGAATCGTATCTGAACATCGAGAAGATCATCGGCGCGGCAAAGCAGACCGATGCGGACGCCGTCCACCCCGGCTATGGATTCCTCTCGGAGAACGCGTCATTCGCGCTTGCGGTTGAATCGGCAGGTTTGAAATTCATCGGTCCCTCCGCGGATTCGATCCGCGCGATGGGTGACAAAGCCGAATCCAAGATTCGCATGAAGAAGGCCGGCGTGCCAACGGTTCCAGGTTTTGAAGGACTCGAATCCGAATCCGATTTCAAGAAAGCTGCGAAAGAGATCGGCTATCCTGTTTTGATCAAAGCGTCCGCGGGCGGGGGTGGCAAGGGGATGCGCATCGTGGAGGAGGAAGCCGGGTTGGGCGAGGCAATTCAAAGCGCCGCAAGAGAAGCGCTCAACTCCTTCGGCGACTCTCGTCTGCTCGTCGAAAAATACATCCCGAACGCGCATCACATCGAGTTCCAGGTCTTCGGCGATCAGCACGGACATCTCGTCCATCTCTTCGAGCGTGAATGTTCGGTACAACGCCGTCATCAAAAGATCATCGAAGAGACCCCTTCCCCGTTGCTCACAAAAGAGTTGCGTGCAAAGATGGGAGAAGCGGCGGTCAACGCGGCGCGCGCGGTACATTATTACAACGCTGGAACGATTGAATTTATCTTTGACCCACTACGTTCTACCCTTCGAGAGCCTCAGGGCGGCGCTTTCTA
>DAOTZF010000165.1:0-1524 GCA_034434415.1 Anaerolineales bacterium | reverse complement strand
TTCAGGTCCTTGAACTCATGCACGCCGTTTACATCTGTATCAATATAGGACGGTTTACCCGACGGCGGGCAGGATACTTCCTGCGAGATTCCAATGACTGCCTGAGCCTGAACTCCTGATTCGCCTGCTTCCAAACGTCCATTCTTGTTATCGTCGTAAAAAACGATCACCTGAATCTGCCCGGGGTTTCCATTATCTGTAAAAGGTGGCGCGCTCTCGCCACAAGCGGTGAGCAAGACGAGTATCAACACAGATACCAATAATTGTTTCATTTGCTCTCTCCTTTTGTGTTGTCCCGATTTTACTTCAAAACCTTCACTGCATTCCGTCCTGCCGCGCCGCTGACGCCCCCCCCGCCGTGGACTCCACTTCCGCAAAGATATAAGTTGTCAATCGGCGTTTTGTGGTTCGACCAGCCCGGGATGGGACGCATGAACAGAAACTGGTCGAGCATGAGTTGACCGTGGTTGAGGTCGCCTTCGGTGAGACCGTAGATTTGTTCGAGGTCAAGAGGCGAAATCAATTTGCGATTTACGATTGACGATTTTAGATTGGGAAATATTCCGCAAAGGTGTCGATTGCTAATTTTTCGATTTTTCCACTTTCCACTTTCCAATCACCATTTTTCAAAGCATATGGCGCAAACTGGAAGTGGATGGAAACGGTATTGCCCGATATGGTGACTTCGAGAAATGGCTTCTCCGAAATCTCGCCGTATTTAGCGGCATCGTAGGCGCGTTCGAGATACTTGATGGATGGCGCGAGGACGACTGTCCCTTCAGGGATGCCGTGATTTCCATTCGTCTGCAAGTGGACTTTTGCAACCGATCCGCGCATTTTGATGGACTGAGTATGCCAGACGAACTCCGGCGGCAATTCACGCGGACCGACCAGTTTCAGCAAGGTATGCTTCGGGTCTGCGGCGGAGAGAATGACATTCGCGGAAATCTCTTCGCCATTAGCAAGAACAACACCTTTTGCAACTTGACTCTCAATTTTGATGCTGGTTACTTCTGCACCGGTGCGAATTTCACCGCCGAAGGCTTTCACGGCGTTGGCTAAGGCAGTTGTGATTTCTCCCGCTTTACCCACGTTGACATGCGCCAAGCCGCCGCGATTCATCCAGTTGTGGATGAGGGTGTAGCCGGTGCCTGCGGACATCGGTCCGAGGGTGGAGCCATGGATGGCAACTGCCGCGATGGCAGCTTTGACAATTTCGGACTCAGAGTATTCTTCCACAAGTTCTTGCGCGGTCATCGGCAAGGCGCGGATGAAGTTGAGCATGTCCTTGCGCCCGGCGAGTTTCAGTTCCAGCGCCCATTCGAGCAAGCCGTAGCCTTCTTTGAAACCAAAGTTCATTGGCAGGCGCGGCATGATGGTGGCGTAGGTTGCGTTCATGATCTGTGCTGCTTTGTTCATGAAGCGCACAAATCCAGGGAAGCGCGCCGCATCTTTTTCGGAGATGCGTTTAATCGACTCGGCGTCGAGCGTGAGGGGAGAGCCATCCGCTAACAGGGTGATGAA
>DAOTZF010000164.1:0-4416 GCA_034434415.1 Anaerolineales bacterium | reverse complement strand
TGCTTCCGCTATACCCGCTGGGAAAGGAAATTCGATTCCGACTCTTAGGAATAACTCCGACATGAATCCCCGCGCAGATATTCTTTCCTTATTGAACGGAGACAAACCCGCCTCGCCTCCCGCGTTCAGCTGGTTGATTCACATCACGGAGGAGGGATTGCGAAGCGAGGGGCTTGCATTTCAGGAGATCCATCTTGATGCCGAAAAGATGGCGCGCGCCGCGGCGAGCACGTTCAAGTTGACCGGGATGCCGTCTGCTACGTTGCCGTTGGATTTGTGCGCGCCGGCGGAGGCTTTGGGGGCTGAGTTGAATTATGAGAGTGGGGGATTTCCACAAGTCAGGAAATATTTATTCTCCTCGACGAGGTACCTGAACGAGGCTTATTTTAAAAATACGGGATTTCCAAACAAGGGAAGATTGCCGCTGATAGGCGATTCGATTCATCGATTGAAGAAAGATATTGGAGTGGAGGCGGCGATCAGCGGGATGATACCGGGTCCGTACACCATGCTCTTGTATCTGGTCGAGCCCGGCAGTTTGTTTGCCGAGATGAAACGCGAACCCTCCGCCGTCCTCGATGCTCTCTTTCATCTTTCCGCGTTCCTCGCAAAAATTGGGAACAACTATCGCGATGCAGGCGCGGACTTCATCACCATCCACGAGATGGGCGGTTCGCCGGGGTTTATTGGTCCTGCAAAGTTCGAGCAATTTGTTTTGCCCGTATTGAAGCAGTTGCACGCGAATCTGCCCAGCCCACGCGTATTGTCGGTGTGCGGGAATACGAACAAATCGATGCAGGTGTTGGCGCAAAGCGGCGCAGAGGCTATCTCGGTGGATCAGGTGAACGATCTGGCTTCGTCACGCACCGCCCTCGGTGGGGTTTTATTGTTCGGTAATCTCGACCCCGTTGCGGTGTTGGCGGGAGGCGATGAAGCACAGGTACGCGAATCGGTTCAAAAGGCGAAGGACGCGGGCGTGGATGCGGTCTGGCCCGGGTGCGATTTGGTTTTGCAGACTCCCATCGGTCATCTCAAGGCAATGCGATCAGGCGATCCCTCATGACAGACAACGTCTCCGCTTCGATGTTTTCCGTGTTTCGCAATCGTTCGTTCACGCTCCTATGGATCGGGCAGCTTGTCTCTTCGATGGGAAGCGCGTTGACCGCGCTTGCTGCTTCGATCCTCGTGTATCGAGTCACCGGATCGGCGCTCAGCGTGGGATTGATGCTGATCGCGACCTCGGGACCCACCGTGCTGATCGGGTTGGTTGCCGGCGTGTTCGTGGATCGCTATGACCGAAAACGCATCCTGCTCCTCTCCGACCTGCTTCGCGCAGTTCTGATCTTTCTCGTCCCCATCCTGATCCCGCTGAACATCAACTGGTTGTATGTGATCGTCGCATTGACGAGCGCCATCACGCAATTCTTCGACTCGGCTCATGCCAGCATCCTGCCCGAGGTCGCCAGTGATGAAGAACTTTCCGCCGCGAACGCGTTGATGGCGATCTCCTCGGTCGGTTCGATGACCGTGGGCTTTGCCGCCGCGGGCATCATCGCTTCGGGATTCGACATCGATTGGGCGTTCTACCTCGACGCAGTTTCGTTCTTTCTCTCGGGGGTGCTGATTCTGTTCACACGCGTCCCCTCGCTGCCGGCTGTGGAAAATACGAGCCTGCGCGCGATCGGGCAAAACCTGAAGGCGGGATTGAACACCGTGCGCACGACTCCCATTTTGCGCTCCCTGTTCATCGTTGTTGCGCCGATCTTTTTGATCTTTGGCCTGCAGAATACCTTGATCCTGCCCTTCTCGATTCGTGAACTGAATGCGACGGAATTTCATTTCGGTCTGCAACAAGCCGCGGAGACGGTGGGTATTGCACTCGGCAGTCTGATCATGGCGCGCCTCGCGGACCGCATCCGCGAAGGGCAGTGGCTGGCGATCAGTTATCTCGGACTGGCGATCGTTGGGCTGTTGTATTCGTTTTCCCCGGTGGTTTCCATCGCGATCGTGTTGATGGGGTTCTCGGGCTTGATCAACGCTCCGTCCTACATCGGGCGTCAATTGGTGATCCAGCGCGCCACGCCGCGTGAAATGCGCGGACGTGTGAACAGCGCTTTCTTCGTGGTGCGCGACTTGATGTTCGTGTTCGGCATGGCGCTGGCGGGTCTGGCAGACGTGTTCAATGTGCGGACGCTGTTCATCCTCAGTTCGTTCGCGTTGTTGTTTGCGGGCGCGGTGGTGTTGTTTTTGCCGGGGTTGGGTCAGCCTGCCGCGGAATGGAAGCGGACCCTCGCGCTGTTGCGCGGGGCTCAAGCGGCGCCGCGGCTTGGGTTGGGCAGAGCCGCTTCACGGTCCGAGATCGACCGTTTCATCCAGCACATGAAAGAGTTGGAGGGGATGACATCCAAGGAGCGGGATGAACTCGCCGCGCAGACTCTTGTCGCGCAAGCGCCCGGAGGGAAGATCGTAGTGTATCGCGGCGAGACGAGCGATATGGCGTACTTCATTTTGAAGGGCAGTGTGGCGGCGGGTTATATCAAGGATGACGATTATGTGATCGCGAACACCTTGCGCGAGGGCGATTTCTTTGGCGAGATCGCAGCGCTCACCGGGGCTGCGCGCACCGCGAATATTATCACCGAGGAGGAGAGTGAGTTCCTGGTGATTCCGTCGAAGGTGTTGAAAGACCTCGCAGGACGGCATGAGGGATTGAGGCAGATGTTCCAGACGACGATGCTGGAACGGTTGAGCGTGATCGAGGCGCCGCACAGCATCGGCATGGATCAGGCATTACTGCGGGAGTTGAGAACGAACGTGGAAGAGTGATTGACACGGGGTCATTGCACCTGTACACTTATCGTTATTACGAATTGGATTGAGGAGCACCGCGCATGGCCAAGAAGTCATCCACAGTACGCAATGCTGGAAAGGGGTCAGCGGGGAAGCAAAAGGCCAGGGTTGAGACGAGGCAAGTCAAAATTCAAAAGGGGACGAAAAGCGGGACAGTAAGACGCGCCACACAACCCGCGGCAACCGGGCAGATAGATATCAAGCGCCAGTTGAAAATCCAGAAAGCGCTGTATGAGATCGCGGATGCGGCGAGCGCCGTGAAGGATATGCAATCATTCTATAAGAAATTGCACAAAATTGTGGGGAAGTTGATGTATGCAGAGACATTCTTCGTTACGCTGTTGGAGCCTTCCACTCAAATTGTAACTTATGAATTCGTTGCCGACGCGACGCTTCCCGATCCTATTCACCCGCAAAAACTCAATGAAGAACCAGGCTTTACAGAATATGTTCTGAGTACAGGAAAATCATTGCATGCCTCCCGTGAAATACAAAAGAACATGGTCAAACAAGGGCGGGTGAAATTGTATGGCAAGTTCTCCGAAGATTGGATAGGTGTTCCGTTAAAAAGCGGTACAGGCACATTCGGGGCTTTGGTGGTTCAATCATTTGAAAAGGATTTCCGTTACTCAGACGAGGATGTGACTGTCCTTGAATTCGTTGCCCAGCACATCGCCACCGCGTTGACGCGCGCCCGCGCCATCGAAGCGGAACGCCAACGCGCAGCCGAACTCGCCATTGTCAATTCCATTCAACAGGGACTCGCCGCGCAACTCGACATTCAGTCCATCTATGATTTGGTCGGTGAAAAGATTCGTGAGATGTTCAAAGAACAGGCGCAAACTGTCTTTTTTGCATTTTACGATCCAGCCACAGACTTAACTCAATTCCCCTACAACTACCAAAATGGCAAAGTCAGCCAGATAAAGGATTGGAAACCCGACATCCCGATTGCCAGAAGACAGATCGAGTCCCGCGAGACCATTTTTGTTCGTACAGTGGCGGAGGTCGAACAGTATGGCATGACCTCTGCATATGCGCGCTCCGCAATTTTTGTGCCTTTTTTGCGGGGCGGCGAGTTGCATGGGGTGCTGGGAGTATTGAATACGGAACGTGAATTTGCATTCACGGAGTCGCACGTACGCCTTCTTGAGACTCTGGCCAACTCGATGAGTGTGGCTCTGCAAAATGCACAATCCTTCAAAGCCGAGCAGGAGCGCGTCGCTGAGTTGCAGATCATCAATTCGATCCAGCAGGGACTCGCCGCCGAGTTGGATTTCCAAGCGATCGTAGATCTGGTCGGCGATAAACTGCGTGAGATTATTGCCGCTGATAATTTTGGAATACTCCTTTATGACCCGAAGAGCAATCTGGCAAATTATCCGTATGCGGTTTTTCAAGGCAAGCGCATCACGTTACCAGCCGACTCACCTGGCGGCATCAGCGGGCATGTGTTGAAAACGGGACAGACATTGGTTTTCAACCGGGATTTTGCTGAACAATCCAAGCAATACAATTCAACATTGATGGTCGGTCAGGAATTTCCCAAATCGGGTTTTTATATAC
>DAOTZF010000163.1:0-4729 GCA_034434415.1 Anaerolineales bacterium | reverse complement strand
GACCATGAGATTCAAGGTGGCACCGTGGTCAAACCACTTACAGGCGTCGAAGCAGATGCGCCCTCCGACGCAACCGTCCTCAAACCCATTGGCACAAAGGGCATGAAAGGTATTGTCCTATCGAATGGCATCAATCCCGAATACGGCAAACGCGACGCGTACCACATGGCATTCGCCGTCATCGATGAAGCCATCCGCAACGCCGTCGCCGTCGGCGCTGACCCAGAGCGCATCGCCATTCTCGATAACTTTTGTTGGGGCGACCCAAAGCGTCCCGAAACCCTAGGCTCACTGGTTGAAGCAGCCCGCGGCTGTCATGACGCGGCGCTCTTGTTCCGCACTCCTTTCATCAGCGGCAAAGACTCGCTCAACAACGAATATCTCGGGACCGATGGTCAACGTCATGCCATCCCACCCACGCTGCTCATCTCTGCGCTTGGCATGATGAACGACATCACCAAAGCTGTCACGATGGATTTGAAAAAAGCGGGCAATGAAATTTATCTCGTCGGCGATTTTGCGCCCGTGTTTGGCGGCTCGCATTTTGACACAACGATCAACGAAGCCATCCCGCACGTTTCAGAAATCACACCGCAGGTTTACAAAGCATTACACAACGCCATCAATGCAGGGCTCATCTGTTCGGCACACGATCTCTCCGAAGGCGGATTGGCTGTCGCCGCCGCGGAGATGTGCATTGGCGGGCGTTTGGGGCTGGATATAAACCCGCCTCTTTCTACCCGCGACCTGTTCGGCGAGACGACAGGCTGTTTGCTCGTTGAAGTTTCTCGTGCAAACATCGTGCGCTTCGAAGAGATTTTCAAAGACTTACCATTCAAAAAACTCGGGCAAGTCATCACTGAGCCCGTTCTCAAACTTGGTGAAACTTCCATTGACGTTGAAGACCTGACTCAGGCATTCAACACTCCGATATAAATTATGAAACCAAGAGCCCTTATCCTCCAAGCCCACGGCACCAACCGCGATTACGACGTCGCCGAAGCGTTGACTCTTGCTGGCGCGGACCCGCACCCCGTTCCGCTCAATGACTTGCGCGCTGGCAAAAAACGCTTCGCCGATTATCAAATACTTGTCGTCGCAGGCGGATTTTCCTACGCTGACTCGCTCGGCGCAGGAAAACTGCTCGCGCTCGATCTAAATTCCTATTTCAACGAAGAGATATCCGCCTTTGTCGAATCGGGCAAACCTGTCATCGGCATTTGCAATGGGTTTCAGGCGTTGGTCAAATCAGGGATTCTTCCTGGGGAAAAGAAAGAGGAAAGACGAAAGAATGAAGCAGATGCAACACTCACGTTTAATGCACAAGGTCATTTTGAATGTCGTTGGGTGAACCTTGCTCCTGTCTCTCAGACCTGTATCTGGACGAAAGATTTGGAAGACATCATTACTTGTCCCATTGCACATGGCGAAGGCAACTTCCAAACGTCCAAGCTCCTCCCTTTGTCCTCTTTCGTTGAAAACGACCAAGTCGCCCTCACCTACATCCACGCGGACGGCTCACCTGCTAATGGAGATTACCCCGTCAACCCCAATGGCTCCATTCTCGACATCGCTGGCATTTGCAACCCGCAAGGCAACGTGCTCGGACTCATGCCCCACCCTGAAAATCACATTCATCCTCATCAACATCCGCAATGGACGCGCGGTATAAAAGGCAATAGCGGATTGGTGTTATTCGAAAATGGCGTGAAGTATGCCAAGGATTTCGCATGATCGCAAAAGAAGAATTAATCAAGTTACTTCCACAGGCATTTGGCGAAACGAATCTGCCCCTGCCAAACAAGCAGACAGGCAAAGTCCGCGAGTGGTATGACCTCACCGATGGTAAACGACTCATCGTCACAACGGACAGGCTCTCGGCGTTTGACCGCATTCTGGCAAAAGTGCCATACAAAGGACAGGTGTTGAATCAACTCTCTGCGTGGTGGTTCGCGCAGACCAGAGATATCATCGCCAACCATCTCATCTCCACGCCCGACCCGAACGCATCCATCGTCACTACCGTCCAGCCTCTTGCCATCGAAGTCATCGTACGTGGATATATCACAGGCGTGACCTCCACGGCATTGTGGTATCGCTACTCCATCGGCGAACGGAATATCTATGGTTATGACTTTCCCGAAGGGCTGAAAAAGAATCAAGCCCTTCCTGAGCCCATCATCACTCCCACCACCAAAGGCGGCGAGACAGGGCACGACGAACGCCTGACCTGTGCCGAAGTCACCGAAAAAGGTTTGCTTGATGAAAAGACTTGGGAGCAAGTGCAACAAGCTGCACTCGCTATCTTCAAACGCGGACAAGAAGTTGCTAAAAGATCAGGTCTCATTCTTGTGGACACCAAGTACGAATTCGGCATTGCGCCCGATGGCAGCATCATGCTGATTGACGAAGTCCACACGCCTGACTCGTCCCGTTATTGGAAAGCGGATTCATACAAAACAAAATTCAACGCAGGCGAAGAACCCGAAAACTTCGACAAGGAATTTGTCCGCATTGCCTACGCTGAAAAAGGCTATCGCGGTGATGGCGAAATTCCGTCCATGCCGAATGAACTTTGGGCAGCCGCCAGCGAACGCTATATCACCATCTATGAAATGCTCACGGGCAAAACCTTTGAAGCGGGCGCGTATCCCATTGAAGAACGCCTGCTTAAAAATCTGAAAGAGTTGCTATGACCCAACCACTGATTGCCATCATCATGGGTTCCAAGTCTGATTGGGAGACGATGGAACACGCAACCAAAACTCTCGACGAGTTACACATTCCCTACGAAGTCAAAATCGTTTCGGCACATCGTACGCCTGATCTGCTGTTTCAATTTGCCGAGTCTGCTCATGAACACGGCATTGAAGTCATTATCGCGGGCGCGGGGGGCGCGGCACATCTACCTGGCATGACCGCCGCGAAAACGCATCTGCCCGTGCTGGGTGTGCCTGTCCAATCGAAGGCGCTCAACGGCATGGATTCCCTCCTCTCCATCGTGCAAATGCCCGCGGGCATTCCCGTTGGCACGCTGGCAATCGGTCGCGCGGGCGCGGTCAATGCGGCGCTGCTGGCGGCGTCCATCGTTGCCAACAAACACAGCGAATATCTCGCCGCCCTGCTCGCCTATCGCGCCGCGCAAACCCAATCCGTTTTGGATAACCCCGACCCGCGAGAAAACAACGAATGACGACTATCGGCATTTTGGGAGCAGGTCAACTGGGACGCATGCTCGCCCTGGCTGGATATCCGCTCGGACATCGCTTCCGCTTCCTGGATCCCGCCTCCGACTCACCCGCAGGCTTGCTCGCTGACCATCTGGACTTGGGCTACGCGGACACGTCCGCACTTGAGCAGTTCGCGCATGGATTGGACGTGGTCACCTACGAGTTTGAGAATGTCCCTGTGGAAGCGGCGAGACATTTAGAAAAATTTGTACCTGTTTATCCGCCGTCATTGGCATTAGAAAAAGCACAAGACCGCTTCGTTGAAAAATCTTTTTTTCAAGAGTTAGGGATACCAACGCCCAAATTCACAATCGATCTCAATTCTTCGTTTGGCTTCCCTGCTGTATTGAAGACTCGGCGGATGGGGTATGACGGGAAGGGGCAAAGCATTGTCCATTCGCAAGCGGAAGTAGCGGCTGAAAAAGCCGCCGACTGTATTTTAGAAGAGTTCATTTCATTTGATAGAGAATTATCCATTATCGCTATACGGAATAGATCAGGTGAAGTGAAGTTTTATCCGTTGATCGAAAATCATCATCGCGATGGAATCTTGCGGTTGTCGTTGGTACTTGGAAATGTTTCAGCGGAATTACAGAAGCAAGCTGAAGAATATGCAACGCGAGTGATGTCTGCGCTGAATTACGTCGGGGTGCTGACGATTGAGTTCTTCGAGAAGGACGGTCAATTACTGGCGAACGAAATGGCGCCGCGCGTTCACAACAGCGGGCATTGGACGATCGAAGGGGCGATCACGTCTCAGTTTGAGAATCAGGTTCGGGCGGTGTGTGATGCGCCGCTTGGGAGCACGAATCCGCTTGGAGTGTGTGCCATGGTCAATTTGGTGGGAACGCTTCCAGATGAGACATCCATCCTGAAAATTGAGGGAGCGCATTTGCATTTGTACGACAAGGCGCCGAGACCAAAACGCAAGTTGGGTCATATTACATTGGTTGAAAAAGATGTTGAGAGCTTGCACGAAAAACTTAACGAGATAAGGAAGTTGTATGCTGAATTTTGATGAGTCGCCGAAGGAAGAATGCGGCGTGATCGGGATCTTCGCGCCGAATGAAGATGTGGCGCGCATGACGTTCTTTGGGTTGTATGCCTTGCAGCATCGCGGACAGGAAGCCGCGGGCATGGCGGTGGCGGACGGATTGACGATGTCGATGCACAAGGGTGTGGGGTTGGTGTCGCATGTTTTCACACCGAACACGATGGCAGAGTTGAAAGGGCATTACGCCATCGGGCACACGCGCTATTCAACGACGGGATCATCCATGTTGCGGAATGCGCAACCGTTCATGATCGAGACCATTAATGGTCCGCTGGCGCTGGCTCATAATGGTAATTTGGTTAATTCTGCTGAGTTGCGACAGGAATTGATGGAACAGGGCGTGGGGTTTTCGTCATCATCGGATACGGAAGTGATGACGATGATGCTGGCGCGTAACGGCGGCGCGACGTGGGAAGAGCGCATCAAGACCGCGATGAAAAAATGG
>DAOTZF010000162.1:0-2048 GCA_034434415.1 Anaerolineales bacterium | reverse complement strand
CTGTTGCGGCGATATTGGGCAAGCCGCGCCGGATAATCGAGGATCTCCTCCTCGCTCATCCAGCGCGTTTCTTCATCGGGATAGCCTTCGGCGTAGATGTTCTGGAACGCGGACGACAACGCTTCTCTCACCGCCAGTGGGGCTGTCGACTCGGAAGCGATCAGAATCAACTTGCGGGCTTGCCGTTCGGCTTCGAGTTGTGTCAGTTCATAGACATCCGGGTCGAGCTTGGCAAGGTTTCCGCGGAATAGATAATCGGGCATGGTTCATCTCCTTAATGAGAGTTTTTCGAATCGCAAGTCAAAGCGAATTGTAGAGCGTTCAGGGGGAAGGGTCAAGTGATGAAACACATCAGTGACGAATGTCAGAATTGAAATATGAAGAAGACTCTGTTATCCTGACATTGACTCTTTCAGCGGAAGTTTGAGGGACCACTTTTGCACAATCCAGACCAGATTTGACGAAATTTAATCGGGATGTCTGGTCATGGCGTTTTGCATTTTTCAGGAAAGGAGCGCCCATGAACCCGTTTTTCTTCCACTATCGCAACAAGGATGTCGAGGCGTTCACGCCAAAGCCGGTCGATACCTTGTACGACATCGAACGATCACTGGACGGCCGTTATCGTCGCAGGGAATCCCTGCTGATGTGGAAAACCCAACTTTCTGATGGATGGTATGCTTTCCTTTCGTGGGAGCATCGCCTGTTTCACCGCCCCCGCCCGTTGGCGCATGCCCACGTCAAACCGACCGCGACTCGCAGGCATCTTAAAAAATGAGTTGCGGGTCCAGCGAATCCCTGCAGGAATCCTTCCCTGCAGGGATTTGTTGTTTTCCGGCAGGATATAATCGGAAAAATTCCCGTCACGGAGTGCCCACCATGAGCAGTATCCCGCGAATCATGCGAGCTGTAGGTTGGATCGTTTTTGCCTGTATGTGGATTCCCTTCACCTTGATGTTCTTCAACATGCCAGGCGAAGGTTCCTATGAATTCAACGAACTTCCAACACGGATGCTCCTTTTCCTAGGGTTGACGATCGGCATGATGTTCATCGCCATGGGATCGTTGTTCGGTTCCTCCATTGTAAGCTGGCTGTTGAAAAAAGTCGCGGAGTCGCGCGGCGAGCGGATGACCGCACGCATCATCAAGATGAGACACACCGGGATGGTCGTGAACCGCTCGATGGATGAGATCCAGTTCACGCTGGAGGTGAATTACATGGGCGAGACCATCGAGGTGACGACGGAGAAATTACTCTCGCGGTATAGCCCTCTCACCTATCAGGAGGGGATGACGGTGAACGTGCTCTACGACCCCATGACAAAACTGGTTTCGCTGGCAGATTAATCGTCGCAGGCAAATTCGGCGTCCGCATCCGCAGGCGAGGGCGTGGATGTAATGACAAGGTTCGGGTCGGGCCACGCGCCTTGTTGAAAGCGCGAAATGTACTCGCGCAATACATTGAAATCAACATCGAGTATTTGCGTGGTCGCGCCGAGTTGGGGGTCGAAGATCCTCCTGTTCTCGAAGAGGTCAATGGGAAAACTGGCAAACACAACGTTCGATCCGCTCATTTGATTCGCGAGACAGGCAAGCTGGTTAATTTGCTCAGGGCTGAAATCGGTTTGCACATTGCGTTGAAACGTTTGCACAAGGTTGGGTATCGCAGGGACAATGGCGGGACTTAATAATTTTTTCCTCAACGCACACATCACGATATTCTGGCTCTCGGCGCGGCTGAACGTGTGATACTGGCGGATGCGCGCCACCCAGAGGGCGGTCTCGCCGTCGAAGTGATGCTGGCCTTCCTCCACGTGAAAGGCATCGGGATACTCTTTGGTTCGCACATCAATATCGTACGGCAGGTACACATCGATGCCGCCGACGGCATCCACGATGTTCTCGAAGGTCGTCATGTTGACCGCGAGATAATGATGCGGCTGCGCGCCAAAGTTCAGGTTCAATGTTTGCGCCAGCAAGCCGGGTCCCTCGCCCGCGCCGTCGTAATAACCGAGTCCCTTGTTTCCATATAGATACGCCTGATTCAA
>DAOTZF010000161.1:0-8200 GCA_034434415.1 Anaerolineales bacterium | reverse complement strand
GGCGAGCCGACGCTGGAGGATGTCTTTATTTCGCTGGCACGTTGAACGTAGTGATGGTTAACCGTTAGCGAGTTGGAATAGTATGAATATTCCAACTCGCTATCTTATTTTTGAGGATACCTACTGCGGTTGTACTTTCGTCTGCTCAGGGACGACCAGCGCCATGATCAGGTAGACGATCGCGATCCCGCCGAAACCGGTGAAAAATGCCAGCACGGTCAACAAGCGGACGATGGTCGGGTCGATGCCGAGGTATTCGCCCAAGCCAGCGCACACGCCCGCGATCATGCGATTCGATGTGCTTCGGGTCAGTTGTTTATAGTGGGTGTTCATGTCTGCACTCCTTTCAATGATATCTAGAAAGGCATACGCAGCAATTTAACTGAAGTTGCATTTTTGGTGGTCGAGTAGGCGGCGGGTCTCGATACGGACTTCGTCCTACTCGACCACCGCCGTATCGAGACCACGCTATTTATACTTCCTGCTCTCCAGATAATTCGCCAGCGCTGCCCACAGCAAAGCCAGCCCGATAACCGCATAAACCAGTGCCTGCAATCCCAGCCACCGGAGTTGGGAGATACCGAAGGCGGTGAACAAAATTCCGACCGCACCGTAAAAAATTGTGTTGCGAAGGTAATCCGAACGGACGCGTTTTGCTTGTACCAACTGTAATCCCATCGCCCTCACTTGTTCTTCATGGCGATTCTTGCAGGCGAGAGTATCGTCCACCAGCGCGCTACATTCGGAACATAGCCCGCGCTGACAGTGCTTGCACAGTCCAGTGGCGAGTTTATCGGGGTGGTAATAACAGTTCATTTTTCTTTTTGTGGGAGGTTTTAACGTTCGAACGTTTAAACTTGCAAACGTTTAAACTCTTTCTAATGGATGCCGCAACACCGTCTTCAACTTTGCGGGATTCGCCTTGCGAGGATCGCCGAGATAGATCTCGTGATGCATGCCGTTCGGTCCGACGTTGTCACGGTAGCCGTTTTCGGTAGCGAAAGAGCGCATCACTTCAATGGTAGCAGGCTCGGTGGCGTAGGGTCCAATATGCATCATTTGGACGCACAAGCCCTCTTCAAAATAGGAGAGTCTCACCTTCGATAGGACGGGCATGTCGCCTTTCTTCTTGCGGACTTGCTCCAAGCCTTCTGCAAAAATATCTTTCGTGATCACATCAGGTTGCAAGATCATCAGCGTGTAAGACCAATTGTCCTTCTTTGCCACGTTAACCATTACATCTTGTATGCCCCACAACCCCTCCAACGCCATCACAGGATAATCTACTGCGTTTGTTTTGCGTTTCTTGAGCATGAACTTGAGTGTGTATGAAATACTATACAAGGCTTGTGTCGCTTCTGCGAAGGCGGGCGAGTTGCCCGGTTCCTTCCCCTTTTCGATGGCGCCGTCGATCATGGCGAATTGCAATTTTGGGACTTTGAGAATCTCAGGCTTCTTTGCCGAAGGTTGATAAAGATATTTCAGGTCTTTTTTGAGATCGAGCGTTTTCATGATGTTCTCCTTGAACATCTTGAGTTTAAGGCGGGCTTTGGGTGAGCGCAAGTGAGCATTGTCATTCAACCTCGCCTTTGTGTATCACATCCCTGCCGAATTTTTTCTGTAATACATCCACCGCCTCTTGCAGTCTTCGCGATTTCTCGGAATCCCCATCCCACAAGCCCAACTGGCGAATCGGCGCGCCGAGTCCGCTCACACCGACTCCGATCAGACGCACATACTGATTGGATTTTCTCACGGACTTCATCAATTTCAACGCGGCTTCGGCGATCTCGTCCTCCTGATCGGTTCGATGATTCAACGTGGTCTGCCGCGTCAACGTGGTGAAATCGGGCCAGCGCATCTTCAACTTGATCGTCGAACCAGCCAGTTCGTTCTTTCGCAATTGCCGCGCCACCTCCGCCGATTGTTCGCGAACCGTTTTCTCCAATACTTTGTCGTCCCGCACATCGCGCGAAAATGTGATCTCCTGGCTGATGGATTTCGTCTCGCGCTCTGTTTCAATGGGACGGTTATCGATCCCTTTTGCATGACGCGCAAGGTCGCGTCCGTTCTCGCCGAATAAACGGCTCAACTCATTCTCGGGCCATCTTGCGATATCGCCGATCGTGTGGATTCCCAACTCGCCGAGTCGCTTGGATGTTTTTGGACCAACTCCCCACAGCATATCCGCTGGCAGTGGATTCAGAAACGCCGCTTCTTCGCCGAAGGGGACGACGGTCACTGCATTGGGCGGCTCAGCCAACCCCTGGGCTTTGATGCGTTTCAGGGCGAGGGCTTTCCCCACTTCGGTGGCGATCTTCGCCACGAGTTTGTTCGAAGCGATCCCGATCGAACATGGGAGATGCAACTCGTCACGGATGCGCGCTTGAAGCCCGCGCGCGACGTTTTCGGGTTCATCCTGAATATCTGAAATATCGAGGAACGCCTCGTCAATCGAAATCTGCTCGACCAGTGCGGTCAAGTTGTGGAGTCTTTGCATTACCTGCCGCGACACTTCACCGTATACGCGGTGATGCCCGGAAACGATGATCAACCCCGGGCAAAGCCGAAGTGCCTGACTCATCGGCATCGCGCTCCGCACCCCGTTTCGCCTTGCCGCGTATGAACAGGACGAAACCACTCCTCTTTCCTCGGGTCTGCCTCCTACTGCAAAGGCTTTACCGCGAAGCTCGGGGTTGCGCGTCTCTTCCACGGCGCAGTAGAACGCATCAAGGTCGAGGTGCAGGATCGTTCTCGGCATGATTACATTATAAGATGGAGAAAGGAGTCTTCAAATGGATATTGAACATTTGTTTAAGAGAAGATATACTAGAGGCGTATAGTCATTAAGGAACTTTCCAATCCTTGCTTCGTCGTAAAAAAGGTTATTGGTACAAGAGGAGAAGACCCATGAAATCCCGATCCACCGCAGTATCTCTGATGATTCTGGCTGCACTCATGTTGTCGCTGGTGCCCGCCGCGGCAACAACTACGAGCGCATCCGCGGCGGCGTGTTATCATGCGCAGTTTGTTGCGGATGTGACCGTCCCTGACCGGACAACCTTCCAGCCGAACACACCTTTCAAGAAGACCTGGCGATTGAGGAACATTGGTGACTGCGCTTGGAACAATGTGACCATGGTCTTTGACTCTGGCGCACAGATGGGTACCATCGCCGCGGTCTCTGTCACCAACGGTATCGCACCCGGGCAAACTGTGGATGTGAGTGTGGACATGACCGCGCCGAATGCGCCCGGTCACTATATTGGGTATTGGAAGTTCAAGAGCGATCAAGGGACTCTCTTCGGTATTGGCGTGAATGCGAACAAGAGTTGGTGGGTGGAGATCAATGTGGCTGGCACACCTACTTCGAATGTTGCCTATGATTTTGTTGCCAAAGCCGGTGAAGCCTCGTGGTCGAGCGGCGCTGGCGGGCTTATATTCCCGGGCACCGATGGCGACTCAAAAGGTTATGCGTTGTCCGGTCAGTGGGTCTACGAAGATAACACCACGCCGCAGTCTTCCATTCTCGTTTCGCCGCAAAACATCACAAATGGGTACATCCAAGCCACCTATCCCGCGTTCCTTGTGCAGAAAGGTGATACCTTCCAGACCGAGTTAGGTTGCGAACGTCAGGCAACGAGTTGTTATGTGCAGTTCCGTCTTGTGTATAAGATCAACGATTCAGATCCCGGCACCACACTGTTCCAGTTCAACGAACGGTGGGAGGGTTTGAGAAAACCCGCCAATATTCGTCCGGTCAATCTGGATTTCCTCGCTGGGCAAAATGTCAAATTTATCCTGTATATGTCAGCCTATGGATCGCCCGTTGGAGACCGCGCCCTATGGGGCAACCCGGCGATCGTCCGGAAAGGAAGCGGACCTCCTCCCACGGTGACAGGCACTCCGCTTACATCCACGCCGACGCGTACGCCGGGTCCGGTCACGGTCACGGTGCCGCCCTCCACATGTGACCGCGTACAATTCATCGCCGATGTCACTGTGCCCGATGGTACGACCTTCGCGCCGGGCTCCACTTTTACAAAGACGTGGAGGTTGAAGAACGTTGGTTCATGTGCATGGAGCACTTCATATCAGCTCGTCTTCTTCAGCGGCGAACAAATGGGCGCGCCGGCATCTGCCGCATTCCCGAGAAATGTTGAAATCGGGCAGACTATCGATATTTCGGTGAACATGGTTGCGCCATCCGCGGCGGGCACGTATCGCGGTTATTGGATGTTCAAGAATGCCAGCGGCGCGCTATTTGGAATTGGCTCGCAAGCGAACAAACCCTGGTGGGTGGATATTCGGGTTTCCGGTCCAACGGTCACACCGGGTGGACCGAGCAAAACACCGACACCAACATCTACAAGTGGTCCAACCGTAACGCCACTTCCCGGCGCGGTATTGGATTTCGCATCTTCGGCGTGTACAGCCGTTTGGTCGAGCGGAGCGGGTCAATTGCCGTGCCCCGGCTCCGACGGTGATGCGCGCGGCTTCGTGCTGAAATTGAACGGCGGCAAACTTGAAAATGGGACAACAGACCCGAGGCCGACGATCCTCACATTCCCGCATAATGTTTCAAGCGGATACATTCAAGGATCCTTCCCTCCGTTCCGAGTGCAAACTGGCGATCGCTTCCGGTCGTTGATCTCCTGTGAGTATGGCTCGAGGCTTTGCTACGTGGCGTTCCGCCTGGATTATCAAATTGGCAATGACCCGGTGACCACATTCTGGGGTCCCTTCCTCGAACGATATGAAGAACAGTCCTTCAATGTAGACATTGATCTCTCATCGCTTGCCGGTAAGGATGTGAAATTCATTCTCACAGCGCTCGCAGTGGGTCCTGCACAAGGCGATCGCGCGCTTTGGGTTGGTCCGCATATTTATCGTTCCACTGGAGGAGGCAGTCTGCCTGACCTCTCGATCAATTCATTGAGCATCAGTTTCCCCAACCCATCATGCTTCAACCCTGGTGAGTCACTGGGCGTGCGCGTGGGTGTCACCAATGGCGGGCAGGCTTCTGCCGGTAGCTTTGTCGTGCAATTTGGAACCGCGCAACAGACCATAAACGGACTCGCGGTGGGTGAGACCAAGACAGTGTTCTTCAGCGGCTATACCAACCCGGTCTCAGTGGTTGTTGACCCGGGTGGGGCAGTTGCCGAGAGCAATGAAGCCAACAACTCTCGATCTGAAAACTTGCCTGTGCCAACAGCGCCCTTGCCGTGCAGCGGTACCCCAACGTTTACACCTACCCTTACACCCACAACAACGCTGACCGCAACGCCGGACCCCCTCAGTGGATGGAATTTGTTCCAAAACGGCAAATATAAATTTGGCGTCAAGATTCCACCCAATTCATCAGCGGGAATGTCTGATAATTCCGGGCGCGCGGACTTTCAGTTTGCTTCCGGCACCAACCTGCGCGAAAAATATCTTTCGGTGACGATCACCGATGGAGCCGCGACATGCAAATATGCAAGCGGCAACCCCACATCCTCGAGTAATGTCACGATCAATAGCGTTCAATTCCTCAAGGAAGAGGGGTCCGAAGGCGCGGCAGGCAGTTTCTTCGATTGGGTTAGTTATTCCACCGTTAAGAATAACGCCTGCATCAATCTCGCGTTTGTCCTCAAATCGGTGAATCCCGGCAATCTTCCCACGCCTCCGCCGATCTTCGACAAGGTTGCCGAGTCTACGGTCTTCAACCAGATCATCAATACGTTTGCGTTCACTCAATAGGACGCTTCGCCTCTTTCCTGACGAGAAGCCTGGTCCGCCCGACCGGGCTTTTCTCTAGCCCGGTCAGGGTGAGGGAGAGTTAATGTCTTTGGATAGATCAACCATCCTCCTTGCTGACGACGACCCCACCATCGCAGACAGCCTCGCACCGTTCCTCGAACGCGCCGGCTACCACGTGCTCGTTGTTTCAGACGGCTTGACCGCCCTTGACAAGGCACAAGCACATCATCCCGCGTTGATCATCCTTGATGTGCTCATGCCGCGGATGGATGGTCGTGAGACTTTGCGTCGCTTGCGAAAATTGAACGTCTGGACCCCCACCATCCTGCTTACACAAGTCGGTGAAGCCTCCGAACGCGCGCTTGCCCTCGAAGAAGGCGCGGACGATTACCTTAACAAACCGTTCGATCCGCACGAATTACTGGCGCGCATCCGCGCGGTGTTGAGGCGCGCGCGTCCCGGTGAGCGTTCGCTTTCGATGGCATGGCTTCTCACTGCAAACGAACTGACACTGGATCGCCGCGCGCGTCGAGCCACACTGTCCGGCGAGACACTCGAATTGACCCCCAAAGCATTCTCGGTGTTGGAGTATCTGATGACACATCCTGACGAAGCGATTTCTCGCGAACGCCTGCTGGATGCCGTGTGGGGCTGGGAATATCCGGCGGGTACGCGCACGGTGGACACGCGCATGGCGGAGCTCCGCCGCTCACTGGATGATGACCCGGCGGAACCTCGCTTCATCGAAACTATTCCCGGTGAAGGGTATCGTTTCATCGCGTCCGTTCACGGGGAAGGATAAAAAAAACCGTGTTAAAAAAATGGAGGCTCAGGAACTTCTGGTTATTCCTGCCGGTTCTTGTAGGTCTGGCGCTATTTATTCTCGTCCAGGTATTTCTCCCGATCGTTTCTCCTATCATTTCCACGATTGACCTGGGGATCGCCGGTATCGTCTTCGGTGTGACAATCCGTAACACTGGCATCGTTGCATTTATTTTCGGTTTTACACTGACAGCCATCGTTTTGTTTATCCGCCGCTGGGACTCGCGCCACGTTTCAGAAGCGCGAACCATGTACGCGGACTACATCCAATCAGCGGAGCAGAAGAGGCGTCAATTCTTGAGGCGGCTCGACCATGAGATCAAGAATCCGCTCACAGGGTTGCGCGCCGCGCTGGTCAATTTGCAGGAGGCGCAGGCAGCGGATGAGCGATGGCAGGCATCGCAGAATGCCGGCAAAGCAGTCGAAAGATTGACGCGTTTATTGACCGATCTGAGAAAATTAGCGGACCTCGATGAGCGTCCCATCGAGCACTATCCTGTGAGCGTTCCAGAATTGCTCGATGATGTTGTTGAAGCTGCGCGGACCATCCCGGCGTACGAAGGGCGGAGCATCAGTTTGTTGATTCCGAAAATTCCCTCACCGTTCCCAATGATCACTGGCGACCGCGACCTGCTTGTCCTTGCGGTGTACAATCTCGTCGAGAACGCACTCAAGTTCACGTCCGCGAACGATTCGGTGGAGGTGCGCGCGTTGGAAGATGGCAGGTCCATCGTCATCGAAGTGGCTGATTCGGGCGTGGGAATCCCAACCGAGGATTTACCGAAAATCTTCGAAGAGTTGTATCGTGGATCCAATGCACGCAGCACAGAGGGGAGCGGGCTGGGTCTGGCGTTGGTCAATCGCATAGCCATCTTACACGGGGGTGGTGTTGGTGTACGCTCCAGCCAGAACGAGCCGCGTGGAACAGTCATAACGTTGCGTTTGCCTCGGCGGTAATCTCAATTTCCTGGGGAAAAGGAGGATTGTCACAAAATTGTGACATCTTTGGGACAGGCTGGTAACATCTGGGGGATATGATGTAGGTATGAAACCCATCGCGGATACTGAAAACCTGCTCATCGAGACCGCCAAACGCGGCGATCCTGATGCCTTCAACTTGCTGGTGTTGAAATATCAGGATTTGGTATATCGGATTTCGCTCCGTATCGTTCAGGATGAATGCGGTGCGGAGGATGCGGCGCAGAACGCGTTCATCCAGGCATACCAGAATATTCGCTCGTTTCGCGGCGGTTCTTTCAAGAGTTGGCTCGCACGTGTGGCGGTCAACGCGAGTTATGATGAACTGCGTCGTACAAAGCGTCATGATTCGACTCCGCTCGAACAGTTCAATCAGGATGGCGAGGAGATCGAATCCCCGGTGTGGATGACCGACCTTTCCGCGGGTCCACAGGAACTGGCTGAAGCGCGCGAATTGCAACGCGTGATGCAAGATTGTATCCGGGCATTGATTCCAGATTACAGGCTGATGGTGATTCTGGTTGACATCGAGGGGATGTCGTATGAAGAAGCGGCTCGGGCGGCTCGCGTTCCAGTGGGAACCGTGAAAAGCCGCCTTGCGCGAGCGCGGATGCAATTACGTTCAACATTGAAAAAATTTGAGACCCTGCTTCCATCG
>DAOTZF010000160.1:0-3851 GCA_034434415.1 Anaerolineales bacterium | reverse complement strand
AGCGCTGATAGTCCTGTGGCTGTCGTTTGCCCAAATGCACTGAGCAGATAGTCGCTGTACAAATCAAGTAGTTCGTCGTTAGTCATCTCTCAAGTTTACGCCTTTTTTGAACCATCTGCGTAAGGTGAGTTTGTAACTTATTGGTTGCTTATCAAAGCCTTATCAAGGAGAGATACCATGAGCGTTGACGGACTTAAAGTCATTGGGGCAGGCTTCGGCAGAACAGGTACCGAGTCCTTGAAAATTGCTCTTGAACAACTTGGTTTCGGCAAGTGCTATCATGCCTTTGAAATCCTCCCCGAACACTTACCAGAGTGGAAAAAACTTCAGCGTGGCGAAGTTCCTGATTACGGTTTACTTTTCAAGGGGTTTCAATCCTGCACAGATTTCCCCGCCGCGCTTTATTATAAAGAATTCACCAAGCAGTATCCCAATGCCAAAGTCGTTCTCACTGTCCGCGACCCAGATAAATGGTTTGACAGCGCCTCCAAAACTATTTTTAGAAGGATTCCAGGCTTTATACTTGCCCTGATTCGTCTATTCGGATTGTTCTCAACAACAGCACGGGTATTCCCTGATATTCACATCCAGATCGGCGACCTGATTCGAGATGACGTTTTCAAAGGGCGCACAGAGGACCGCGAACATACGATATCAATCTTCAACGCTTGGACGGAAGAAGTGAAGAAAACCGTCCCAGCTGACCGCCTGCTTGTATTTGAAGTGAAAGACGGCTGGGAGCCACTTTGTAGTTTTCTGGGCGTGCCCGTCCCATCAACATCGTTTCCCCATGCGAATGATGGCTCTTCCTTTGAAAAGAAAATAGCAAAAAAGATCATCACGGATAAACCTAATTAAAATGGATTCTCTTAATTTAGAAACAATTATCGGCATCTGTCTCGGCGCAGGGATTCTGTGCATCGGCGTCATCTTCGGTGGTGGACTCATCTTCCTGCTCAACCGAAGAAACGCCAAACTGCGCCAAGCCGCGCAATCATGGAACTCCACAACAGGTCGCGTGCTCGATTCGCGCGTGGTGCCGCGAGTCTACTTTCAACTTGGCATCACAGAAGCGGAAGCCGAAGCCCGTCTTAAAAAGATGAGGGAAGATGCAAAAATAAAACCTGAAGACCTGCTTGGCGGTGTGCTTCTCCTGTTCGGTCCTGCGGGAGAACTGGCTGGTGAACTGATCGCTCCTGAAAGAACAAATAGTGAATACCACATGGAAGAGTTCCCCATGGTTGTGTATGAGTATGAAGTGAATGGAATTAAATACCTCAGCAATCGCGTCCGCGTGCAAGACAAACACGGACCCACCATGGGCGGAGTTTTATATTCTGGTCCATTGCTCAAGCGTTATCCCAAAGGCGCGCTCGTTAACGTCTATTACAACCCGCAGAACCCCAAAGAGTCCGCGCTGGAGAGATAGCGAAGGCGCACTCCCACACCGCCAACTGGTCCGATTACGGAACGATGATGCAGGGGCAATTTGCCAGTCCCGTTACCCTTTTCAATTTCACACAAAAAACGTGCAATTTGTCCATTACGAGGATTGAAAGGTCTTGCCATAATAGGGTCATGGAGACGAAAATGAAAAAACTGATTTTTCTCACCATCGGATTTGCGTTGGCGTTCTCTGCCTGTGGAACGAAAGTCGAATCCGTTCAGCCCCTGGCAATCAGCGCCAGTGAAGCCTTTGAACTGTATCAAAACGGCACGTTCCTGCTCGATGTGCGCACCCTGGAAGAGTGGAATGATTTCCACGTGGAAAATGCCACGTTGATTCCACTCGATGAACTGCCAGACAGGCTGAACGAACTGCCAAAAGATGAAACGATCGTTGTGATCTGTCTCGGCGGCGGACGGAGCGCATCGGGCCGCGACGTTTTGCTGGATGCAGGCTTTACGCAGGTTACCAGCGTGAGCGGCGGGTTGGAGGAGTGGGTCGGAAATGGATATCCGGTCACGGTGGAGCCGTAGCGGAGAATCGCTCACATTGCAAATTGGATAAGGCGGGAGCGGCGGGCGAAGCGGGGTGATACAATCCCGTCCATCACTGGAACGAATCACATGCCAGCCGCGAAGCGCAAACCCAAACCGAAGAGCAACGCCAAACGCAAGTCTCCGCCAACCAACGAGATCGAGTTTTCGATCAAGCCCGGTGAGAAGACCACGCTCACCATCGAAGCGGGAAGGGAACGCGCCGGCGAAGTGCCGGTGCGCATCCGCGTGGAGGGAGGAAAAGTTCGAAGTGTGGCGAAGCAGATTGAGGTCGAGGGAGAATCGAAGAGGTGGCGAATCCTAGCATGGCTAAGGAAATTTGACCTGGCGACATGGCTGTTCGTTGGCGCAGTCATCCTGTATCTTGTTACACGTCTCGTTGGTCTGACTCACTATCCCATTTATTTTTTCACGGACGAAGCCTTCCAAACACAGGCGATGGTCGAACTCATTGGCAGAGATTATCGCGATATCGATAACACGTTGTTCCCGGCATATTTCGGGAACGGCATGGGGCTCACCGTATACTTGCAGTGGATTCCGTACCTGCTTTTCGGCAAGTCTGCATTGGTCACGCGCGCGGTAGCTGCCGTCATCACGGTGATCGCCGCGATCGCAGTGGGGTTCATCCTGCGTGATGCCTTCAAGTTGAAATATTGGTGGAGCGGCACATTCTTCCTCTCCATGACGCCCGCGTGGTTCCTGCATTCGCGCACCGCGTTCGAGACCGGGGTCTTCGTCGCGTTCTATGCCGGCGCGCTCTGCACGTATCTTCTCTACCGGTATCGTTCGCCTCGATTTTTATATCTGACGATCCTGTTCGCTTCGATGGCATTCTATTCCTACAACGCGGCGCAATTGATCGTGCCGGTGACCGGCCTGGTCCTGCTCGTTTCAGATTGGCGCTATCACAACCAAAATCAACGAACCACCATCCGGGCTGGATTCCTGCTGGCACTTCTGACGATACCGTATATCCGGTTCAAGATCGATCACCCGAATTCCGCCGATGAAATCCTGCGCTTGTTGGGTTCCTACCTCGTCGCCGAAATTCCAGTCTCACAAAAGATCACCACGTATATTTCCGAATACTTTTTCGGGTTGAGCGCATTTTACTGGTACATCCCGAACGACCGAGACATTATCCGCCACCTGATGAAGGATTACGGTCACATTATGCTTGTTACGCTTCCGTTTGCACTGGTCGGGCTGGTGCAGGTCTTGAGAAACCTGCGCGAATCAGCAAGCCGCGCGATCCTTCTCGTAATTCTTGTCATTCCGATGGGCGGCGCCATGGTGCAGATCGGCATCACGCGCAATCTCGTGTTCGTCATACCCGCCGCGATTCTGACGGCGATCGGTTTCGAGCGCGTTTTACGTTGGATCGAGAACCCGCACCAGGAACTGGATGGTTCGACCCACGCTTCACCACCGACAAGGAAGCAGGTCTCTGCCTCTGCGGGGATTCTCCTCGCCGGAGCCGTTCTCGCCTTGCTCTTCGACAAAACCATCGACCGGATTTCAATTGTCGCGCTTGCCATCCTGCTCGGCTTTCACGGCTTGGGTTACTTCGAAAAACTCAAGGGCTGGATGCGGGATCGTTTCACCGGGTGGAAACTCTCGCACACCATTGTTTCACTCGCCGCCTTTGGGGTTCTATCCTTTGCAAATATTTTTCTGCTTAGAGACGCGCTGACGAACGGTCCGTACTGGTGGACAGACTATGGCATGGGCGGGATGCAATATGGAGCGTTCCAGATCTACGATATTATCGAGGAATACCATCAGGAACACCCGGAGACGAAATTTGTTTTCACCTCGAACTGGGCAAACGGCGCGGATGTGTTGAA
>DAOTZF010000159.1:0-6572 GCA_034434415.1 Anaerolineales bacterium | reverse complement strand
ATGTTCACCAAAAACTCCAGAAATCGCTACGATAAAAAAGATTCGCTCGAACTCGGTCAGAAGGCGGAGGAGCAATTCGCGCGGCTCGCCGTGAAGCAGGGATTCAGAATCGCGCCTTCTCCTGAGCGCGCCAACATCGATGAACACTTCGACTACCTGATGGAGCGCGACGGCAAATCCTTCCGCGTGGACGTGAAAAGCCTCAAGCGCCTCTCGCGCAGGGATGATGGGATTCAGGACACGTACATTTGGATCGAACTCCACGGCGTTCGCGTGGACGACAAAGGCTGGCTGTACGCCGGTCACGCGGACTTGATCGCCTTCGAACTCGCCAAAAGTTTCCGCATCGTGGACCGCCTCGAACTGATTCGCCTCGTCGAAAAACTCGTGGACTTCGACGCGAAAGTTTCCTCACCGAAAGACGCACTGTACAAAGTGTACTCGCGCAAATCCCGCCCCGACCTGTTGACGATGATCCGCTCGGAGGATTTACTACAACTCCGTCATGCGGAGTGGAGGAAGTAAGCGCGAGACCTGACAGGTCTCCGAGAGAGTTTCGTAAATCGTGACCTATGTCCACGCAAGTGTTACAACGGATACGCGTCACAATGAGACCTGTCAGGTCTTTGCCTTGTTCATGTGATGTGCGTGATTTGTTGTATACTACCGTTATGATGAAGGTCTGTCATGCAAATTGATTACATTGTCTGCCCTGATGACATCGAAGAGAAACTTGCCAAAAAACATCGAGTTGCTTTGCGTGAGGTGCGGCAGACCTTGTTGAATCATCCCCTCATTCGCTTTGCAGAAAAAGGCTATACTGAGGGTGAAGATGTGTACGCCGCGTTTGGTCAGACCTTCGGCGGACGATATCTTTCGATCTTCTTTATCTTCAAACCCGAAAACAACACAGCGATTATAATTAGCGCACGAGATATGAGCCAGAAAGAGCGTAAATCATATGCCCGAAAATAAAAGTTCTGTTTCAAAAGCCGACTCCCCCGAAAAAATGGGCGAATTCTGGGACAAGCACGACTTTACCGAATTCGACGATCCCAACGCACCCGATGTAGAGTTCGATGTGACTGTTGCAATTCCCATCGAGCCAGATTTACTTTCAGACATCGAGGAATTGGCACATATGCGGGGGATAAAGGTGGAAACTCTGGTTAATCTTTGGCTAAAGGAAAAGCTGGTCGAAACAAAGGCAGGGTAATTTCTCCGAGATAATAAGAACGGGCGCGTCACACGGGCGTGCCTGTTTTTGTTTCGGCAACACACATCCCCGACCTGCTGACGATGATCCGCTCGGAGGATTTGCTGCAACTCCGTCATGCCGAGTGGAGGAAATAGGAAGTTTGTTTTGTTGTATACTCTGAAACATATCGTCGGGAAAGTAGACTTTTTTAGAAAGGCTGTAAACAATGGAAATCAAAATTCTATCCCCCGAAGAAGTAGAGTTTAAGGAAAAGGATATTCAAAAAGCTTTTGAAAATGAATTATCTATGCTTGAAGAAGGTCTTGAGTATATAGATTCAGAAGTTGTTATTGGTACAGGTCGAATTGACACTTTGGCTTTTGATACGAATAGTGGTCGTCCAGTGTTTATTGAATATAAACGGCGCGGGGAGTTTGGAAAAGATGCTCTAATTCAGTTGATGGATTATCTTAGTTGGTTTGCTAGGGATGAAAATCGAATGGCAATTCTCGAAAAAATTATCCGACAACGAAAGACCAATATTGAAGATTTCGACCCATCAATTCGATTGATTTGTGTAGTAAGCGATATTGATGACCGAATTCGTAATGCTATGTATGCAATCACAAACCACATCAAAGTTATTTCCTATATGGTTGCGCGCGATACCAACAATAATGTTGTCCTTGTCCCAAAATTAGAAGTTGATAATTCTGAAATAGAGGCGCAAATTCGCGATGTTGCCTCGGAGGCTGATTTACTGAAGAAACATTCTCACCTTGCCGATACTTTTAATGCCTTAAGAGGAATTTTGGAACAAGACGGCGCGGTTTGCTACACAACGGCTCGCTCGTTTCGATTTAAGAAAGAGAGGGTTTTTGCGGTAGCAAGGTTTAGAAAGAAATATATTCAGCTTGAACTTCGTGTTGGCAAAGGTAAAGTGTTAGATCCTGATTTCAAGTATTGGCGACAAGGAGAGGCTAATTGGGGTTATACCTTTGTTTATCCTTCAAAAGATATTGCTAAAAAGGTTGTAGGATGGATTGAAACAGCTAGAAACAATATTGAAGATGAACAAAACGATGATGATAGGCAAGAGTAAGCTCGACAAATTCCTCCCTCTTGACTCTTTCCTCCCTCCGTCATACAATCCCGCCCAACAAAATACAAAAACGCTGACGAGGACGAGTACGCTTCAAAGCGATTTCCAGAGAGCCAAGCCGTTGGTCGAGTACGCCGAAGCCGTGTATCGAGACCAACGCGGTGCAAGCAAGGCAAAAGCGCAGAAGCCGAATGGACCTCCGAGTTGTGAAGGGAACGCGCAGGTGGTTGAGTGCCGCGAAGCGGCATATCGAAACCACCGAAGCAAGTACCAGAGTCGGGAACTGCACCCGTTACCCCGCAGAGGCACTTAGTACGATAGCCGACTAGAAGACCAAAAGCCTAGGCGACTACACTACTAGCTGACTAAAAAGAGTGACGCTGGCTTTGATTTCCTGTGTGCATCACGCAGGAATTTTTTGTTAATAGCGTTTAACTTGGGTGGCACCACGAGACTCCCCTCTCGTCCCAATGGACAGGAGGGGATATTAATTTAAAGATAATCGATATTCGATATTCGTCCTTCGAGTATCCAATATCGAATATCGCTTGGAGAAAAATGTTACTCGAGGCTACTTCAGCTCAAACCATTATTCGTGAGATTTCCGCCGATTTGGAAACCCCCATCAGCGTGTACATGAAACTGCGCGGCGAGACTCCATCATTCCTGCTTGAGTCTGTCGAAGGCGGGGAGCGGATCGCGCGCTATTCGTTCATCGGAGTCCAACCGCGGGCGCAATACATCATCCGAGATACGAATATCGAAATTAAAGACTCCCACGGAATACGCAATACGCACTACGAAGGTGACCCCACTCTCTTCCTCCAAAACGAAATGAGTCGTTACAGTTTCAAGTCACAACCGGGCGTGCCGCGCTTCATCGGCGGGCTGGTGGGCTATCTCGGGTACGAGTCCGTTCGGTTTTTTGAACCAACCCTCCAGTCGAAGATGAAGCGAGGTCACGCTTCGACTAGGCTCAGCGCAAGCATCCCTGATGGAATTTATTTGCTCGCGGATACTGTCATCTCGTTCGATCATGCGCGCCGCAGTTTGTCGCTGATCGCCAATGTTCTCGAAGATGACGTCGAATCTGCAAATCGTAAACTTGACGAAATCGAATCCCGTATTCATCGATCGTTGCCAGCCACACAACCGCGCGAAGTGAAACCATCCAAAACCATTTCCAACATGACACAGGGAAATTTCGAAGACATGGTGCGTAATGCGAAGGAGCATATTTCGGCGGGCGATATTTTTCAGGTGGTGCTGTCGCAGCGCTTCACGCGCGAAACGGACGTCGAACCGTTCGATGTCTATCGCGCTGTGCGCCGCCTCAACCCGTCGCCGTATATGTTCTTTTTCGATTTCGGACTTGTGGACGATGAGCCGCTCTTCATCGTTGGATCTTCGCCTGAGATGTTCGTGCGTTTGGAGGGACGAACCGCTTCACTCCGACCGATTGCTGGGACGCGCCCTCGTGGAGTTGACTCTGCCGCTGACGCCGCGCTCGCGCAAGAGTTACTCGCCGACCCGAAGGAACGCGCCGAGCATGTGATGTTGGTGGATTTGGGTCGCAACGATTTGGGTCGCGTGTGCGAATATGGCACAGTGAAAGTTTCAGATTTTTTCACGGTTGAAAAATATTCGCACGTGATGCACATCGTCTCGCATGTTGAAGGAAAATTGAAGCCCGACCTAACCGCGTTTGATTTAGTGCGTGCGGCGTTTCCTGCTGGCACCGTCAGCGGCGCGCCGAAAGTCCGTGCCCTCGAAATCATCTCCGAACTTGAGCCTGATCCGCGCGGCGCATACGCGGGCATGGTCGGCTACTTCGGCTTCGACGGCAACATGGATACCTGTCTCGCAATCCGCACAATGGTCGGGCGCGGCAATACTTTCACCGTGCAGGCAGGCGGCGGTGTCGTTGCGGATTCGAATCCGACAACGGAATTTCAAGAGACCGTGAACAAAGCCTCGGCGATGTTGAAAGCGATTGATGTTGCAGAACAAAACCAATAACAAACATGTCGTTGCGAGGAGCGAGCGATAGCGAGTGACGAAGCAATCTCCTCGCAACAAAAACATGATTGTTATTAGGAGATTGCTTCGCTTCGCTCGCAACGACATACATGTAACGAAAGGACAAACTTATGACAACCAAACCCCGCCTCCTCACCGGTGACCGCCCGACAGGACGCCTCCACCTCGGTCACTACGTCGGCTCGCTTGCGAACCGCGTGCGTTTGCAACATCAGTATGAATCCTTCTTCATCATCGCGGACCTGCACACGCTCACGACCAAGCCTGAGCCTGAATACATCAAAGAGATTCCAACGTATATCAAAGAAACCGTGTTGGATTATCTCGCTGTGGGCATTGACCCGGATGTCAGCACCATTTTTGTGCAATCGGCGATACCCGAAACCTATCAGTTGAACTTGCTCTTTGAGATGTTGGTCACCGTGCCGCGCCTCGAACGGATGCCGACTCTCAAAGACATGGCGCGCGACGCCAACATCGACTCGATGCCGTTTGGATTACTTGGTTATCCTGTTTTGCAAGCAGTTGACATTCTCTTGCCTCGCGCGGAAGTTGTCCCCGTGGGACGTGACAACCAGTCGCATGTCGAACTCGCCCGCGAGATGGCACGTCGTTTCAATAATCTCTACGGCGAAGTCTTCCCCGAACCCGAAGCCATCATCGGCGATGTCCCGCTCCTCGTCGGCACGGACGGACAAAGCAAGATGAGCAAGTCCGTTGGCAATGCCATTTATCTCTCCGATGATGCGGACACGGTCAAACAAAAAGTGATGAACATGTACACCGACCCGAAGCGCCTCCGCGCCACCGACCCTGGGACCGTCGAAGGCAACCCCGTCTTTATCTACCACGACGCCTTCAACCCCTCCCGCGCCGAAGTGGACGACCTCAAGGAACGCTATCGCGCTGGCAAAGTCGGTGATGTAGAAGTCAAGGAAAAACTCGCCGTCGCCATCAACAACTTCCTCGAACCATTCCGTGAGCGACGAGCTTACTTCCTGTCACATCCCATGATTCCCAACGACGTCCTCGCCACCGGCATCCATCGCATGCAAGCCGAAGCCAAAGCGACCATGGAACTTGTCCGCGAGAAGACCGGCTTGTCTTACTCGCTCGATCTGTTTGTCGATAATGTTGATATTTTCGGAAACGAAGGATAAGACAAGTTTGAAGGTCTCAAGTTGGAAGGTTGACAGGTTTTTAACTTGCAACTTTCCAACCTTCAAACTTTCAAACAGAAAGGAATTTATTAATGCTCGTCCTCATAGACAACTACGACTCCTTTACCTACAACCTCGTTCAATACTTCGGCGAACTCGGCGCGGATATCAAAGTCTTTCGCAATGACCAGGTCACGATGAATCAACTCATCGCCCTCAATCCATCTCACCTTGTCATCTCGCCTGGACCCGGTGAGCCGCTCAAAGACGATGGCATCTCCTCCGACGCCATCAAACATTTCACAGGCAAAATCCCCGTGCTCGGAGTCTGTCTCGGACATCAAGCCCTCGGTGCAGTCTTCGGCGGCAAAGTGGATCGTGCTCCACGCCTCATGCACGGCAAGACCTCACCCGTCACTCACAACGGACAAGGCATCTTCAAAGGCATCCCCTCGCCGTTTGAAGCGATGCGTTATCACTCGCTTGTCGTATATGACCCGATTCCCGCAGAACTCGAAGTCACTGCAATCACCGCCGAAGAAGAGATTATGGGGCTGAAACATAAAGAGCATCACACGTATGGCGTGCAATTCCATCCCGAGTCCATCCTCACCGAACACGGCAAGCAACTTCTCAAGAATTTTCTGGATTTAAATCCCGCTCCCCCCGCCAAAGGAGAATTATTCATGCTGAAACCTTTTATTGCCAAAACGATTAATCGCACCGACCTCACCTCCGACGAAGCCGAGCAGGCGATGAACATTATCATGACGGGTCAAGCCACACCCGCACAGATTGGCGCATATCTTGTTGCACTGCGCATGAAAGGCGAGACCATCCCCGAGATCACTGGCTCTGTCCGCGCCATGCGTGCGAATGCGGTGAAGGTCAAACTCAGCACAAACGAATCTGTGTATGACATCGTTGGCACAGGCGGCGATGGCGCACACACGTTCAACATCTCCACTGCCGCCGCATTCGTCCTCGCAGGCACAGGACGCAAAGTCGCCAAGCATGGCAATCGTGCCGCATCATCGCAATGCGGTTCCGCCGATGTCCTCTCCGCCCTCGG
>DAOTZF010000158.1:0-9558 GCA_034434415.1 Anaerolineales bacterium | reverse complement strand
TTAGTTCGTCAACGTCGTTTAGCAAGAGATTATGAGCGACTGCCTGAAACAAGTGAATCCTTCATCTACGCTGCTATGATCCGATTGATGGTTCGCAGATTGGCAAAATTATGACTTTTCAGACGCTCTCTGAGATATTCGCATATGCTGACCAATTCCCTCCTAATACCGCGCTGGTTTGCGGGCTAACCAGACCTTGACTTTGAACTCCATTCTCCTGCTCAAACCCCGGTATCAGAAACGGTTCCGGGGTCGCCAGCGGCTCGACAGGAGTGGGAGTTGTCGGGTTTCCCTCCTGAGCGAATGCGGAAGGCAAAAAGAACATAAACGACATAACCGCCACGAAAAGAAATATCAATCCTGTCCATTTGAACACATCGCGCTGTGATTTCATGTAATCCTCCATCTATTATCCATATAGGTATATAAATAAATAGTTGTTATGCCTGATACATCATCGTAAAGACTCGGCAGTCGTTTTGCCTTTTATTAGAACCACCACCCTGAGCATATCAGACTCCAATCGTTATGACAACTATCTTAAACG
The DNA here is from genome assembly GCA_034434415.1 of Anaerolineales bacterium. Lineage (GTDB taxonomy): Bacteria > Chloroflexota > Anaerolineae > Anaerolineales > Villigracilaceae > Defluviilinea. The sequence continues at coordinate 9,011 of DAOTZF010000158.1, read as the reverse complement.
ATAGTCTTTGGTTTTGGCTTTATCCAGTCATTTTGAACGGCAAGGCAGGCGGCTTCGGTGCGGTTTTTCACGCCGAGTTTCTTGAGAATCTTCCCGATGTGATACCGAACCGTGACCTCCTGAATATCAAGATTCTGGGCGATCTCGCGGTTTTTGCATCCGCGAGCGATATATTCCAACACCTCAAATTCACGGGCGCTTAAAACCTGTTTCATGGTTGGGTTGGGTTGGGTTGGGTTGGGTTGGGTTGGTTCATTGCTCATATTCCTCCTCGCAATATACGTGGTGTATAATTTTTTCAGGCAAAAGTATGTCACACCCCAGGCTACAAAACAGGCCGCAAAATTTGTCTGACAAACTCAGGAAATATATCGGTGTGTATTCATGAACGAAATCACTCCCCGCAAAGTTCCAAACATTACCCCATGCGATGTGCCGATTACTCCACCGCCGCCACCGGGAACGTAAAGTGGAACGCCGCGCCTTTGCCGGAGTCGCTTTCGATCCAGATGCGGCCGCCGTGCCCGTGCACTGCGAGGCGGCAGAACGCAAGACCGATGCCCAGCCCCGGCTTGTTCGAGCCGCGCAGGCGCGTGAACTTATCAAAGACGCGTTCCTGATCGGCAGGCGGGATGCCGGGTCCGGTATCCTTCACCCACACGTGCACCCAATCGCCTTCGTTCTTCGCGCCGACGCGAATCTCGCCTTCGGTGGGCGTGAATTTGCTTGAGTTCTCCATCAAGTTAATCAACACGCGCCGCACCATATCTTCATCCACCCAAATGGGAGGCAGTTCCACCGGCAGATCTTCGCCGAGGGTTTGCCGGCGTCCATCCGCGACTGGTTGCATATCTTTCACCGCGGTTTGGATCAAATGAAGCGTATCCACAGCTTTTTGATTCACCACAGGCTGACCCGATTCCAAACGATTCACATCCAGCAGTGAATTGACGAGCCTTTGGATTCGATCCGTCGAATTCTCCGCAATCTTGATGATCGAGAGCACCGTCTCGCGATCTTTTTCAGGAACCATCGTGTACAAAATATCGAGGCTCGACGAGATATTGGCAAGCGGCGAACGCAAATCGTGATAGATCATCGAAGTGAGGTCGCCGCGCAGACCGTCGAGTTCTTTCCGTTGCGTGATGTCGCGCAGAATCCACTGGATCGAATCCGCCTCTTCGAACTCCACGCGCCGCGCGTGGACTTCGATGGGGATATGCGAATCATCCTGCGTGGAAAGGGACGATTCGTAGGTGCTGGTCTGGTTTTCGCGCAGGGTTTCGAACTCCGCGCCGATTTTGTTCCAGTTCACCTCGTGAAGCTGGTCGATGGTCAGGTTGTGCAACATTTCGGAGGTATATCCGCTCAACAATACCGCCTGACGATTCGCTTCGAGAATCTTTCCCTCCCAGTCGGTGATGACCATCGGATCGATGCTGTCTTCGAACAATTCGCGATAACGCTGGTGCGCGGCTTGCAATTTCTCGAACAACTGCGCGTTCTGGATCGCCGTACCAGCCAGACCTCCGATGCCTGCCATGACGAGCAGCGCGTCGGGGTCGAAGGATTTCGCAATCGGGTTGATCGCCTCCAGGATGCCGATCACGCGTCCCTGCGATTGAATCGGCGCGACGAGGAGGGCGCGCATCTCGACGCCGCCGAACTTGTCTGCATCACGGAAGTTCTTGTCCTGCGTCACATCCTGCACCACTACGCCGCGCCCGTCGCGCGCCGCGATGCCGGCGATGCCTTCGCCCAGCACTATCTGCCGCCCGATGATATTCCCGGCGTTCTGCCCCGCCGCCGCACGGAAGGTGACATGTTCGCCCTCGATCATGCCGAGCGCGACTGTTTCCACTTGCAGCGCCTGCATGGTCTGTATGAGAATCCGCTGGTTCAGATCCTCACTACGGAGCGAAACATTCATCGCACTTGCGCCTTCGGCGAGCGCAGTCATCACGCGCGCCTGGCGCTGGCTTTCGGTGTACAGTCGCGCGTTGAGAATGGCAACGCCTGCCTGGTCGGCGATGGCTTGCATGAGGTCTAGTTGTTCGGCGTTGAATGCGTTGGGGGTCGGGTGGACGAGGGTGAGCACACCCACAAGTTTTTCACGCGCCTGCAACGGCACGCAGATCGCGGACTTGGCGCCGGATTTGTTCATCGCGTCATCCGGGCGTAATAACCAGCGTTCGTCCTTGCTGGTATCGGGAATATACACGCCCCGGCGATTGCGGACTACCCATCCTGCGAGACCGCGCTCCATCGTTTCGCGCAACTGCTGGGTGGTATGCTCGTGCATTTGCTTTCCATAGACAATGGTCGCATCCACGGCTTTACCGGAATCATCGAGTACCACCACACTGCAGCGTTCGCCGCCCACATTCTGGATGGCTTCATAGAGTACGCGCTGGAGCACGGTGCGCAAATCGAGCGCGGTCGCCACCTCTCGGCTCACATGGTAGAGCAATTCGAGGAGTTGGCGGGTGCGGTCCTGGTCTTTGGAGGCTGGCATAAAATAAAAGTTGGATTCGGCGTGTGGGGCTGTTCTGGCGCTCAGCCATCCCGAAGTATAGCACACCTGATTACGGTACAATTGCCGCCATGTCCCTCGACCTTTCGCGCATCAAAGCCCTGTGTTTCGATGTGGACGGCACTCTCAGCGACACGGACGATCTGTACAAACAAAAACTCCTGCGCTTCTTTCCGAAATTTTTGTTCCGTGACCCCGATCATTCGGCGCGTCGCTTCGTGATGTGGGCGGAGGCGCCCGGCAACGCCTTGCTCGGCGTCGCGGACACGCTCGGCATCGATGATGAAATGACCGCGGTCATCGACTGGATGTCGCGGCATCGGCGGCAGTCGTCGAAAAAATTCCTGCTCGTGCCCGGCGTGGACGACATGCTGCATCAACTTAAAGGCAAATATCCGATGTCGGTCGTCAGCGCGCGCGATGAACGCGGGACAATACGCTTCCTCGAACAATTCGACCTTGTGAACTATTTCGACGTCATCGTGACGGGACTCTCGGCGGAACACACGAAGCCGTACCCGGACCCGGTCCTGCTTGCGGCTAGGAAGATGAATGTGAACCCCGAAGCGTGTTTGATGATCGGCGACACTACCGTGGACATGCGCGCGGGCAAGTCCGCGGGCGCGCAGGCGGCGGGAGTGTTGTGTGGATTCGGGGAAAAAGAGGAGTTGTTACGCTTCGGAGCAGATCTGATTTTGGAAACGACGAGCGATCTAGCGGGTGAATTGTTTCGCTGACAAGAAGTTCATAGTAACCCCGAAGGGGTAAAACGATTATAGATTTTTGCGAGGGCAATTCGTAACTCCGAAGGAGTGGCATACGACAATCTTAAAACATATCATCCCTTCGGGATTTGAAAACAAAAATTATGCTTCTTCTACAATCCTTCCATCCCTTCGGGATTAGAGTGTGCATAAGAATAGTCAGCCCTTTATTGTACTAAGCCGCAACGCAACCACCTCACTCCACACCAGCACAGCCAGCATGAAAATATAAAACGCCGCGCCTTTGAGCCAGAAGGTGGGAAATGCGAGCGCGACGGTCAACCAAGTGTACAACGATAAATTCCTCCAGCGCACATCTTGCCGAAATACAATACCAAGCAATATCATCGCGGGCATGAGGGTGAGACCGAGAAGCACGAACGAAAGGTCGTGCAAGAGTCCATGCCAGGTGCGGGATGTGGACGTGAGGGTTGGGTCAGTTGTGAAAGCAAGACCGGCAAGCGCGAGACCGGCGGCGGTCAACGCGAGGGTGGCGAGAAATGTCAAGGGCGAGCGAGGCAGGCTGAGGCGGAGACCGGAAGCGAAGATTGCCATCATGAGTCCGCTGAGGAGGAAGGTCGCGGTCATCACCCAGCCATAATCGCCGAGCGCGAGTCCGGAGGGCCAATCGAAAGTAGGAGCCTGAATCGGATGCCAGCCGAGGGAAAGAAGAAAATCGTATTTGAGAATCGTGAGGAGAGTTAGAACTGTTGCAAAGAGAATCGGACCCACGATCCCAAGGCGCGCGGCAAGTCGAATCATCTGGCGAGGTACACGGCGACCAATGCCAGCAAACCGGGCAAAGCCTGAATATAAAGAATCGTGCGGCGCGTCGTCAGCCCGCCATAGATGCCTGCAATGACGACACATGCGAGAAAGAAAATCTTGATCGAGAAATCATTTTCGACCAAACCCCAGACCAAACCTGCGGCGAGGAAACCGTTATACAACCCCTGATTCGCGGCGAGCGAGGCCGAGGCTTTCGAATATTCGGGCGTCATCCTGAATCGTTTCCTGCCGAAGGGATGATCCCAGAAGAACATTTCGAGCGCGAGAAAACCGAGATGTAACACTGCAACCAAAGCAACAAAAATGTTGGCAATGAGGTTCATGCAAACTCCTTTTGTGGTTCATGCGATTATACAGCACGGCTGTTCTCACGTATAATTCGATCATCGGAGGCGGCATGGCATACTCATCGATTCTAGTTGAAATGCGGGGGCAGGTCGGGCTGGTGACGTTGAATCGCCCGCAGGCATTGAACGCGCTCAACCACGCACTCATGCGCGAACTTATGGACGCCCTCGAAGCCTTCGATAAAAACGACGCTGTCGGCGCGATGGTCATCACAGGCAACGAGAAAGCCTTCGCCGCAGGAGCGGACGTCAAAGAGATGGCGGACGAATCCGCCCTCGAGATGACGCGCAACGATCACATCGCCGTCTTCGGCAGGATTCGCACGATCCGCAAGCCGGTCATTGCGGCAGTTTCGGGCTGGGCATTGGGCGGCGGATGCGAACTTGCCCTCTCCTGTGACATGATCCTCGCTTCAGATTCAGCCAAATTTGGTCTGCCCGAGATCACTCTCGGCGTCATCCCCGGCGCCGGCGGCACACAACGACTCGTCCGCGCGGTGGGGAAAGCCCTCGCCATGGAAATGATCCTCAACGACCGCAAGCTCAACGCACAGGAAGCGCTTCATTTCGGACTGGTGAATCGAGTCGTCCCCGTGAGTGATTATCTCAACGAAGCGTTGAAACTCGCAGAGGAGATCGCCGCGCGCGCGCCGCTGGCGGTCCGCGCAGCAAAGAGGGCGATCAATCACTCGTATGAATCTTTTCTCAAAGACGGTCTGGAGGAAGAAAAGCAGATCTTCTATAACCTGTTCGGCACAGATGATCAAAAAGAAGGCATGAAAGCTTTCGTTGAAAAAAGAAAACCAAACTGGACGGGAAAATAGTCTGTTAGTCAAATAGTCTGTTAGTCTTTTAGTCAGGAGGAGAGATGAAAATTACGCGGTTTGAAGATTTGCAGGCATGGCAACAGGCGCGCGTATTGGCGAATCTGATTTACGACGCGACAGACCAGGGAAGTTTTGCCAAGGACTTCAAACTGCGCGATCAAATCCGCGGCGCGGCGGGTTCCGTGATGCACAACTGCGCTGAGGGTTTTGACTCTGGTTCAGATAACGAATTCATCGTTTTTCTCAAATACGCACGACGCTCCGCGAGCGAAATACAATCGGAAATCTATCTGGCTCTGGATCGAAAGTATGTCGATCCATCTTCTTTCAAACAAATCTATGATAAGGCAACGGAAACCAAAAAGATCATTAATGCGTTAATCGCCTATCTGCGGCGAAGCAAATCTGGCAAGAAACCCTCTTGACGCTCAGACCAAACGACCATTAGACTATCCGACTGCGAGACAATTATGCTCGATTACTCTGAACTTAAACACTATTTTGACTCTCTCAACTTATCCGACAGACCGGTGATAGCGCACGCATCGCTCAAGCCTTTTGGCTACATCCGCGACGGAGCGGACGGAGTCCTGCGCGCCATGCTCGGATCGTTCAAAAGCATCGTCATGCCGACGTTCACCTACTGGACGATGATCACCCCCGAAGTGGGACCCGCCAACAACGCGATGATCTACGGCAGGGAAGAAAGCCTGAACAAACAGGCTGTGTCCTTCAAACACGATCTGCCCGTTGATCCAATGATGGGCGCGCTCCCCGAAGCCTTGCGGAATCATCCGATGGCAACGCGGACGTCGCATCCCATTCTTTCGTTTGCAGGAATCAACGCCGAATCCATCCTCGCCACACAAACCTTGTTCGAGCCGCTGGCTCCCATCGGTGCGTTGGCAGAGCAGGACGGCTGGGTTTTACTGATCAACGTGGATCACACTGCCAACACGAGCATTCACTACGCGGAGAAACTTGCAGGTAGAAAACAATTCCTCCGCTGGGCATTGGTCGGCGACCGCGCCGTGGAATGTCACAACTACCCCGGCGATTCAAGCGGATTCCAAGCCATCGAGCCATATATCAAGCCCCATGTCTTCCGCCTGGACGTGGACAAGGGCTTCATCGAAGCAATCCCATTAAAACGATTGCTCGATGTGGCTCAGGAATTAATAAAAAACGATCCGCTCGCCTTGTTGTGCGAACCGACAGATTGCATGATGTGCAACGCCGTGCGGGGAATCCAGGCAGTGGGGTGATTACTGAAACGTAATCTCTTCCACGCGCCAGGTTTCTTCACCCAGTAATTTCTTTAGGCGGTCGAGCATTTCGGGGCAGACACGCGTGGTGTCATTGGGGAAATCGATCAAGTGACCTGACCCGTTTTCGAATATTTGGAAACTGAACCGGTCGCGCCCGTGGAAGGAGATCAGCGTGCCGTAGATGGTCTTGATTCTGCGGCGGTCGCGTTCGCGGTCGCCTGTTGTGCGAAGCAACACCGTGATCTGTTTCGGGGGATGTTTCTGGTCTTCCTCATTGACCAATGTGGTGTAAATGGATTTCAGCGATGTGACCACCGCTTCGCGCGTCGCATCATCCTGTTCTGCCGTTTCCTCGTGAGTCTCCGCTGCAACGGTCATTACTTCGACACGCGGCGGCGTTACCTCTTCGCTCTTCTCGAATTTCGGTTCCGGCTTGGACGCGATGACCGCCTCATCGAAGGAAGGCTGCCATTCATTGTCCCAGCCATCGGGGAAGTTATCGGGTGGAGGAGGCATATCGTCACTCGCCGCGTAGGCTGGCGCAGGTTCAGCAACTTGAGGGACATCAACGGACTTGGGAGCCATCGGCTTCGGTTGTGTGGACTTGATGTTGAGTCTGGTCACCGGAGTCGGCTTGTCCTGAGCTTTGTCGAAGGGTTTGGGCTGTGGGGTCGCTGGTTGAGGTGAAGCAGGCTTCGGCTGGGAGAGCGACGCGTTGAGCGAGTCGAAACGAGGCGGCATTGAATCGTCAAGCGATTCAAGGATCTTGATTTCAGTCCGAACCGTATCCACTAAAATTTTCGGCGGCGCGCTGTTCGCATCCACTTTGCCTTCGACGATCACGATCTGCCCGACGGTGAGCTGCTCGCGCGTTTTCTCCCATGTGCGCGGGAAGAGCACGAGTTCGATGTTGCCTTGAATATCTTCGAGCGTGACAAAACCCATCGGCTTGTTGGTCTTGGTCATGTATGGGCGCACGGAAGTAACGAGACCCGCCACGCGGACTTTTTCCTCATGTCCCGCTTCGTTGAGTTGACCCGAAAAATAACTGACGATCTGTGCGAACGTTTTTTGATACGGCGTAAGCGGATGATCGGAAATGTACAAGCCGACGAGTTCACGCTCCCAGTTCAACATTTCGCGTTTATCCACGTTGTTGACTTCAGGCAAAGTGATTTCTTCGACGACTCCTGTGTTCGCGCCGAAGAGACTCATCTGTCCCGCGTCCGCCGCGCGGAAGTGTGCACTGCTGATGGCGACGATCCGATCCAGTGAGGCGAGCAACGCAGCACGGTTGCCGAACGCGTCCATTGCACCAACTTTGATCAAACACTCCAGCGCGCGCTTGCCAACGGCGCGCAGGTCGGCGCGGCGGGCGAAATCGTTGAGGTCCTTGAACTTTCCGTTCTGGTCGCGCTCTTTGAGGATCACTTCCACCGCCGCCTGACCGGTATTCTTCACCGCACCCAAGCCGAAGCGGATGCTCGGCTTGCCATCGATATCTTCGATTTGAAAATCCCAACCCGAGGCGTTGATATCGATCGGCAGAACGGGCACGCCCATGCTGCGCGCATCTGAAACGTAGAACGCAACCTTCTCGGTCTGACCGGCAGATGCCGAAAGCAAGGCGGTCATGTATTCGGCAGGATAATGCGATTTGAGATACGCCGTTTGCACCGCGATCACGCCGTAATCCGCGGCATGACTCTTGTTGAAACCGTACCGGGCAAACTCCTCCCAATCGCTGTAAATGGATTCAGCGATGTCCTTGTCCATTCCCTGTTTGACCGCGCCGGCAACAAATTTCTCGCGGTGTTTGTCGATATCCTTTTTATTCTTTTTCGAGATCGCCTTGCGCAACTCATCCGACTCGGAAGGCGTGTATCCCGCGAGTTCGACCGCGGCGCGCATCAATTGTTCCTGATACACGGGGATGCCGTAGGTGTCCTGGAAGATCGGCTGCAACGCGGGGTGACGATACTCCACCTCCGCTTCGCCGTGCATGCGCGCAATGTAATCGGGGATGAACGCCATCGGTCCCGGGCGATACAACGCCACCATCGCAACGATGTTATCCAGACTCTTCGGCTTCATCTGGACGATCCAGCGCGTCATGCCGCCGCCTTCCACCTGGAACAAGCCAGCCGTTTGTCCCGCGCCCATGATCTCGAACGACTTGGGGTCGTCGAGCGGGATGTTGCTCAGATCGAGCTTGATCCCATGACGCTTCTCGATCATGTCACATGCCTTTGCCATGACGGACAATGTAATGAGTCCAAGAAAATCTACTTTCAACATGCCAAGCGAATCGAGAATGCCCATTTCGAACTGGGTTACCGTTTTGATCGGCGTCTCTTCCGAACCTGAGGTCGGGCGATGCAGAGGCAGATATTCGATGATCGGTTTATCCGAGATCACCACGCCCGCGGCATGTGTCCCTGCGTTGCGGACCGTGCCTTCCATGCGCGCGGCGGTATCGATCA
>DAOTZF010000157.1:0-1898 GCA_034434415.1 Anaerolineales bacterium | reverse complement strand
GAGAAGTTGAAAAATCCGCGTTCCAAAGAAGGCGGCGCGCTCGAACTGCGAGAGACCGAGCATTTTTATCTTGATCTTTCGAAACTCGAACCGAACGTCAAAGAGTTTCTCGAAAAGCGACAATCGTATTGGCGCGATACGGTCATCGGCGAGTCTCTGCGCAAGATAGAAGCCGAGGGACTCAAGCCGCGCCCGATCACACGCGACCTCGATTGGGGTGTGGATATCCCCGTCGAGGGCTGGACGGAAGCGGGCAAACGAATCTACGTCTGGTTCGAAGCGGTCATCGGTTATCTCTCTGCCGCCATCGAGTGGAGTCAACTCACACACGAGAAAGAGGCGTGGCGCGAATGGTGGCTGAATCCAAATGCGAAGCAGTTTTACTTCATCGGCAAAGACAACATCTTTTTCCACGCCGCGTGGTGGCCCGCGGAACTCATGGGCGCGGGAAGTCAGTTCATGAAATTTTTCGCCGAGGAGGAAGAGCCCCTCACACTTCCGCACGACGTGCCCGCGAATCAATTCATGAATCTCGAAGGCAAAAAGATCAGCGGCTCGCGCAATTGGGCGGTGTGGGGACGCGACGCGTTAACCCGCTATGACCCCGATGCCATTCGCTACTACCTTACGGTCAACATGCCCGAAGCGAAGGACAGCGATTGGGATTGGGCAGAGTTCGTGGCGCGCAACAACAACGAATTGGTGGCGACGTGGGGCAACCTCGCGAATCGCGTGCTGGCGTTTTGCTACAAACATTGGGATGGGCACGTACCCGAGGTTGACGAAACCACGCTTCGTCCCGCGGACCTCGACCTGCTCGCCCTCATCTCAAACGGATTTGATACCGTCGGCGCGGAACTCGAAGCTGTACACTTGCGTTCCGCTCTGGGCGAGACAATGAAACTCGCCACTGCGGTGAATCAATACCTCGACGTCCACGCGCCGTGGACAGCCATCAAAACGGACAAAGCCTCCGCCGCGTTGACGGTCTTCACCGCGCTCAAAGCGATTGATTCGCTCAAAATCCTCTTCTCCCCCTTCCTGCCTTTCACGGCAGAGAAGTTACATGGATTCTTTGGGTATGAGTCCCCGTTATTTGGCGAACAATACATTCAGGAGATTCGCGATTCGCTTGGCGCACATAATGGGTTGAGGTATCGCGTAGGACATATTGGCAATTTGTCCTACTGGAGACCCAGCGAATTAAAACCGGGACAGAAGTTGAATCAGCCGGGTCCGTTGTTCAAGAAGTTGGAGGAGAGCGTGGTCGAGGAAGAACGGGCTAGGTTGGGGAAGTAATATAAAATCGGATGTCGAATGACATCCGATTTTTGATTCCAACGAACTATTTTACAATTTCTTTACTCGAGCAACGTATCAATTTTACAAAGCCTGTTTATACTTCCTAATAACCAAACAGGAGACCACATGACAATAAATAGATTTTTCATTTTTCTTCTTATCTTTACTCTTTTTCTCAGCGCGTGCGAGAGAAATATCTCCCGCAACGGCGACGGCTCTGTTGACGTGGAAACGGTCATCACCCAGCAAGAATTGCAGGAAACCATCACCGCGTCCATTGTCGATCCGCTAATCAAGGAGTTGACCGTCTCGCTTCAATCGGGTTATATCCATGTTTCGGGAACGCGCGAACGGTTGAACGACCCGACAAAAATGGACACGCTGTCCTTCCGACTCGATCTAGGTGTGAGCAATGGTCAACTCACCTCCACAATTTCAGACGCCCAATTCGACGGTTTCACTATTGAGCAGAACCGCCTTGACCTGTGGAACAGGACCATTGCCAACAGAATCTCAAATATTGGGTCGATAAGTCCAAATAGCACACTAAAATCTGTCACGGTCACGCCGGAGGCTGTCACTATGGTTTGGACCGC
>DAOTZF010000156.1:0-1806 GCA_034434415.1 Anaerolineales bacterium | reverse complement strand
GGTGATGGCTCCTCCGGATGTGATCGATCTTGGGATTGGCAATCCTCTGCCTCAATGGAGCCGCTGGGAAATTTGGAGGAAGATTAGCGTATAATATTCGACATGAAACAGGATGTCGTCCTCGAACTCTTGAAGCAAAAGAACGCCGAAATGGAAAAGAATTTCGGCGTGAAATCGTTGCTGCTTTTCGGGTCGGTGGCGCGAAATGAAGCCACAAGCGCTAGTGATGTAGATTTACTCGTGGAGTTCAATCGCCCCGTCGGTTACTTTGGCTTGTTTGCCTTGCAAGATTACCTCGAAAATCTACTCGGTTGTCCTGTTGACCTCGGCACTCCCGATAGCTTGAAACCATATATTCGCGAGCGCGTAATGGGAGAGTTGATCCGTGTCGCCTAGAGGTTGGCAGGATCGTATTCGGGATATTCTGGCGGCAATTGCCGAAATCCAGAAATTTACAAAGGGTATGGATTTTGAAACCTTCAAGAACGACGAAAAAACTATTCGGGCGGTGGAAATGAACTTCATCATCATTGGTGAAGCGGCGAACCAAATTCCTGAAGAGGTGGAAGAAAAACATACAGCGATTCCGTGGAGCCTCATGCGCGCCATGCGGAATCGGATCGTCCATGTGTATTTCAACGTTGATGAGAAGGTCATGTGGGATACTGTTCAAAATGACCTGCCGCCTTTGGGTCCTGAGCTGGAAAAGTTGCTGTAAACAGGCTGTATTGACTGTCAATTTCTGAACAAGGCATTTTCGATGGGGATATTCACAGAAAGACCCAGTTGAGATACTTGCGATTTAATTCGCGAGAGGCAACCGATTATACTTCCGCCTATGAATTCTCTTCCCGTTGCGCAGGTGATGGCTCCGCCGGATGTGATCGACCTTGGCATGGGCAACCCATCACCTTCATCCTTGCCGCTTGAACTGATACGCGAATCAGCGCAGAAAACTTTATCGCAGAACGACAATTCCTTTTTGCAATACGGCACCGAGCAAGGAGATGGCTATCTTCGCGTTGCATTGTCAGGTTTTTTGAGCAAAGGATTTGGGTTCCCTGTCCATACTGAAAATTTATTCATCACTGCAGGCATCTCGAACGCGTTGGATCTGCTGTGCAGTCTCTTCACCAAGGCGGGAGATAGGGTCTTTGTCGAAGAGCCGTCCTATTTTCTTGCACTCAGGATATTTGCCGACCACCATTTGAACGTGATCCCCATTGAGACTGACGAAAACGGACTTGTCCCCGCTTCGCTCGAAAGGGCGCTTGCTTCGGCAGCTCCAAAGTTTCTCTACCTCATCCCGACCTTCCAAAACCCGACAGGGCACACGCTTCCACAAGAACGCCGCGAACAAATCGTGAGGCTGGCAGAAAAGCATAACTTCCTCATTGCCGCGGACGAAGTTTATCAATTGTTGAACTACTCGTCAGAGCCGCTTCCGAAATCGTTTGGCGCGTACATTGAATCGAAGAATGTCATTTCCATGGGATCGTTCTCGAAGATTCTCGCGCCCGGTTTGCGCCTTGGGTGGATCCACGCGCACGCCGACGTGGTCAACCGTTTTGCCGCGAGCGGACTGCTCGATAGCGGCGGCGGGTTGAATCCTTTCACGTCTGCGGTGGTGCGCGGCGCGGTCGAATCGGGCGGGTTGGAAAGCAACATCGGGAAACTCAGGCAGAGGTATACGAATCAGATTGCCGTCATGGATGATGCGTTGCGTCGCCATCTTCCGCGGGCGCAATATGCCGTCCCGCACGGCGGATATTTTTTCTGGCTGCGATTCCCCGAAGGTATGAATAC
>DAOTZF010000155.1:0-3276 GCA_034434415.1 Anaerolineales bacterium | reverse complement strand
CGGTCGTCCCACGAATAACGCATAAAGAGAATGATGTAATCGACCTCACTGCGGGAGAGTTCACCGCCATAGGTTTTACCGAAGGGAGGCATACCGGCATTGGGACGCCCATAAGCGATCACTTCGTACATGGCAGAATCGGTGATGGTGTACAGCACATCGCGGCTGTTGATAGGTGTGATCTTCTCGCCTTCAAGTCCTTCCACACCTTCGATGACGGCAACCGAACCATCGTCGCCGTGACATTCCACGCAATGGATGGAGTACAAGTCCTGCCCGGCGAGGATCTGCTCCGGCAGGGTGGTCGCCACTTCAGTCTCAACGATTTCTTTTTCGGGCGCGAGGGCAAGCACCATCCCTGAGATCACGATCATGGAAAGCGCGGCAAGGCTTGCCGTCCAGATCATGAGGCGTGTGTTCGAGCGGAAGAGAAAGAAAAGAATGTACGCGGTCAATGGGATGAAGATGCCCGAAATGGTTTGCAGGAGTCCCAACAATGTCGAACCATCTTTTGAAACGGTCGGCACTTCGGAGGTCAAGGTCAAAAGCACGATTCCCACCACCATGATGGCCATGATCGAGATGGGCAGGACGCGTTTGCCATAGTAGCGATACGGGGATCGTTCAATGAAGGGAAGCAACGTGAGTACGCCGACGGCGATGCCCGGAATGAGAACGGTGGCGATCCATTCGATCTTGCCGAGCAACGGGAGTTGCCCATACAGCGCGAGGAACTTGAAGAGGAAAAGGAAGTACCACTCCGGGCGAGGGATGTAGGACGTATCGCTGGGGTCGGCTTTGGCTTCAGGCGCAACACCGATGAACGTCGCCAGCAGGATCAACAGGATGAAGAGGGCGAAAGCAACGATGAGGTCCTTGAAGAGGCTGTCGGGCCAGAAGAACTCGCCCTTTTCCACTTCCTGTTTGTAGCGTTCGTTGATGCGCTTTTTGGATTCGTCGTTCATGTCAATCATCCTTTTTGGGCCAGTGCGATTCGCCGTGCCGCATCACCAGAAATACGTGGATTCCGATGAGCGCCGCCAATACGACGGGAAGAATCCAGATATGCGCGGAGAAGAAGCGTTGCAAGGTGAGCGCGCTCAAGTCCGGTCCGCCGCGCAGGGCTTTGAGGATGAATTCGCCGATAAAGGGAACCGTCCCTGCGATCTGTGTGCCGACGGTGGTAGCCCAATACGCACGCTGGTTCCATGGGAGCAAATAGCCGGTGAAACCCATCCCCAGCGTGACGAGCAGAAGCCCGACGCCAAGTAGCCAGGTCATTTCGCGCGGATATTTGAACGAGGCGGTGACGAACACGCGAAGCATGTGGATGAAGACCACGATCACCATCAGCGTAGCCGCCCAGTGATGAATGCCGCGAATCAACCAGCCAAACGAAACCTCCTCCATGATGTACTGGATCGAATCGTAAGCGTGGTCGGGAGAGGGAGTGTAGTAGACCGTGAGGAAGATGCCGGTGGTCACCTGTATCACAAAAAGGAACAGGCTGGCTGAGCCGAGCGTGTTCCACCAACTGCCTTTAGGCTCGGGGCGATTGAGCAACCCGTTGTACAGATCGTTAAAACCGATGCGTTCATCGAGCCAGGCGTAGATATTTTTCCACATGGGTCATCCCTCCTTGAAGAAGATCTCGACGACGCCCTCTTCGGTGATGCGATGTTCGGCGTACACATCCAGCGGACGCGGGGGAGGTCCATCCAGCACTTCGCCCTCCATGCTGAACTTCGCATCATGACAGGGACAGATGAATGCCTCCGCTTCGGCGGACCAATTCACCGTGCAGGCAAGATGCGTGCAGCGGCTGTTGAGGATCAGCAGGTCGTTCGGGTCATCCGACTTGCGGACGGCGTATCCGCCAAACGAGGAGGCGGTCCGTTCCCAGCCGTTGACCTGCACGCGCGTGAACGAAAAAGAATATGGAACGCCGGTTTGCATATCTTCGAACTTGCCGATGGGAATCCACGCCTCCTTGGCGCCCTCGCGCAAGGCTGGGTCGATCAGATAGTAAACGGCAGGCAAGCCGAGGGCGGCGCCGATCAATCCACCAATGATGCCTGTCGTTACCTTGATGAATTCACGGCGGGAGAGTTCCTGCGAATCGGACATGGGAGAGCCTCCTCCTGACTGGAGCGGTGCGCGGTTTCAAGCGGGTAAATCGTATTATATTAGTCTGCTTCCTTTTATTGAATGACGGCAGGAATAAAAATGGCAGGATGTTTGTCATGATTCGATTCGCCCTCATTTTTAGGATAATCGAGAGTAAAATTGGCACCTGTAAACCATGGGAGAGTATACGCTGTTTCTCCCAAATCACGGAGGCATCGATGGGCTTGAAACGGAACGTCAGTCTTTCCTCGGCGCTGGGGTATAAGGGACAGGGTCCGTACCTGACTTACATCCTGCACCGCATCGGGGGCGCGGGCATGGCGGTATTCCTGGCGATGCATCTCACCGCATCGTTCTTGGAAAGCAAGGATTTCGGGGTTGGGTCGCAAATTGGGGATGTGCTCAACGATATCTTCTTCAACCCGGTTTTCCAGTTGTTCGTTTTCTTCTGCATCTTCTTTCACGCCATCAACGGATTGCGTATCACGATCCTCGACCTGTTCCCGAAATTGATCACCTATTTTCGCGAGATCATCTGGATCGAGTGGGCGGTCTTTTTCACGGTGTACGGTTTTGCTGTCTTCGTGATTCTTCAGGCAGAGTTTGGAGGCTGACATGGACAGTGTCAAACCCAGAACCTTACCCATCACCAAACGCGGCATGAGTTTTGAGACCTTTATGTGGCTCTTCACGCGCCTTTCCGCGCTGGCGATCTATGCGCTCGTTATCGTCGGGCTGGTCGGCGCGTTAATCATGGGCGCGCGCAACCAGATGAACTTCGCAGAAGTGATGCGCTGGGCTTTCAACCCCAACATCTACCACGTACAGGGTACGAGCGTGGCGGACCTGACACCTTGGGGGGGATTGTTCTGGAAATTGACCGCCATTGCCCTGCTCTTCGTCACTGCGGCGCATGGCGTGCACGGCGTCATCGTCATTCTCGATGATTACATTGTCAAGCCGTTGTATCGGCAGTGGGTTCGATATATCAATATCGCGATCTTTATCGCCGTTGTATTAATGGGTATCTATATCATTTGGAAAGCATAAAATTCACTGCAACATAAAGGCTTAGGAGCAATATTTCATGGCAAATGTTCATCAGTTCGACGTGATCGTCGTAGGCGCGGGAGGGGCGGGACTCATGGC
>DAOTZF010000154.1:0-16360 GCA_034434415.1 Anaerolineales bacterium | reverse complement strand
CCGATGGCAGTGTTGATTTGATAAACAATAACAACATAAATGTTCATCCAGATCGCAACCCGGAGGATGGATTTCCATGTGGGGCGCAATCCTTCGACAACGGTCATGTAAATCCCGGAGGTGATGATCAGTCCGTGCGAAATGAAGGTCTGGAAAAAGCGGAAGTGCGGGAAGCCGTAAATTCCAAGGTCGGGTGTGATCAACGCCTGTATCGCTCCGCCAATGCCGAGGAAGTACATGAACTCATAGATCGCATAATTCTTCGTGACGAGCATCAACGCGCCCGTCCATACCAAAAGACTACACAGGTGAAGCGGGAGCATGGTTTGGATCGTCCATTTTCCGACCGCGTAATTCCACGCGTGCCAGGCGATCTCGTTGCCCCACAAAATCAACGCCAGCGTCCAACGGACTTTTCCTTTCGTTGCCTCGTCCGCGTTCCTGAAGCGGAACAGAAAAACATTCACCAGAAAAAGGCAAACCAACGCGCTGATATGCGCGCTACCGAAGAACTCGAAGGCGGGACCCGAATAATCGCCCGCGAAGAATCGTGTCATAAATCAATTGTACAACGAGTTGCTGAAATAAAAATTCCTCCGAGTTGGAGGAATTTTAGGCGGTCCCGACGGGATTCGAACCCGCGATCTCGGCCTTGACAGGGCCGCATGTTAGGCCGCTACACCACGAGACCATTGGCTATGCTCTTTAGAGCACTAACAAGCGGGCGAGAGTTTACCATGCGGAAAACTTCGTGTCAATACGCCCAGTCCGGATATAGCGCCGGATCGGTGGGAGTCGACCCCGATGGGTCATGAACATACACCCAGTCACCTTCGCGTGCCCAGTTGTATAGCCAATGCGAATCGCCGACAGAGAGGTTCACGCATCCGTGCGACTGAGGATAGCCGAAGCGCGTACGCCAGTATGCGCCGTGCAACGCGCGTGCTTTATCGAAGTACATCGTCCATGGCACGTTATCGAGATAGTAAAAATCCGTTGGGTCGTTGTTCCGCATGGTTTCGATCTCTTTCTTCTGATAGATCTGGAAGAGACCGGGACGAGTCCAAAACGGTTCGAGTCCGCTGGCGATGACAGTGGCAAAGACCAATTCGTTGTTATCGTAAACGGCAAGCGTTTGCTCGGCAAGATCCACATCAATCCAACGACCGGTGGTCACACCTTCCGGAGGGGTCGTGGTTGGCGTGACCATGGCGACTTTGCGTGCCTCCACCCATTGATTCGGACCGATCATATTCCAGTCCGCTCCGTCACTGTTGACTGTGCTGTATACCTGAAAAATATCCGTGAGTGGGTTTAAATACAGACCGGATTCAGCTGTGTTGTAGCCGGGCGCTAGTTTAATGGGAATGTACTCGAACGACCAGCCGAACGCGTTGACCGGCGTGGATTTGAATTCGAGCCCTTGATAGGAGGAAAATTCCGAAACGCGCGCGCCTTTGCCGGGAATCCAGCTTCCGTTAGGGAGCATATAATAGATTCCGCGTCCGGTATCCACCCGGTCGATGTATGTGACATATACAAAGCCCGGCTGATACGGCGCGCTTATCTCGTTGCCGGCGGGCGAGTCCAATACCGGAACGTAATCGTCGTCGAGGTGGAAGTAGCGGTAAGGGAGTTGAGTCAGGCTGGGGTCCGGTTTGCGAACCGAGAGCGGGCGGGGCGGGAATGTCAGTCCGAGCTTCGCCATCTCGGTGATGTAGGTGGATGGTCCCAGTGGCAGGCAATCGCCCGGGGGCGAGAAATACACGTCCGGTGCACAAACGACCGCGCCACTTTCAGGCTCCACTACTGCTTGAGCGAAAACAGAAGGTTGTTTGTTGAGACTTAAACCCAACAGAGTCAAGGGAAGAACAAGGAGAAGTTTTTTCATTTTGCGGGATTATAATGGAAACGATGTTTGCATTTCTGTTATTCGGCATTGCCTTTGAATACGCTGGCTTGACACTTTTTACCCCGTAATCTAAAATATCTCCACTTGAATCGAACATCCAGCCGGGACTGTACGGCTTGAAGCCTTTAGAGGAGGGCTGTTTTGTCCAAATCTCGCACGCAACAAATGGTGGATCGACTTCGCGAATTGCAAGCCTCATCACCCGATATCGAAGCCTCAGCCGTGGTGAGCGTGGACGGTTTGAGCATCGCGTCCGCACTGCCGCAAGGCGTTGAGGAGGACCGTGTGTCTGCCATGTCCGCCGCCATGCTATCCCTCGGCGAGCGCATCGCGACCGAATTGGGGCGGGGTTCGCTCGAACAGGTATACATCAAAGGGGAAAAGGGATACGTTGTATTGATGTCCGTTGGGGAAGAAGCGGTTCTTACCGCATTGGCGCGCGAACAGGCGAAATTAGGCTTGATCTTCCTCGATATGCGCCGCGCTGCGGAAGACCTTGCGAAACTGATCTAATCGGAGAACCTATGAGCCCCGTTCAAAAGGCTGGTCTGTATTACCCGAACAAATTTGGTCTGATCACCATCAAATCCCTCGAAGAAGTGATGGGCAAGAACGGCTTGAATGCCATCCTCAACCTCGCGGGTTTGAATAACTATATCGATAACTATCCAGCCGATAACCTCGACAAAGGATTCGATTTCGGCGAACTTTCTGCCATGGGTACGGCGTTGGAGGAAATGTACGGTCCGCGCGGCGGACGCGGGCTTGCGCTTCGCGCCGGACGGGCAACTTTTTCAGACGCGTTGAAGAATTTCGGCGCTTTGGCAGGCGCGGCAGACCTCGCCTTCGTTGTGCTCCCTCTTCAAGCAAAACTGAAGATCGGCATCCCTGCTGTGGCAAAGATCTTTTCACAGTTAAGTGACCAGCACAGTACGGTTGAAGAAAAAGATACGGAGTTCATTTACACGATTCACAAATGCCCGGTCTGTTGGGGCCGCACGAACGCGGACAAGCCGGTCTGCTATCTCGCCACAGGCTTGCTGCAGGAAGCGCTCAAATGGGTATCCGGCGGGAGCGAATTCCGCGTCAACGAATCCAAATGTGTTGCCGTCGGTGATGCGGTCTGTGAATTTGTCATCCAAAAAGAACCGATCATCTGAGTGGGGGCAAAGTGGCAGACGCCAAGGCAAAGATACTCATCGTAGAAGACGATCTGGATATAGCAGAAATGTTGAACGCGTATTTTCGCGTTCAAGGATATGAAGTGTTCACGGTCAACTGGGGAGAGGATGGTGTCCGTGCCGCTCAAACCGTCCTGCCCAATTTGGTGATTCTCGATATTCGCCTGCCCGATATTGACGGGTTTGAGGTGGCGCGCCGCGTTCGCTCAGACCGACGCACTCATGAAATTCCCATCATTTTCCTCACGGAAAAAAGAGACCGGCTCGACCGTTTGCAAGGTTTCGAAGTCGGCGCGGACGATTACATCACCAAACCTTTCGATGTGCAGGAACTTCGCCTGCGTGTGCGTAATGCCCTGAAACGTGTCAGCCAGCCTTCGTTAACCAACCCAGTAAGCGGACTTCCCGAAGGCGCGCTGGTGGAAGAACGACTCTCTGAGGTCGTCCACAAAAGCGGATTGTCGCTCCTTCATATTTCGATCCAAAATTTGCAGGCGTTTCGAGATTCGTACGGTTTCGTCGCGTCCGATGACGTGCTGCGCGCCATAAGCCTGATGATCCTGAACACCCTGAAGGAAACCGGCTCGCCGGAGGATTTCCTCGGTCACCTTGGTCCTTCAGATTTTATCGTTGTGCTTTCGCCGGCGACCCTGCTGCCGTTTCAGGAAAAGATCAAAGCCCGCCTCGAACAATCGCTGGATTATTTCTATCCGCTCAGTGACCGTGAGCAAGCCTCGAAAAAGACAGACCGCCTTGCCATCCTTGTTTCCGAAATGCCCTCGGTGTATGGGCGATTCTCAAGTGTCGACCAACTCAAGAAAGAATTGTTGAGCCGTACATAATGGAAAACTATTGTAACGATGCAAGCGGAGACAGAAATGTCTCCGCCTATTTTTTATAGAATTTGCACAAGGTTATCCACTCTTCAATGCTCAACGTCTCTGCCCGGCGGCGGGAATCGATATTCGCCCGTTGGAGCAGCTCTTCGGCTTGCGCGGGGGAAATATGCAACCCAGCCGAAAGCGAGTTGCGAAGGGTTTTTCTTTTTTGTGAAAACCCCGCTTTGGTCAACTTGAAAAATGTTTCGAGCAGGGATGGTTCCACTTTGGGTGACGGATAAATGTCCACACACAGTACAGCCGAGTCCACGTTGGGTTTTGGGAAGAATGCCTCCGCAGGGATGCGCGCAGCGATGTGCGGCTCGCCGTAGACCTGTACGCTCAACGCAAGCAAGCTCAGGTCGCCAGGTTTAGCGCAGATGCGCTGTGCCACTTCCTTTTGGATCGTGAGTATGATGCGGCGGGGCTTGGTCTTGCTTTCGAGCAAATGACGAATGACTGCTGAAGTAATGTAATACGGGATGTTCGCAACGACGATGTAATCCTGTTCAGTTATCAATTCATCCGATGTAAGTTTGAGAATGTCGCCGTGAACAATGCGGACATTATTATGCGGGGTGAGAATCGCTTGAAGGGGCTGAATCAGCCTGCCATCGAGTTCGACCGCAACGACATCCCTGGAAGAAACTGCCAAATAGCGGGTCAAACTTCCCAAGCCTGGCCCGATCTCCAGGACGGTATCCGTCCGTTGAATCTGCGCGGCGGATGTGATTGCCTCGAGCGCGAAGTCATCCTGTAAGAAATTTTGCCCGAGCGATCTGTCGGCGCGCAAACCGAAACGTTTAAGTACCGCCGCGGGGTCGAGATGCGGGATGTTTTTCATGGGCAAAATGAAACCTCGCCGCGACTGTTTTCAGGCGCGCTTGTAAGAGGGGGCCAGGTGCCTTCGTTGAATTGCGCGACATACTCACGCAAAATGTCGAAATCCGTTTTGAGGATGGACACATTCTTGTCGAAGACCGCGTCGTACTCGCGCGTCACATTGAACAACTCTTCGGGAAAATCCGCAAATCGGATATCGCTCGGCTTGATCTTTGTGCCGATGCATGCCAACTGGCTGATCTGCTCCGGACTGAGATCGGTCTGGATGTTATCTTTGAACGACTGGATAAGCGCAGGAATATTTTCAACGATTGCTGGGCTGATGAGTTGGTCGCGCAACGCGCATAACACGCGGTTCTGATTTTCCGTGCGGACGAACCCGCCCTCGATGCGGATGCGCGCCAGCGTGAGTGCGCGGTCTCCCATGAGATGCAGATGCCCGGCGGGGAAGACGAGCCGACTGTTCAAATCATCCGCGGTGCGTCCATCCACCGGTTCAGGCAGATACACGTCAATGCCGCCCACCGCATTGACGATGTTGACGAATGTCCGCATGTTCACAGCCGCGTAATGATCGATGCGCGTACCGAAGTTGAGCGCGAGCGTGCGCGCGAGAAGTCCGGGTCCCTGCGCGGGGTCCGTGGTATATCCGAAGCCGGGATTCCCGTAGAGATACGCTTGGTTGAGTTTTTCGTGATCCTGACCGTTCAAATTATCTGCGATGTCGGGAATCTCGACCCATAAGTCGCGCGGAAATTCAAGCACGGTGACGGTTGCGTTCACAAAATCCACGCGCGCAATTCGGATGACATCTGCCAAGCCGTATTGATACGAGTCGCCCCGCGAATCGCTGCCGATGAGCAGGATGTACATCAACGGCTCCGCGCCGCACACAGGCGAAGGCGACGGCGTAACCGAAGCGATGACTGAGTTCTTCACCAGATTGACCGATGACGCACCTGCTGTCCCGGTCGCATGCGCGTCCGGAGTCCACGTGGCGGCGAGTTGAAACGGGGTCTGCGTGGGCAGTTGCAAGGGAGGTCCGAGAGGCGTTTGCCATTTCGTCGTGTACAGCCAACCGATGGCGGCAGTCAATGCGATGGCGACTGCGGTGAGGAATCCGAGCGCGGCTTTTTGAAGACGTGTCACGAATTCATTCCAGCACGTAGATGATGTTTGCCGGTATCGGCGTTAGAAAATACACAGTGACCCATGAACTCCACGGTACATAGTCGTTGTCACTGTATGCGACATCGATCCACGGTTTCCCAACGCATCCTCCGCACACATCCTCCACTGTCGCAAAACCATAACCGGGAATGTACAGCGGTTGCCCGCCCATGGCGAGATACCAATCGTAGCGCATGCCCACCACACCTTTTTTCACCGTCGCACCGCTGGATGTGCCGGTGTAACAACGATCTCCACCCGATCGACATGGCGAATACGATGTAATATACATTTGCACCGCGCGCCAGTATTCGATGGTCACGCCATCCACAACAGCGGTTTTGATCTCGATCTTTGTGCCATAACCGAGCACGCGATTTTTCGGCGGGCGGACGACAGTCTCATCTTCTGTGACGCGCGCGACCTCCACCCCGTCCTCGTAGCGGATGCGGATGCGTTGCATCGTGAGTCCATTCTCGCCGGGTTGTAAGATCTGGGTTTGGTCGAGCGGGACTTCGGCAGACTGGATCAATTCGCTGGTGAAGGGAATGGGTTTCTGTGCGAGCAAAACGGATTCGGTGACTCGCACGATTTTGATGTTTCCATCGGCTGGTAACGGTTCATTCTCCGACGGGACGCTGTAATCCTGCCCGACCAGCGGAATCCCCGCTTCAGCCAGCGCAGCGCCAACCGTCGCCGTGGAGGATTGAATCTGCAGGGTTTTGCCGTTCGATGTAATTGTGAGGCTGGTTGATGGTGCTTGCGGGATGGGCGTTTGAATGTTTCCCGCGCGACGGAGTTGTAAGGTAATCGGGTAATCAGGAATTGGAGAATCGAGTGAAACAGGAATTCCATTGAGAAGAACACTGTCCTCAGAGTCGAGTGTGATCCCTGCTTCGTTCAGAATCGCCAGGGGAACGGATTCGTTTGTTTGAGCCGTTACGACGGTTTCGCCGTCGATGATGGTGACCGTCTGCGGAACGGCTGGCTGGCAGGCGAACAGGAAGAAACCGAAACCCATCGCCAACCAATGTTTTGTCTTCATGCAGCAATTATAAATTACGCACTCGAATGTTGCACCCACACATTCGGCTCGATGTAGATTCCCTCGTCTTTTTCACAGTTCATTTCAATGGGGTTGAGCGCGCCGGGGATGATGTAACTTCCGCTTTGCGGGAATTTCATGCCAGTCCATGTCTCCCACTCCGCGCGCGTGCCGCGGACCGTTTTTGATTTGTGACACACGTTGACGATCCGTCCCCCTGCGCGCAGTTGGATTCGCAGCCACGCATCGAAGGGCATCCCTGTTTCGTTCTTCCACGTGATGTAATCGTCCATGTCGATGAGAGGATACATCGGCTTTTCATTCGGGCGGACGGGTATTACGAGATTCTCGAATCCGTGCGCCCGCGCGGTGGGTTGAAACGAAAGCAAAATGGATCGGCTCAACCCATGCTTCTTGTATTCCTCGCGCACGCCGACGAACACCCCGGCGAGGAGATTTGGTTTATTTCCCTTTTTGTTGTCAGCCACTGCTTTCTGGAACACCCAATCCCAGCCTTCCTCGGGCAAGTCGCCAAGTGGATGATCCCAGCGAAACGGGAAACTATGTCCCACCGCAACGACTTGGTTTGTCTCTGCATCCAGCATCACGGATTGATATTTTGCAAACCGGTCGAAAAACTCGTGCCAGTGGGCTTTCGCGATCTCGTCGTGCCACATGAATTCGGGCCATGATTCCCTGGCGAGTTGTGTCGTCGCTTCGCGGTGGGCGGGAATCTCTTCCGGTCTCGCAATTCGAAATTGATGAACGCGGCTCAAGTACAATCCTCATCCTCGCAACATTCTTCCAGCCCTGCCGCCTTTTCGAACGATTCTTTCCCTTCGCTGTACGAGAACCAGATCAGACCCAGCGCGCCGATGGAATCGACGAAGCCGAACCCCGTCAATTCGTAGATCAGGCTGGATGCCAGCAGTACTACCGACATGTAAATGCACACCATGGTGCAGTTTGCGTCTGCGAGGATGGGGGAGGAGTCGAGCGCGCGTCCCACTTTGCGTTTGCCGTTGACCAGTGCCCACATCACCGCGATGGAAATGAGTGAGATAATCAATCCCGGCACGGTTGTCTCCGGCTTGTGACCGATCACCATGTTGTACACGGCTGAGACGCCAAGCCCAAGCGCGAGCAGGTAAAAGGATGAACCGGTCACGCGCAGGGCGGTCCGCTCGAATTGGGAGCGAGGCGTGTCGGGGTGCTGGCGAATCCGAATCACCATGGCGAGAATCCCGATCCCCGACATGACCTCGATGAACGAATCCACGCCAAAGCCGAATAGGGTCAGGGTCTCGTCACTGATACCAAACGAGACGGAGATCAAACCTTCCATCAGGTTATAAAGGATCGTGAAGACGGCGAGCCAGAGTGCATAATTCCAGTAACGGTTTGTTTCAGTTCGAGCGAAAGAGGTCATGGGAAAATCCTTGATTGGCGAATTATATTACAATAACCTCGAAGAATAACTTATATGGAGCATCGAATGAAAAAACTTCTTAGCCCAGTCACATTGATTCTCGCCCTGTTGCTGGTTTCCTGCGGTGCAAAAGGACCCACGACTGACATCAATTTGATTCTAGGCGATTTTCAATTCACGCCTGCCGAGTTTGTTGTGCCTGCCGGGCAGGAGATTTCTTTTACTGCGGTGAATAACGGCGCGGTTGTGCATAATTTTGTCGTGATGAAACTGGGGACTGACGCGGGTTCCGTGTTCGAGGATGAAGATCAGTCGAACGTTTATTGGGAGGTGGAACTTGTCCCCGGCGCGGATGTGACCACCAGTTTCACCGCACCCGACCAACCCGGCGAATATCAAGTCGTCTGCCGAACGGAGGGGCACATCGCCTCCGGCATGGTCGGCAAGTTGATCGTTGTCGCAGGTGAAAATTAATAGCTCTATCGGAAATAAAATTGGGACGCAGATAAACGCTGATCTACGCTGATTCAAAGAGAAAATCTGCGTTTTCTGTGTTCATCAGCGTCCAAAAATTTTTTAGCTTTTTTCCGATATAGTCTAATCTTTAGTGTTCTTCGAGAACTCAAAAGTCGGTAACGTCAATGACAAAACCTTTGATCACGAGTCTGGGCAATCCGCTTATCAAACAAGCGCGAGCTTTGCGCCAAAAGAAAGCGCGTAACGAAAGTGGATTATTTCTTGTGGAGGGGATTCACCACGTGGGCGAAGCCGTCGAATCGGGATGGAATGTCGAGTCGGTCATCTATGCCCCAGAGTTGTTGACAAGCAGTTTTGCTCTCGATTTGGTTTCCCGCCTCGATGACAGGGGTCAGCCTGTATCGCCGGAGGTGGTGGAATCGCTCGCCGATAAAGAGAACCCGCAGGGAATTATCGCGATGGTCAGGCAACGCGAAACGAAGATTTCCAGCATCCATTCTCCCAAGGTTTCTGTCGCGCTTGTTTCTCCTCAAGACCCCGGCAATGTCGGGACCATCCTCCGTACGATGGATGCGGTCGGCGCAGAGGCGTTGTTTCTTCTGGATGGAGGTGTGGATATGTACCATCCAACCGTGATCCGCTCGAGCATGGGAGCGATATTCTGGAAGCCGGTTGCGTCAGCGTCATTCGAGGAATTTCTCTTGTGGGCGCGTGCAGGGAAGTTTCAACTCATTGGCACCTCAACCCGCGCGGATGTGGATTATCGAACGCTTGTGCCGAACATTCCATGGATTTTGTTGTTGGGAAACGAACAGAAGGGGCTTTCAGTCGAGCAGGCAAGCGCGTGCGATGTGACCGTATCCCTGCCGATGCAGGGGAGGGTGAGTTCTTTGAATCTCGCGGTTGCAGCGGGTGTTTTGTTATATCATTTAAACCCGTAGGGGCAGGTTTCAAACCTGCCCCTACGAAAGGTGAATCAAATTCAATGGGGGAGAGGAGCGTTAAAACTCGTCCTCCTCCTCATCCCATACATCGTCTTCCTCTTCATCTTCGTCCTCCCACTCCTCCGCTTCCTCTTCGTCCCATTCTTCCTTTTCGGCGGCATCATCGCTGGGCGAATAGGTGGCGCAACCGGTGTCTGGATCTAACTCGACCGCGGCGGCACTGCAATAGCCTTCATCCAAAAAAACACAATCTGCGTAATGACACTTGATGCGGGGCATTCACTCCTCCTGATTAAGGTTGTTTGATAAGGCGGATGACAGAAATGATGAATATCAGGGTCATAGCCACCTGCGATGTGATGCAAAATGGACAATAGGCTTTGATCAGCGCGACTTCGAGAAAGACCAGGTACACCGTGAACAGAAAGCCCGTGACCGACAACGCGAAGAAGATCATCGTGCCATTCTGTTGAAAAAAGCCGGGTTTTCGTTCGAGCCATTGCACAGCCAGCAGGGCAAGGTAACCTGCCACGCCGATCACCGCCACCGGAATACCGTTCACTTCCGAATACCGGCTGGCATTCACAACCGAGCAATCCTTTGAACCAACGCACATGCTTTCGTTCGATGTGATTTTGTAAATGGTCATGTAGATCGATACGAACAAGCCGATGATCGTTAGTGCGATTGACAGTTGCGTAAGCCGTTTATCCATGTCTCCTCATAGAATCCATGCGGTGGTTTCCTGACCAGCAGGCACGCATTTTACACCAGCGGGAATAATAAGTAAAGCGTCTGCCTGTACCAGCGAGAGTAGATTGCCCGAGCCTTGATGGCCGGTCAGGCGCGCATACAGGATTCCATCCTGTTCGCGGATTTGAGCCCTCAAATAGCTCTCGCGCCCATCGGATCGAATCTCCTCTTCGCATCGCACGCGGACGGTGTATCTGCTCCCGCCGTCTGAACCGCCCAGCCTCCTCAACGCCGCACGGACGAAAACTTCGAATCCTACAAACGCTGATACGGGGTTGCCGGGCAGGCCGATGAACGGAATCCCTTTGTATTCACCGAAAGCCAGCGGTTTACCGGGTCGCATGTTGACGCGCCAGAAATCCAGTTTTCCGCTTGATTCGAGAGCATCTTTCACATAATCATATGCACCCACACTTACTCCGGCAGAAGAGAGGATCAGATCCGCTTTCAATGTTGCCGCTTGATCGAGCAGGGCTTTAACCGAATCGAAATTATCTTTTGCCACGCCCAGTTTGATGATCTCCGCTCCGGTCGATTGCACCAAGCCCGCCAGCATGTACGAATTCGAATCTCGGATTTTTCCCGGCTCGAGCGGCGCGTTCACATCCAGAAGTTCATCTCCGGAAGAAAATAACGCTACACGTGTTTTACGATGCACTTCTACTTGCGCGAGTCCGACAGTAGCGAGCAACCCTAAATCTTGAGGGTTGAGTCCCCGTCCTTTGCGAAGAACAACCTCGCCGGCGCGCACATCCATGCCGCGCAGGCGGATATTCACTCCAGCGACGATCGATTGGTGAATCTCGACGAACTGCGGCGGTGTCGAACCCGCATCGCGATTTTGAAAATCCGTCTCTTCAACGGGAATCACTGCGTCTGCACCGGCTGGCATTTGCGCGCCGGTCATAATGCGCGCGGCTTCACCGGGTGAGAGGGAAATCGTCGGCGCAAATCCTGCCGGGATGTCTGCGACCACGCGCAACCTTCGCGGCGAAGCGGGGCTTGCGTCCGCTACATCTGCAGAGCGAACGGCGAATCCATCCATGGAGGAATTGTCAAACGGGGGAAGGTCATCCGCCGCAGATATATCGCGTGCGCTGACGCGGTTCAAACATTCTGCCAGCGGCAGTGATTCAGTTGGAACAGGTTGGAATTTAGCGAGGATGCGCTCGCGCGCTTCGCTGACGCTGAGCAGTGTCATAGTTGAAGCGGCGACATTATACTGCAAACAACAATCGTCAATCGTAAATCGTAAATTGAGATCACCCCGGTTTGGTCCGCTGGGCTTCAAGAACGTTTGGCACACTTTCAATGCGCGTCAGTACCCGGCTCAGTTGTTCGAGGTCGCGCACTTCGACGACCAAACGCAAGTCAGCCACGCTGCGATTAAAACTAACCGCCACATTCGCGATGTTGACCCCTTCGTTTTGCAGCAGGGTCGAAATATCACCGAGCAACCCTTCGCGGTCGTAGGCTTTCACAGTGACAGGCACGGCAAACGTTTGCTCTGCCGTTCCCCAATCCACTTGCAGGAGCCTTTCTGTATCGTCTCGATGCAGGATGTTGGGACAATCCTGCCGGTGGATTGTCGCGCCGCGCCCGCGCGTGACGTAGGCGATGATCTGGTCGCCGGGCATGGGGGTGCAGCATTTCGCCATTTGCCAGAGCAAGCCCTTCAACCCGACCACCTGCACAACATCGCTTGTGTGTTTTTTAGGCGCGGTTGTTGTGACTTCGAGAATGTCGGCGGTCTCTTCGGTCTCCTCCATCATTCGGATGACCTTGCTCAGTGAAAGGTCGCCGCATCCGATGGCGATAAACATCTCATCGGGTATTTTGTATCCAAGTTCGCGCGCCATCTTTTCGAAATTGAGTTCGGTGATGCCGAGTCGTTGCAGTTCGCGCTCAAGCGCGGCACGTCCCTGCGCGAGGTTTTGTTCATCTTCCTGTTTCTTGAACCACGCTTTGATCTTCGAACGCGCGCGCTGTGTTTTTACCAGTCCCAGATTCAGATTCAGCCAATCGCGGCTTGGTCCGCCACGTTTCGCGGTCAGGATCTCAACCTGGTCGCCGGTCTTCAACTCCTGATGCAGGGGGATGAGTTTCCCGTTGACGCGTGCGCCGCGGCAGCGATGACCGATGTCTGTGTGGACGTGGTATGCAAAATCAATCGGTGTCGAACCGACAGGGAGGTCGAAAATATCGCCACGCGGGGTGAAGACGTACACGCGGTCCTGGAACACGTCCGTTTTCATACTTTCGACGAATTCCTGCGCGTCGTGCACGTCGGTCTTCCACTCCATCATGTTGCGGAGCCAGTTGATGCGCTGTTCGTACGATTTATCGCGTCGAGTGCCTTCCTTGTATTTCCAGTGAGCGGCGATTCCATATTCGGCGTTCTCGTGCATTTCCTGCGTGCGGATCTGGATCTCGAGCGGACGGCCATCGTCGTAAATCACTGCGGTGTGTAAGGATTGATAGAAGTTTTCCTTCGGTGCGGCAATGTAATCGTCGAACTCGCCGGGGATGGGTCGCCATGTGGTGTGAATCACGCCAAGCGCGGCATAACACGAGGGCACATCCGGCACTATGATGCGCATGGCGCGCACGTCGCGGACGAGATCGAACGACTTTCTCTTTTGAGTCATCTTTTTGAAGATGGAATAAATGTGTTTGGGTCGTCCACTTAACTCTGCTTTTATATTGTGGCTTTCGAGCAGTCTGGTAAGTTTGTCTTTGATCTCCCCGATCTGTCGTTCACGGTCTGGTCGTTTTTCCTGCAATTGTTCGGCGATCTCCTTGTATTTTTCCGGGTTGAGGTAACGAAAGCCGAGGTCTTCCAATTCCCATTTGATCTGCCAGATGCCGAGCCGGTTCGCAAGCGGAGCAAAGATATCGAGCGTTTCTTTTGCGATGCGCTTTTGCTTCGTTTCGGGCATGAAGCCGAGTGTGCGCATGTTGTGCAAACGGTCTGCCAGTTTGATCAACACCACGCGCACATCGTCGCCCATTGCGAGAAATGTTTTGCGGAGCGTTTCGGACGCGAGGTCGCGTTTCCGCCCCCGCCCGTTGCCTGACTCGACGAAAGCCGGGTCGTCCTCCCCGTCGGTTTGATCCGGCTTTCCTGCATGTTGATCGCCCCGTGAGACGCGCGGCAGGTTCGTCAGTTTGGTTACACCGTCCACAAGGATCGAAATCGTCTCGCCGAATTCGCGACGAATATCACTGAGGGTTATGTTCGTGTCTTCCACAGTATCGTGGAGTAAAGCCGCTGCCACCACTTCTGAAGGGACGCGCAAATCGGCAAGGATGCTGGCAACCGCGATGCAATGATTGATGTACGGCTCGCCGGAACTGCGTTTCTGCTCGCGATGCGCCTCCTCCGCCATTTGGTAGGCGCGCTGGATCACCTCCCGTTCCGCGGCGGTGTAATTGTCGGGGAGTTGTTCCATCAATTTTTCAAGAGGGACAGCGGTTGGGACCGATTTCATGCTGTAGATTGTACTACGCTGCCATGAAAATATTTTGCGTTCCCGTTACAATTGGGAGACGGATTATTTTGAAGGAGTTGCACGAAATGACAATCGTTAACAACGTTACACGCCTGCTGGATTCACGTAAAATTTCATACTCTGCGTATGAACTCACGCCTGAGAAACGCGGCGCACAGGAAACTGCACAGTTGCTCGGCGTTGACCCCGCGTCCATTTTCAAGACAATCGTTGTTTTACGGGAGAAGCCCAAGAAACCGTTGCTGGTGCTTGTCTCCGGTGATTCGGTTGTGGATTTGAAGTTATTGGCATCCGCGCTGGGCGAGAAAAAGGTTCATCTGCCTACAGAAAAAGAAGCGGAGCAGGTCACAGGTTTGCAGGCAGGCGGAATCTCGCCTCTTGCCCTGCTCAACAAAGGGTTTCAGGTGGTTCTCGATTCCTCTGCACAGAATTTCGAACAGATCCACGTTTCAGGAGGGCAGAGGGGATTGAACATCAAATTGGCGGTTGCAGATCTGGTCAAATTGACAAATGCGCGGATAAAAACGGTCAGTAGGTTTTCAGAAGGTCTTTGACCGTGTAATATTTAGGAATCGAATTCACCAACCTGCGTGCCGTTGAGCCAAACTGTGTAATGCCCGGACGGGAAAGTCCCCATCTCGATGATTTCCGAGAATGGATGAAGTACCTGAATGCACATCGCGTTAGGCTCAGAGACTGAATACGCCTCCAGGATGATATTGTTCGCAGCATCGGGCTCGCCAACTCGGACTCTCAGCTGGTGACATGGCGTTGGCAGGTTTCCGACAATCGAAAGCGCGATCTGCACCGGATAGCTTTCGCGAATCAGCAGGTCTGATTCCTCTATAAAAACTTTTGCCTGTTCGAGTTTTGAATCCGAGGGCAAAGGGGCATAAGGCGGTACGGGAATTTCTCCGGTCGACGAACTGGTAACGACCGTGTCGGGAGGTGTAGTCGTAGGCAGATCTGCCACGCAAGCCGACGCAAGAAGGGTGAGCGTTATCATGACAACGAGGAGTTTCATTTTCGCCTTTCGATACTTTACAGACGAATTCGGGTGGCAAAGGGTTCCTGTAATAAAAAAAGGCAAGCAATGCTCGCCTTTTTTGGTCTCTCGCCGCCGCAGTTGTTAGGGTCCGACAAACTTGATAATGTCCTCGCGGATTTCGAATGTCCACTTGTCGGGGTTGTTGATGCATCCGTAGCCCGAAGAATTGAAGGCTTTCTTGGGGTCCGTGCTCCACGCCCACAAGTTGTAACAACCGTAAACCAGATCGGTAATCACCACCGAGCCGTTCTTGCTCAGATTGTATGCGCGGTATCCGCATTCGTTGTGACTATCTGTTTCATTGAGGTACAACGACACGGTGACGGGCCATTTCGTCGTATTGTCAATTTTGATTACTGTGTTCTTACCGAGGGGTTTCCCCAAGACCCGCGTTGCACAAGGGTCTCCTCCGGCGCTGGCGAGTGTATTTGTGGGTGCCACTTGGAGGGTGGGAAGTTCAACTGGCGTGTTGGTGGGTGGTGGTGTGGATGTCGGAGTCTCTGTGGGCGGGACCGGCGTGTTTGTCGGGATTGCCGCCTGTGTTTCCGCGACGATGGTTAACGCCGCGGAAACCGCTGTGCCTTGCACCTCTTCCACGCTCATCGTTGGAGCGGGTTCTGCACCACAAGCCGCAATCAATACCGCGGCTAACGTGAACGCCCAAATTGCTCTTACTCGTTTCATTTTTTATTTCTCCTAAAATACTGCATTAGCAGTTCGGGTAGCAACCGCCCTTTGCTACTATGGTTTCGTTCCTGATGATAATTGTCCAACTGCCGCCAGTGAGGAGGAAGCCGCCGGAAACGGTGAAGTTTTTCTTGCCTTCGACCCAGGCAAAAGCGGAGTAATAGCCTTCGGGACCGGAGAGACTGCTTCCATAAACTGGCAGGTAGCCGCACTCGTTAAAGGCTGTTTTTACAGAAAGCGCGAGAATAATCTTTCCTTGCGGTTTTGTTTCATTGGCGATCAGAATTTTGAGTGTCGGCGTTTTCCATTGCATGAGGGGTTGATTGCATGGATCTAGAGTCGGACCCGACGCTTGCGGCGCAAGTGTGAAGGTTGCGGTCGGAAGGGACGGGTCAAGGGTCGGCGTTGACGTCGCTGTCTCGGTGGGTAATGGGGTTGAGGTGAAGGTTGCAGTGGGGGGGAGCGGTGTGTTGGTGGGAAT
>DAOTZF010000153.1:0-1840 GCA_034434415.1 Anaerolineales bacterium | reverse complement strand
TGACACTGCACCTGCGCGGCACAAACTTCCAGTTGAAGGTGTGGGAGGCGTTGTTGCAAATCCCGGCAGGGGCAGTGACCACCTACGAAGGGATCGCATCGAGAATTGGCAAGCCGACAGCGACGCGCGCTGTTGGAACCGCGGTAGGACACAACCCGATCGCCGTGCTGATTCCGTGTCATCGCGTGGTCCGCAAGGCTGGCGAGTTTGGGAAGTATCGCTACGGCGCGTTGAGGAAGAAGGCGCTGCTGGCGTATGAATCTGTCGTTGCGAGCCAAGCGTAGCGAATGGCGAAGCAATCTCCAACCCTGTGAGGGAGATTGCTTCGTCGCAACGAACGCTCCTCGCAATGACATAACTTGGAGATGAATGAGAACAAAAATATGGATCGCTTTGATTGCGTTGTACATCGTATGGGGATCCACCTACCTTGCGATTCGATTCGCCGTGGAAACGATCCCTCCATTCTTGCATGCAGGTTTGCGTTTCCTCATATCGGGATTGATCATCGTCATTTGGCGGCGCGCGGCAGGAGATGAATTGCCGACCTTGAGGCAATGGCGATCGCTGGCGATCATCGGCACATTGCTCCTGCTCGGCGGTAACGGACTGGTTTCGTTTGCAGAACAACGAATCCCCTCCGGCGTTGCGGCGTTGATCGTTGGCACAGTCCCGTTATGGCTCGTTCTTATTGAAGCGCTTCGCCCTGGCGGCGTAAAACCGACCGTATTATCTGTGGTCGGCTTGATCGTCGGATTTCTTGGCATCTACCTGCTCGTTGGACCCTCCGAGTTGACCGGTGGACTGCACTTTGACGCGGTCGGAACCGTCGCGGTCATTTTTGCCTCGTTCTTTTGGTCGCTCGGTTCGATCTACAGCCGCAGCGCTGAATTACCCAAGTCTGCGTTGATGATGACGGGCGCGGAAATGCTCGCAGGCAGTCTGCCGATCTTTCTTGTCAGCCTCGCGCGCGGGGAATTCGCATCCTTTTCCTTCGCACAGGTCTCAACTCAATCGTGGCTTGGTTTATTGTATTTGATCACCTTCGGCTCGATGATCGGATTCGTCGCGTACATCTGGTTGTTGCAGAACGCGCCGATCTCGCTCGTCGCAACGTACGCGTACGTCAACCCGTTGGTGGCTGTCTTTCTTGGAAGCTGGTTTTCGCAGGAAGCGTTGACCCCGCGCATCCTCGTCGCGACGGGAATCATCATCGGGTCGGTGGTCTTCATCAATTGGGCGAGACAGGCCAAGGTCAAGACCGAACCGTTGCAGTCCGCCGCGGGCGGAGAATAACTTTCATCCAATAATATCTGTGAAATTGCTTCTGCTGGTCTCGATACGTGCTTCGCACTACTCGATCAGCGAGGTTTGCAATGACATTATCAAAAAGGAGAAATAAAATGGATGGCAAAGATTTGATCAAGAAAGTCAAAGAAGACAATGTAAAGTTTCTATCGTTACAATTCTCGGATGTGACCGGCGCAGTGAAGAGCGTGGACATGCCCGTGCGTCATCTCGAGGACGCGTTGAAAGACGGCGTGTGGTTCGACGGTTCATCGGTGGAAGGATTCGCGCGCATTCAAGAAAGCGACATGCGGCTGATCATCGACCCCGACACCTATGCGGTTCTGCCCTGGTCTGCGGCTGAATCAAAACGCGCGCGCGTGTTCTGCGATATTTTCATGCCGAACGGCGACCCGTTCGAAGGCGATCCGCGCGGCACGTTGAAGCGACAATTGAAGCGCATCGAAGAAAAAGGCTGGACGTATAACCTCGGACCCGAGCCGGAGTTCTTCCTCTTCAAAGGCACGAACGGTCATGGCGTGCATCCCGTCCC
>DAOTZF010000152.1:0-2017 GCA_034434415.1 Anaerolineales bacterium | reverse complement strand
TTCCTTGTGAGAGTTGGAGTTTCACGATAAATCAATTATACGGGTGGAGGCAAAACTCGCACCCTTACAAATGGGTGATAAATACGCAGCGGACGTTTTTCAACGTCCGCTACAAACTGGAGGAGAAATATCGTAAGGTCAGGCGGGTCTATCCGCCAGCAATGCGAGCGTTTCGCCGAAGATCAAATTTCCGACGTGATCGCCCTTCAAAAACGCGAGGGGGAATCCCAATTTGAAATCAGCGATCTTATCCAACTCTTCCATGTGCGCATCGCTCAACTGGAAATCCAAACATCCGATGTTATCTTTCGCCTGCGCGAGCGTGCGGCATCCGAGAATCGGAATGATGTTTCCGGGCTTCTGCCTCACCCAATTGATGGCGACCTGCGCCGGCGAACAACCTGCCTCGCGAGCTACCTTTGCGACTGTCTCGCCCGCTTTCAACCCGCGTTCGTCCACATCCGATTCGCGGCGCGGCTCATCGGAGGGATGGCTGTATTTGCCGGTCAACACGCCGCTTTCCAACATGCCCCACGGCAGAATGGCAAGCCCGTGCTCGCGCGCCATGGGCAGTTCGGCGCGCTCCACCGAGCGATCCAAAATGGAATAAGGCACCTGCAACGCGACCGGAGGCGACCATCCGAAGTCGTCTGCTTTGGCAATCGCGTATGAGACGATCCATGCGGGCGTATCGGAAAACGCGAAATATCGCACCTTGCCCGAAGCGATCAGATGATTTACGGATTGCAACACTTCCTCGACCGGCGTCATAAAATCCCACATGTGCAAGTAAAGCAAATCAATGTAATCGGTGTTCAATCGCTTGAGGCTCTCTTCCGCATTGCGGATCATGCTCTTGCGCGAGTTGTTGCCGTGATTCGGGTCGAATCCGTGCCCTTTGCCCACGCGCAATGAATATTTCGTCGCGACGACAAAGCGATCGCGTTCGCTTTCGATGAACCCGCCGATAAACGTTTCGCTCGTCCCGTTCGTGTAATTACCGGATGTATCAATGAAATTTCCGCCCGCCTCCGCGAACGCATCGAATATCTTTTTGCTTTCCTGCTTCGAGGCACCCCAGCCCCAATCTTCGCCGAAGGTCATCGTACCGAGGCACAATTCCGAAACGTGCAATCCGCTTTGACCAAATCGTTTGTATTTCATAGTGTTCTCATTTCCGTCATTGCGAGCCCGTTGGTTGAGTAACGAGCGGAGCGAGTGTATCGAAACCAACGGGGTGAAGCAATCTCCTCATTACGTCTGAGATTGCTTCGGGCTGTGATCTCGATACGTGCTTCGCACCACTCGACCACCAGCCCTCGCAATGACATATGCTATTTCTCCCAAAGTCTTTTCAGGAATTCGATGCGCGCCCAGCCTTTTCCCTCCGCCACTTTCTCCACGCTCAAATTCGTGAAGTACGTATCCAGCACCGCGGCGCGTTCCTGCGCGAGAGGCGGCACGCAATAATCCTCTTCTTCCCACACCAGCCAGTGATCGCCTTGCGGATCGAGCCGCGCATGGTTGAGGCTGTAATGCAGCGCTGTCCCGAACGGTCGCATCTTTTGAATTTCGCCGCTATCGAGCCGCTCCCGCAATTCTGGGAGCAGGTCTTGATGAACTTTTGCCTTGACAAGGTAATGTGCCATAACGTCTCCTAACTCTTTTCTATCTCCAATTGCAACTCTGTAACGAATTGCTTCGAATCTTTTGTCAGATAAGTGGGCGGGAGTTCAAAGCCAAGCCCCTCCGCACTATATCCCAGGTAAATTTTCCGTATGGCACCCGTCATCCGATAGCCGTTCGCATCGATCCAGTTGAGCAAGGCATTGTATGCCTGGTAGATCGTTGCATAACTTCCTGTGTGTACAACACAGGCGGCTTGTGCGATGCGCGGCATCTCGACCACACGGACTTCGTCCGTGCCGGGAATCGGTTTCGTCAACGGCACACCCACTTCGGCGTCAATATCCTCGTCGCGATACTCAGGGTCATGATAAATGGTCAGTGGAGGCTT
>DAOTZF010000151.1:0-20314 GCA_034434415.1 Anaerolineales bacterium | reverse complement strand
CACGCCGGTGGGCAGGTCGCCGCCGATCCAGTAATACGGTTTGCCGCGCGGGTCGAGGCGTGAATCGAGTTTATCGCGGTACACGCGCAGTCCCTGCCGGGTGATCATGTAGCCCTTGAGTTCCTCTTCTTTTAGGTATGGAACGTTCACATTCAACACGACACCTTCGGGTAATCCATCGGCGAGGACTTGCTCCACCACGCGTCGTCCAACGATCGCGGCTGTGGAATAATCCAACAATCCTTTGTGTCCGTCCGGTGAATCCAATGAAACGGCGATCCCGCGCACACCGGTGATGACCGCCTCCATTGCCGCGGTGACTGTCCCCGAGTAAGTCACATCGTGGCTGATATTGGCGTGAGGGTTAATGCCGGAAACAACCAGGTCCACGGGATCGGTCAATCCGAGCAGCGGCAACGCGACACAATCCGACGGCGCGCCATCGGAGGTGAATGCAGGCGTGCCATCGGCGAGAGTCGTTTCGCGGACTCGCAGTGGGCGTTCGAGAGTTTTTACATGTCCCGATGCCGACCAGTTTTTATCCGGCGCGAACACGGTCACTTTGCCGAGTTTGCGAATTTCTTGTGCAAGGGCGAGAAGCCCAGGGGCAGTTACGCCGTCATCGTTGGTAACTAAGATGTGCATGGATCATTCCCAACTCAGGTGGTCGAGTAAG
Organism: Anaerolineales bacterium; assembly: GCA_034434415.1. GTDB lineage: Bacteria > Chloroflexota > Anaerolineae > Anaerolineales > Villigracilaceae > Defluviilinea. The sequence goes on along the minus strand of DAOTZF010000151.1, from coordinate 19,638 downwards.
GCGGGTGATTTTCTCGCCTGTATCGAGACCACCATGCAAACAAAAAAGTTTTGTTACAAAGGTTTTGCATATCTATGGTCTCGATACGACCTGCAACGAGCGCGCAGGTCTACTCGACCACCGAATATTGCATGATGATTATAATCCTTCCCATGCCGCGCACACTGGTCACAGCTCGCTGGTTACTTTTTTCCTCATTCCTCTTTTTTCTTTCCTGCCAGGCTACTCCCACGCCTCCACTTCAAACCTCCTTCATCATCTACCGCTTCGACCCTCCAGCCTTCATCGAATTCTCCGAAGACTTTCAACTGGTCAAAGAGATTCCTTTTGCAATCCCTCCCTCGTGCGGATTGTACAACACATTCCCTGCGCCTGTTGGAAAATTCCTCGCCATCGAACTGAGTTGTCCCAACGGGCAGACGGTTCTTTTCCTCGACGTGGAAACTGGCGCGGCAATTCAACCTGTCACGGCATCCGACGCGCACTTCCTCGCATGGACGCGCCGCGGCGAGTCCGCGTACCTCAAAGTGGATTCGCTCGGGGACCCGCGCGTGATTCTTGCAGACGTGGCGGGAGGAGAGGCACAAGTTCCCATCACGGAATACACGTACGACCTCGCTGTCAATCCCGTTAACGATGATTTCACCTTCACTTTCTCACGCGGACTCGGCTATGGGAGCGAACTCTGGCTCGCTACACGCGGCGGGGATGTCGTCGAGCAGTTGTACGCCGACCAGTTCAATTACATTTCCTTCGCGCGTTTTTCGCCCGATGGAAAACAAATCGCCTTTATCAAAATTCCCGACACGGCAACTCCGTTCACGGTGGGAGAATTGTGGGTGATGGGTGCAGACGGCTCGAACGCTCGCAAACTCGCGGAGGCAGATGCCGGTCACGGTTACGCGGCGAATTGGTCGCCGGATGGTAGGCGCATCGCATTCGTCGTGCGCGATAATCTGGATGACGGAACTGTGGACGAATCCGCCGACGACTTGATTGGCAATATTTTTATTGTCAATGTTGAACAAGGCGCATTGAAACGGGTCACTCAATTTCTTACTGGGCATACCGAGACTCCGTTCTGGTCGCCGGACGGGAACACTTTGGCTTTTACAACAGTCATGGATGGTAGAATGACCGTGTTCATCGCGGACGTTGCAACAGCGGGCGTTGGAATGCCAGACCCGACCGGTTCGTTTAATCCCGTTGAGATCGTTCCTCTCGGAGTTGATTCAGCCTGTTGCCCCACATGGATTCAAAAATGAAAGTGATTTGAATGATCCGCCGAGTTTTGTTCATCATCATCCTGTCGTCGCTTGTTGCATCCTGTGGTCCCGCGGCTGCCGCGACGGAAGCACCGGCAACCGAAGCGCCTGCCGCCACCGAACCACCCGCGACGGAATTTCCGCTTGTGGTTGAATCCTCTCCCACGCTTGAACCCAGCCAAACATCCACGCCAGAAGCGACGCTCACCCCGCCTGCGACATTGACCGAAACGCCTCTCCCTCCGTTGGACTTGCCAACGGAGATCGTCAACGCGCCGGCGAGTCTCGTCTGGGATGGCAACCCCACCTATCCCGGCGATTCGCAACCGGGCTATTCATTCCGCGTCACGTATGATCCTGAAGTGTGGGCGTTGACCAATGACCAATTCGGATACCCGGCGCTCGGTCATCGTACGATTGAATATTGCGTGATCGCGGTCACATCGGGGCGCGGTCTGCCGCAGAACATGACCGTTGAACATGACATTCTGTATCTGGAGGATGTGTTTTACGATGTAAGCGTTGCCTATGAAAACGGCGTGAAAAAATTCGTCGCGTATATTGGAGGCGATAAAGTTATCTTTACCGGTTTTGAAGTGACGTTTCAGGATCAGTCCGACCAATGCCTCGTGGACGCGGAAACGGTTCTATCCACGCTTCGGTCTGTTCCCACCTCGCAAGCCACCCCCGTACCTTGAAAAGGTTAATTCACCACAGATGAACGCGGATGAACCATTGGGTGTTGATGAAAGGATGTTTGTATGCCGCCACAAGAGGTGAATGAAATCACAGCCAAGATCATCGGTTGCGCTTATGAGGTCAGTAATACGCTAGGGATTGGCTTTGTAGAGAAAGTTTATGAGAATGCCTTGGTTGTTGCAACACGCAAGACAGGGTTGATAGTTGATCAACAGTATCCAGTCAAGGTGATGTTTGACGGCATTAGCGTAGGTGAATTCTTTGCGGATATGTTCGTCGAGAAAAGAGTCTTGGTTGAATTGAAGGCTGTATCCATGCTGACTCAAGAACACACTGCCCAAGCTTTGAACTATCTTCGTGCAACAGGCGCTGAAGTCTGTTTATTGATTAACTTTGGCAGGCCGAAAATCGAAATCAAACGCCTTCTCCCCTCCGTCTATTGGAAGACCTCGAACCCATAGTTTGCCTACTTCATCCACCTTATCTTATTTATCTGGGTTTATCTGTCGTGAATAAATTTCTCAAAACGTTCTTATAGAGAACCTGTGACCCGCTCGAACAAGAACCTCTTCATTGCCCTCCTCTTATGCGGACTCTTCCTCGGCGCGCGCAGTGCATTCGCTGAAAAATCCATCGCGCCTGCGCAGGCGGTCACGCCATTTTTATATCCGCCTTACCCCGGGCGCGCTTCGCAGGAATCCATTTTCGATCATTCCACACCGAACTACACCTACGATAACCGCGTTCTTGCCTTCAGCGGCAAAGAGGCGAACAAGAATTGCCCATCGCCCGCGCCGCCGGGCGTGCCTCCGCCGGTGGCAGGTGTGTGCAGTGCCGGTGATGGGATTTACTGGTCGTACAGCCTCGCAGACTGGGTCGCGTATGACGGTCACGATGGCGTGGATTATGGAATTTCGTACCGTCCCATCTACGCCGCGGCAGACGCCGACCAGGTGGTGTACGCAGGCTGGTGGGATCCGCAGAATCACAAGATCAATCTGGGTATTTACGTACGTCTGCATCATTCGAACGGATACAACACATATTACGGGCACATGAGTTCGGTTGCCGTGCAGGCGTGTTCGACTCCCGGATGCACGTTCCTCCCTCACGGCACAATGTTAGGAATCAGCGGCAACACTGGTTTGTCAACGGGTCCGCATTTGCATTTTCTGGTGCGGAATCCCTCCGGCAGGTCAGTAGACCCGTATGGTTGGACAGGTACCGGCGCGGATCCATGGACTCATAACCAAAAGGAATCGTTGTGGATCGCCTATCCCGCGCTCACGTTTTACGGCGCACAGATCTATCCCTCCGGCGAGCAACTAGCCTACCCAGCCGCGCCTGCAACCGGCATCATCGTCGATGATGGCTCGGTCAACTTCACCGAATCTCCCGCCTCCTGTTGGACGATCACTTCGGCGGGAAGCGCGCAAGGGAATTCGTTCCGTTATTCCAAACCGCGCACGAGCCCTGCGTCTTGTTCTGCGCAATGGGCTATACCGGCAGGTTCCGCTTCCGGTGTTTATTCGTTATACGTGCGTATTCCCGCTGTGAGGGCAACCACAGAAGGCGCGTTGTACAGTATCCGTCATGCTGAGAAAACCGATCAGGTTGTGGTCAATCAGGCGGTGTTTCCGAATGCGTTTTACGTCACCGATGGATGGGTATACATCGGGCGTTACAATTTCACCGGCGAAGGAGACGAGTACATCGAATTGACGAATCGGACTCAGGATGAAGCCGCTTCCATTGCGGATTTGTTCGTCGGCGCGGACGCGGTTCGATTCGTTTTCCAGGGGAACACGACTCCAACGCCGCCCGGACCTGTCACCTCCACCCCAACTGTCACCGCCACATTGACGCGCACCGCGACGATCTCGCCTACCCCCACGCGGACTTTTACCCCGTCGAGTACCGTGTCGCCGACCTTGTCGCGGACTCCAACGATCACTCGAACTCCGACGATCACGCGGACGCCAACGGCAACTCCTACAGGGACATTATCGAAGACCCCGACTTCGACGCGTACATCAACACACACGCCTCGTCCAACGATCACGCCGCAGTACACGCGCATCAAATTATTCTTCGCAAACCGGATTCGCTACAACGCGAACACTCCGCCCATCGAGGTGGCTGGCACGCGTTACGTGAAATCAGACAACCTGTACAAATACACGCTGGATGAATTCTTCAAAGGTCCCGGCGCGACGGAACGATATTCATACGGCTGGATCGGAGTCTACAACGGCTTTACCGGCTACAGCAGTTTGGAAGTAAACAATGGCGTCGCGCAGGTCTTCCTCACCGGTGTATGTACTTCCGAAGGCAAGACGTTCAACATCGCGGATCTGATCACGTTGAATCTCAAACAATTCCCCGCGATCCAATTTGTGAAGATTTACGATGAAAATGGCTTGACACAAACCCCCAACGGGCTGAGCGATTCGGAACCGCGCTGTTTGTCAGAATTCAAAACTCCCACACCGACGCAGACTCGTACTGCCACTCCCACGCGCACTCCGACGCGTACGCCAACCCCCACGCACACGCGGCGTCCCACCGTCACACCGATGTATGTTCAAGTGAAAGTGTATTTTGTGAGTCGGACCCGCTATAACGCGAACACGCCTCCGTTTGAAGTGAACGGTATCCGCTGGGCGCGGACGAACAATGTCATTCCCACCGTGTTGGACGAATACTTCAAGGGTCCCGGCGCGACCGAGCGGACGTCGTTCGGCTGGATCGCCCTTTACAATGGATTCACCGGCTACAGCCGATTTGAAATGATCGACAGCACTGCACACGTATATCTCAAAGGCGCATGCTCGTCGGATGGCAGGGATTTTACGATTGCGAACCTGCTGATCTTGAACCTCAAACAATTCCCCGAGGTGAGGTTCGTGAAAATCTACGACGAGAACGGGTCAACCCAAAATCCGCTTGGGTTGGCGGATTCGATTCCTGCGTGTTTGTTGCCATAAAAAATGTAGGGGCGACCCGCGGGTCGCCCCTACAAAATTCATTCAACCACCGCCGCTTCCACCGATTGGATTGGCGGCAGAAAATCTGCCAGTAACTCCCAACTGTCGCCCGAATCGCGGGTGTAAAACAATTGACCGGTATTCGTGCCGATGTATACGCCAGCCTCCTCGAACGAATCAGTTCCCATCGCTTCGCGTAACACGTCCACGTAGGCGCGCTCAGGCAGACCCTTGGTAAGACGCGTCCAAGAATCGCCGGCGTCGCGGCTTCTCCACACGGCGAAACTTCCGTCCACGCTCATGTGATATTCATCGCTTTCTTCGAGCACTACATAAATGGTCTTCGGGTCTGTGGGATGCACGGCAACAGGGAAGCCGAATCTCGAAGGCAATTTGTCCCCGCCGATGTCGATCCAATCTTCGCCGGCGTTATCGCTTCGATACACGCCGCAATGATTTTGCTGATAGATCACGTTGGGCGTTGAAGGGTGCATTGTCATTTTGTGCACGCACTGCCCAAATTCAGGGAATTTTTCCGGGTGAAAATCAGCGCGCACATTTTTGTTGTAGGGTTTCCAGGTGAGCCCGCCATCGTCCGTGCGATAACAACCCGCCGCCGATATGGCGATATACATCCGTTGTTCATTTGTCGGGTCTAACAAGATCGTGTGAAGGGTCAACCCCCCGGCTCCCGGTGCCCACTCGCCGCGGTGGGGATGATCGTACAGGGTCTCGTTCAACGTCCACGATTCGCCGCGGTCTGTGGATTTGAACAAGGATGCCGGTTGCGCGCCGGCGTACAAGACGTTCGGTTCGCTCGCGCGTCCGGGCTTGATGTTCCACACCTTGATCATCTTCTCGGGTTTTTCCTTGATGCTTTCTCCGCCTTCGGAACGGAACGCTTCGTCCACCGTGCTGGCGGGCCTGCCGGACTTCGACACTCGCGTCAACGACGGCGATTGCTTTGCCTGCATCCACGTTTTTCCGAGATCGTCTGAATGATGGGTGGTGGGACCGTAGACGAAATGACTCGTCGCCGCGTGCAAGCGGTTGTCGCGCGGGTCCAGTTGCATGTGCATCACATTCCAGCCTTTGAATTGGATGTCGCTCATTTGCCAATTCTTGCGTTTCTCGTCGCTCGTGAAAATGAAACTGCCTTTAGTTGTCCCCACAAAGACCATGACTTTTTTGCCCATAAGATTCTCCTTTCAGGTGAAAGCCGAAAATATGTTCTAAAAATGGATTGTACCATAAACTCGCAGTTGTCAACCATACCCGAAGGGCTATTGCAGCGACGCGCACTGCCGGTTAACATATCGCTCTCAACAAGGAGGAGGAATGAGAATACGCCGTCTGTTGTACATCAGCATCATCGTATCGATTCTGGCCGCATGCAATTTTCCATCCGGTCGGGTGACGGGAACCCCCGCTTCCACGTTCATTCCCACCGACACTCGCACTGCATCCCCGCGTCCAACTGTGACATTGACCGCAACCTCATCCCTCTCGGTTGCCATTCCACTCGAAGTGCCTGTGAATTGCCGTTCTGGTCCGGCAACAACATACACGGTCATAGGTGAATTACGCCCCGGCAGGCAGGCGGAAGTGATCGGCAAAAGTGTTGACGTGGCTTGGTGGTATGTGAAGAATCCCAGCGACCCTTCCACTTCATGCTGGTTGTTCGCGGATCTGGTGCGGATCGAAGGAAATGTGGAATCACTCCCGGTGGTGAATCCGCCGGGGGTGACTGTAACAACTGTCACTGTGAGCGTCGAACCGCCGGTCATGAACGTCGCGTGTGATGCCTTCCCGCAGGTGGTCACTCTCAACATTGAGATTTCCGTGAGCGGTCCAGCTACTGTGTTTTGGCGCTGGGAGGAAATTAGCACGGGCGATATCTCTGAAGAGCAAAGCGTTTTGTTCGAAGAAGGAGGCACGATCACTGTGCATGATTCGTACCAGGTGCGAGGCGCTCGCGATTACACGATGGTCGTTCGGACGATACAACCTAACGAAATGACGGGTCAGGCAACATTCAAAGCGGTATGCACGCCGTGACTATGTTTGTGCATGAATTTCGCTCTATGAAAACATTGCCATCCGAACGGCAATGTTTTTGTTTTGTGGAATTATTATCTTCAGTTTGACATGCACTATAATCGTTTGGATGGATACTGGTTTGTCTCATGAGGTCGCCGCGCATGAATAAAGGCTCGCGAAAAAAGGGAACTTCAAAAGGTCCATCGCCCCGCGAAGTGGAGACGCCGCTTGAGGGACTCCGTGAAAAAGATGCGAGCCTTCGCCAGCGCGCCGAAGAGATCTCCCTCCTGTATCAGATCAACCTGGCGTTGACGAGCGGGCAGGACTTATATCACGCCTTGCGCGCGTTCGTGAAAGAATTGAAGCGTGTGATGGTTGTGGACGCTTTTCACATCGGTTTTTACGACCCTCAAACAGATCTTTTCACCTATTCCCTGTTTTTGAATCTGGGTGAGGATCTGCAATTACCCCCTCGTTCCCTGAAGGAAAGCCCGGGGTTAACCTGGGAGGTGATTTCGGGCAAAAAAACGCTGTACCTGCCGGATGTAACTGACCCTCAGACGAAGAAACAACATAACATCCTGGTGGTGAGGGAAGTGGGCATACGTTCGTATATAGGTATTCCGTTACTGTTGCAGGATCGAGTGATCGGGGTGATGTCAGTGCAATCCCTGCAACCTGAGGCTTATACTGCATCTCAAATTCGTCTGCTGGAAACACTGGCAACACAGGTTGCCAGCACGGTTGAGAAGGGTCGCCTGCTCGACCAATTGAAGGGAGAATTGGAAGAGCGCAGGAAAGTAGAGACCAGCCTGCGCCAGCGTGAAGCGATGCTGGAGGCAGTAACATTTGCCGCCGAGCAATTCCTTAAAACGTCAGATTGGCATGTAAATATCGGCAATGTGCTCGAGTTGTTGGGGAAGACGATCAACGTTTCCCATTGTTATCTATTCGAGCATCATCCCGGGCAGGATGGTCACGAAGTCTCTTCCCTGCGTTATGAGTGGGCGGCGCCCGGTATCAAAGTGACAGTCAATGACCCGGCGTATCAGGCTCACCCGGTCCGCAACGATCCGGGCACAACGGACGAAATTTTAAAGCGCGGGGATACGTTTGTTGCAACGGCTTCCGCCTTTCCGCTTTTGGAGAGGGAACGCCTGAAGGTTCTGGGAATCAAAGCCATGATGGAAGCGCCGGTATTCGTGGATGGGCGGTGGTGGGGTACGATCGGCGCGGACGACATGACGGAGGAACGCGATTGGTCGCCAGCCGAAGTGGATGTCATTCGCGCGGCGGCGAATGTGCTGGGCGCCGCCATCAAGCGTCAGTCGGATGAAACTGCCCTGCAGTCTGAACTCAATGAACGCCGTCACGTTGAAGTAAACCTGCGGCAGCGCGAATCCATTTTGGAAGTTGTGGCAGAGGCGGCGAACCGTCTGCTTAAATCATCCGATTGGAAGTCTGAAATTGATTCGATTTTGGAAAGCTTGGGTGAGACGATCAACGCCAGCCATGCATTTCTGTTCGAAAATCATCAGCGGGAGGATGGCACCCTTGTGACATCCATGCGATTTGAATGGACGGCGCTAGGCATTCCGACCGATCTGGGGATTGCGACCTATCAAAATGTCCCGTTGAAAGAGGAGGATTTCGAAGGTTGGTACGAGGTAATGAGTATAGGTTTGCCATATCTCGGAGACCTTCAACACGCGCCGGAGGAAGACCTGCATTTTCTTCAAGCCCGGGGTATGAAGGCGTTGCTCGATGTTCCCATTTATGTGAACGGTGCATGGTGGGGTACGATCGGGTTCGACGATGTGGATCATGTCCGCGTCTGGTCGAACGCGGAGGTGGACGCGTTGGTGGTGGCGGCAAACATTCTTGGCGCGGCGATCCAGCGTCAGTCGGTGGATGCAGAATTAAGGATGCGCGAACAGAATTATCGAGCCTTGTATGAAATGGCTGAGAAGCAGACACAGGAACTTGCATTACTCGGTAATGTGCGCAATGTGATGTCACAAGAGTTGGATCTGTCCTCTCTTCTTCGGAGTGTCGTCGAAGCGGTGGCTGAGTCGTTTGGGTATGCACTGGTCAGTGTATACCTGCTTGAAGAAAGTGAGTTGGTCCTTCAACATCAAGTGGGGTATGAGCGGGTCATAAAAAGGATTTCAATAGAAAACGGGGTGAGCGGACGCGTAGTGCTAACCGGCAAACCGATCTTCTTGGAGGATGTTAGGTCAGACCCTGAATTCATCGGCACGATCGAGAACATCGTGTCTGAGATTTGTGTTCCCTTGTTCGACGAGGGCCGCGTTGTGGGAGTTTTGAACGTGGAAAGTACGCAGGGGGTCAGGCTGACACACACCGACCTCAAACTTCTGGATGCGCTGAGTCAGCATATCGGAATTGCGATCGGCCGCGCGCGGCTGTACACCAACGTCCAGCGCGAATTGGAGGCTCGCAAACAAGCGGAGATCGAACGCGAAAAACTAATCGCCGAACTCGCAGCGAAGAACGCCGAGCTCGAACGATTTACCTACACAGTCTCGCATGACCTCAAGGCGCCATTATTCACCATCCGTGGTTTCCTTGGGTATCTTGAAAAAGATCTGCTTGCCGGCGATCACGACCGCTTCCAAAAAGACGCGCAGCGCATCGCTGAGGCTACTGAGAAGATGCAACAACTGTTGAACGACCTTCTGGAACTTTCCAGGGTAGGACGTCTGATGAACGAACCGAAGGAGATACAACTGAACGAGCTCGTTCGTGATGTTCTTGCTTTGTTACAGGGTCAGGTTCAGGAAAAGGGGGTTGTCGTTCAGGTTGAGGAGAATCTCCCACGCATATTCGCCGATCGCCAGCGTATCAGCGAAGTCCTGCAAAACCTCGTGGATAACGCGGTCAAATTCATGGGCAATCAACCCAACCCGCGCGTAGAGATCGGTCAGGCTGGCGATGAGAACGGAATGCCTGTTCTTTTTGTTCGAGATAACGGAATGGGTATCTCCAGCGATCACTTCGAGCGCGTGTTTGGATTGTTCAACAAACTTGATCCTAAAACGGAAGGCACGGGCATCGGCCTCGCGCTCGTGAAGCGGATCATCGAATTTCACGGAGGCAGGATTTGGGTCGAAAGTGAACCGGGGAAAGGCTCGACGTTTTTCTTCACGCTTCCCTCCCAGCCGGTATCTGATTCCGTACTATAATCAGTTATCTCAAATTCAAGGATTCTTCATGAAACGCGCCGTCAGTATCAGCCTTGGTTCCACCACCCGCGACAAAACCGTAGAGATCAACCTGCTTGGTGAGACGGTTCGTATTGAACGCATCGGTACGAATGGCGATGAAGCGAAAGCCCGCCAGATGTTCCATGAAATGGATGGGAAGGTGGACGCGTTCGGCGTCGGAGGAATCGATCTTGGCGTGCACACGCCCTGGAAGTTTTACCCGCTTCACAGCGCCTTGAAGTTGGTACAAGATGTGAAGCAGACGCCGTGCGTGGATGGAAGCGGGCTGAAGGAAACGCTTGAAGCGCGCGTCATGCAATGGGTGGAGCAAAAGATCGGCGGTGAGATTCAGCCCAAGACCGCGTTCCTAGTCGCAGGCATCACCCGTTACGGCATGACCGAGTCGTTTATCAAGGCCGGTTATCAATGTGTTTTCGGTGATCTGATGTTCGGTTTGGATATTCCCCTTGCCATTCGCTCAATGAGTTCGCTCAACACAGCCGCCAGGGTTCTTATGCCGATCGTCGGGCGAATGCCGTTGAGTATGTTATATCCCACCGGCGAAAAGCAGGAACAGGTCACGCCTAAATACGAAAAATACTATCAAGGCAACACTGTTACTGGCGGCGATTTTCTGTATGTCAAACAACACATGCCGGAGGATATGCGCGGGAAGATCATCGTCACCAACACCACCACACCGGCTGATGTGGAGTTCCTCAAGAAACGCGGTATCAAATATCTTGTCACAACAACACCAAATTTTGATGGTCGTTCCTTTGGCACTAATATGATGGAAGCCGCCCTGGTCGCGGTGGCGGGTAAGGGACGCGTGTTGACCAAAGACGAACTGAATGAATTGATCGACAAACTCGGCTTCGAGCCGCAATTGCAGAAATTGAATTAAGTAGACAAGTAGACAAGTAGACAAGTAGACATTAAGTATGTTTGCCTGTTTACGTGTTTCCTTGTATACGATTTACAAGGAGATTTTATGGATGCAATCGTAATCGCCGGTGGAATACCCAGACCGGAAGACCCTCTCTACTCTTATGTAAAGGGAGACGCCAAGGCGCTGGTGGAGATCGCCGGCAAGCCGATGGTGCAGTGGGTGCTCGATGCGCTCGGCGACTCCAAGCGCGTGGATAATGTCATCCTTGTGGGCTTATCACCGAAGAATCCCCTGACGTGCAAGAAACCGTTGCACTTTCTTTCCAATCAGGGACGCATGCTGGCGAACATCGTAGCGGGTATTCAAAAATCCATTGAGATTAATAAGAAAAGTAAGTACGTGCTTGTCGTCTCATCCGACATCCCAGCGATCAAGGCGCACATGGTCGACTGGCTGGTGGACACTTCCATGCAGGCCAAGGATGATTTTTACTACGGCGTATGCCCGCGCGATGTAATGGAAAAACGATATCCGGACTCGAAGCGTACCTTTACCCGCCTCAAAGACATGGAAGTCTGCGGGTCGGATATCAACATCTGTCACGTCCGCATGGCGACCGAACATCTGGACTTGTGGGAATCCCTGCTTGGCGCGCGGAAGAGTCCTTTCATGCAGGCAAGCAAACTCGGTCTGGGGTTGTTGTTTTCACTGGCCACCCGGCAATTGACACTGGATGAGGCAGTTAAGCGGATCAGCGAACGCGTCGGAATCAAGGGACGCGCCATCCTGTGGCCCTTCGCCGAACCCTGCATGGACGTGGATAAGCCTCATCAACTCGAATTGATGCGCTCCGACCTGGCAAAACAACAGCGGAGATCTCAACCCAAGCCGAAAACCGCCGCAAAGAAAATGAAGAAATCAACGCCAAAGACAGCCAGGAGATCTAACGCGGTCAAAAAGGTCGTTCGAACAAAATCAAAACCCAGATCTCGTTGACGATGAACTTTCGCACCCTTCTCGAATGGGATGCACGCCTCTCCGATCACATGCGCGTGGCTGAAAAGCCGGGCGCATTGCGCGCTATGTCCGTGTTCTTCGCGCATTCCGGCGATTCGTGGTTCTGGTGGCTTGCCATGATCCTGTTGTGGTGGTTGGGTGATTCGTTCTGGAAGGAATGGGCTGTCGTGCAGTTCGTCGGCATCGGCGTGTTGGCGGCGCTGGTGATTGGGATCAAATTCATTGTGAGGCGGAGGCGCCCGGAAGGCGAATGGGGGAGCATTTATCGCAATACGGATCCACATTCCTTCCCTTCAGGGCACGCGGCGCGCTCATTCATGATCGCGGTTCTCGCTACGGGGCTTGGACCTGCATGGCTGGCGATCATCCTGTGGGTTTGGGCGCCGCTTGTCGCGTTCGCGCGCGTGGCGATGGGCGTACACTATGTATCAGATATCGTAGCCGGCGCGGCATTGGGCATCCTTTTCGCTTTGATCGGGTTGCAACTTTACGAACCGTTATTGATGTGGGTATCTGGTTTGCTTGGTTTTCCCCTGTGGTAAATTGAACGGGATGTCATCCCGCTCCACGTTTCACAGCCTCTGCATGTTCTTCGATGTGTGCGAGGCTTCGTTCCACCCATGTCTGTAGGGTGAACCCGCTCCCCAGCGTGGCATGACGCGATTCGCGCGACCAGGCTTCCACGGGTAACTCGCGCAATAATTCAACCAGCGATTGGATGCTTGCAACGAAACCATCCAGCATATCGCTGAGTGGTTCGTTCGGATTGTAGTATTCCTGAGCATATTTTTCGCCGTCGAAGCTTTCGAACTCAGGGTTCTCTTCGCTGGCGGTACGGCGGACTCGCAAGCCATAGGCGAGTTTATCCACATCGCGGGTGTGCGCAGCGATTTGGTGAATGTTCCATCCGCCTTCTTCCAGCGGGGCAAAGGGATTCTTCACTGCAAGACATATCTCGCGGAAATCCCTCGCTGTTGTAATTAATTTCTCGATCAACCTTGTTCGGTATTCAAATAATTCTTTCATTGTTCCTCCGTTGATTCGCAAACGGGAGCCCGGTCACGGTTTTCGTAAGCGTTCAGTGGGAGACCGAGATAAGGTGAAGGGTCGAGCGTGTTCTCGATCTCCAGTTCATTTTTGAATTGACCGGTGCCATCATCTTCGACGATCGAAAAATGCAAATGCACACCGACGGGATTATTGGGGTCGCCGGAGTAATCTCCCTGATAGCCGAGGAATGTTCCCGCGTCGACCGGTTTTTCGGATGCGCCTGCCGGGAATTCCTCCGAAATGAACGAGTTGCCGAAGCGGTCAGCCATGTGAGTGTAATACAACCAGATCTGTTGACCGGGGTTGAGCGGGTCGCTGGGCACGCGTACAATGACAGCAGATTTCCATTCCGGAAGGCGCGTCAGGTAACCGGGATATGCGGAGATGACGCGCGTGACGCCTGCCTCTGTTCCCGCGAAGATATCGATTCCCTGATGGGTGTGCGTGGGACCGAACGAATCTCCCCACAGGAAGCCTGCAAACCCATCGGTGGGGAAGTTGAACGGGGCAGAGCCGCATCGGGAGCCGGTGACCAACTTCCAGTCCGGATTCGAAGCGGGGTCTCTCATCCACGCGCGGAATTTGAGGATACGTTCCGCGTTGGGTTGGTAGGTGTAGTAAGCTGTGAGGGCAGCTGTCACAATAACAACAGCTACAATGGAGATCATCAGGAAACGTTTTGACATGGAGCAGGATTATATCGGGTTATGACGAACCGAGAATGACGATGTAATCGAGAACGGCTAACTCCCCGCTCTCGTGGGTAAGAATCACGGAATGCTCTCCAAATTGTAGTTTGGGCGATAGCCATTCGGAGCCGTTGGATTGGTCCAGAGGATATTCGATGCCGTCAATGGAAACAAGGACCATGCCAAAGGTCGGGTCTGCCAAGTAGCCAATTTGCAGTTGTGCTCCTATAAAGGTGAAGGTGGCAGTATTGCCGGTTGCAGTAGAGATGAACATGGTCTCGCCATAGGCGGATTCAACGATCTCATTGATCCAACTGCCTTCGTAAACGACGCGTTCATCTATATCGTCGTATTTTCCTTCTATGAAGACAGAGTTTAGATCAATGGCGGGGGTGTTCGTTGCCGTAGGAGTGGCGTTTGTCTTTGGTAAGCTTTCATCGTTCGGTGTCACTACCAAGGCAGGCGAAGCGATGGCGGCAGATTCACCGTTGGAAGATTCGCCGGTGGCTATTACGGTTGGGGTAACGAGTTTTGCTTCGGTTTCCGGTGTATGGGTTTCTGTGGCAAGGAAAAGATATTTAAAGGGTGTGGTGGTTGGGTCGGCCAATGAAGAGGCTTGAGGTTCATCGAAATATACGATCAAAGAGATCAGAACGATCCCTGCCGCCGAAAGAATACCGATCCCGATGGGCGCGATTATCCCACGGTCTATGGTTGGAAGATTATTCATACAAGGATTATACCTGTTGAAGAATTTTGATCATGTGGCTGCTAGGGCAAGCGCATTTGGGCTTCTTAATTCGTTCATCTGCGCCAATCTGTTCGAATTTTTCGAAAAAATTAGCGTGAATTCGTGGCGATTAGCAGGTTCTCAAACAAAAAGGTGCGTTTTGGGCATCGAGATTTTTTGATGTGATGCCCTGTGCGGCTACTGCCCGCAAAGTTTCATGTTGTCAGACAATCAATAGGACAAAAAGGTTACAAGTCGCTTGCCTTTTGCGGTGAATTAAATTATTATAGTGCCGTATCGAAAAGGCAAACCCGCCGCGAGGCGGGGACGCAAAGTCATGGATCTCTCATCCGACGTGTAGTAGTTGAGAGACCGCCAGACTGTCGAAGTTTTTATTCTTCGGCGGTTGTTGGTTTTAGAAGGAGGCGCACCTACAAAATTGCCGATAAATCATTCTTCGTTGTAACCGTAAGAAGCCCAAGTCGAACTATAGAGGAGAATAGTTTATGAAACGCAAAGTGTTTTATGCTTTAATGGCGGCAATATTGGTCTTCTCTAATGTTGCCTCCGTATTTGCCCAGGAGGGTGGACCAGATCGGTTTACTGGGCGTGATTTACCAGCCAGCGTGGATGGATTGCGGCTGGATGCGCCGTTGCAGGCGCAGGGAATAATGAGCGGGGTGCTCGATCATACATTGGTTGGCACGCAAGGTCCGAAACGGGTGATTATTCGCCTTTCATCGGAATCGGGCGCAGATGCCTTCAAACGGGGTGCAAGTACAAGTACGGCTAAGAAAAGCGCTATGGCGCAACAGGATGATTTTCTGAAACGCGTGCAACAGGTTGATGCAAGCGCGCGCGTGTTGGGTCGTGTCCAACTGGTCTTGAATGCGGTTTTCGTCGAAGTGGATGCTTCCGTTTTGCCAACGCTAGCTGAGGATTCGCGCGTGCTGCGGATTGCGCCGGTTGGCAATTACGAACTGGATCTTTCTGAAACCGTTCCCTACATCGGCGCTTCGGCAGTCCATGCTACGGGCTATGATGGCACTGGTGTGAAAGTGGCAGTACTAGATAGCGGCATTGACTATACCCATGCGGCACTTGGCGGCTCTGGAAATCCGGCAGATTACGCGGCGAATGACCCGACCGTGATCGAAGCGGGAACTTTCCCAACTGCCAAAGTGGTCAATGGCTATGATTTCGTAGGAAGTGATTGGCCCACCTTTGGTCCAGAATCTCCGGACCCTGACCCACTTGATGATGGACCTGCAGCAGGTCATGGTACACATGTTGGCCATATCATTGGCGGTGTTGGCGGCGTGGCTCCGGGGGTTGATTTGTATGCAGTAAAGGTCTGCTCTTCGGTCTCCACCTCCTGCTCAGGCATTGCTCTGATTCAAGGGATGGAGTTTGCGGTTGATCCTAATGGTGATGCGGATACATCGGATCGCGTTGACGTTATCAATATGTCATTGGGGTCCCAGTATGGGCAGCCTTTTGACGATGATCTTTCCGCGGCTGTGAATCAAGCCACCTTATTGGGCGTCCTTACGGTTGCCTCGGCTGGAAACAGCGGGGACAAGCCCTATGCAAATGGAACGCCTTCCTCCGCTGCAAGCGCGCTCTCGGTTGCACAAACGAGTGTCCCCAGCGCCTTTCTTTCGTTGATGCAGGTTACCGCGCCGGCCTCGATCGTCGGGCAATATCCGGCTGTCTTCCAACCCTGGTCGGCTCCGCTGACTTCGGTGATTAGCGGGCCTGTGCAATACGGAGATGGGACGGGTGGCAACCTCAATGGTTGTGCCGCTTTTGCTCCCGGATCGTTGGCGGGCAAGGTCGGTTTGGTAGATCGCGGTGGTTGTAACTTTACGCTGAAGATCAAGAATATTGGCGATGCCGGTGGTGTACTCGGAATCATCGGTCTGGTTGCTCCCGGTGACCCATTCGAAGGTGGAGATGGCGGCGATGGTCCAATTACCATCCCGGGGTATATGATCAGCCAAGCAAACTCGAATCTGTTGAAAAGCGGGTTGCCCGATACAACAGTTACCTTCGACCCGAATGTTGGCATCCCATTGGCTGGCACGATGGTCGGAAGTTCCTCGCGAGGCCCTCAGCATGAGGTATTTACCCTGATCAAGCCGGAGATCGGTGCGCCCGGCGCATCCGTGTCTGCGATTGCAGGAACGGGCACAGATGAGGGCCCATTTGGTGGTACTTCAGGCGCTGCTCCCATGGTTTCCGGTTCAGCTGCGTTATTGATTGACAAGTATGGCACGACCATCAAATTCCCCTACAAGCACGGATTCTCACCCATTGAACTCAAGGCGCTTCTGATGAACAACGCCAATCCCAACATCGTCAACAACCCATTGACCGGCGCGTTGGCTCCCATCACCCGCATCGGCGGTGGTGAAGTACGCGTTGATCAAGCGATGAACGCTCCGGTGGCGGCGTGGGATTATTACGGAGCTTCGGGTGCTTTGAGCTTTGGTTTTGTGGATGTGCCAAACGGCACGGTGACATTTACCAAATTGATCCGCATCCATAACCTCGGCTCCCAGCATCACACCTATACCATAACGCCTTCCTTCCGTTTTGCGGATGATGCGGCAAGTGGGGCAGTGACAATTACGGCTCCTCCGTCGGTGGTGGTAAGACGCGGCAACACGTTCCTCACAGTTACGCTAACCATCAATGGGTCGCTCCTGTCAGGCAACCACATGAACTCTGGCAGTAATGGCGCCAATCCGGCAGCGCTGACGATGAATGAGTTCGATGGCTATATCACTTTCACGAGCGCAGACGATACGTTCCAGATTCCATGGCATGTGTTGCCGCGCAAAGATGCGAAGGTGAAGCCCGATACAACGACCGTTGTGCCCGGCTCGTTCCCACAGGTCATCGGTTTGGATAACCAAGGCTTGGGTACCGCGCAGAACGACGCGTACTCGTTGATCGCCTATAGCAAAAACCTGCCGGAAGGCGGCTGGGGAGAGGCTATGCCTACGCCTGATATCCGCGCGGTTGGTGTAAATACCTTCCCGGTGGGGGCAGGCTTCTGCTCAGCAGACCCATCCTTCATCTGGGCGTTTGCAATCAACACTTGGGAGCGGCAGGAGCATCTGGTACCGGTAAATCATAATGTCTATCTTGATACAAATCAGGATGGAACGTATGATTACGCGGTATATAACTTCGACGCGTCTTTGGCTGGCGGTATCAGCGACGGACGCCAGTTAACATGGGCTGAGAACCTATCCGCCGGTACAGCTTCAGCGTTCTTCTTCACTGAACACTCCACGAACACCGGCAATACCGTGTTGTACATCTGCGCGGAACAAGTCGGATTGACCGGCGCAGACATGTTGGCTACCAACGTGGATGTTGCAGTGGAAGCATTCGATTGGTACAACGGTGGTCCCGGCGACTTCATTGACGGTTTGACTGTCACGCCGTTGGGCGAGCAGTACTTCGGTTTGCCGTCCGATGTCCCCGGTAACACCTACGATCCGGGTGCGTTGGAGATTTACGATTTCGGTCCGTTCCCCGGTAACACGCCTGAATTGGGCCTGTTACTGATCACGAACGGCGATCGAGGCAGTGGAAATCGTGGAGGCGCGACCCCCAGCACGGAGGCATTGCTCTTCCGTGTACCGTAACCTTGCTCATCCGTCTCTCAACTGACGGAAAGGTTGTTATAGAAAGCGGAGTCCCCAATCGGGGACTCCGCCTTTTTATGAATCCGGTGTTGCTTGGGGAACGGCAGGCGGCAGCCCCCCTTCGCACAGGAAGAAATAACCCGAGGCTGTTGCACGATAATCGTATCTAACATCTTCTGCTTCAAGGATGATCCAATAGCCTTTCACCTGTGCTTGCGTGTAAAAAACTCCGGGTTGAGCGCAACCTAACGCGCCATCGTTCCAAACCACCTCTTGATCTTGAATCACGAGTATCACATCTAATGCGATTCCCGTCCGCTTCGACAGATCGTTTTTGACGAGAGTCAAAAGATCAGTTGGGGCTTCACCGGTGACCGGCGTATTTTCCTCGGTGGGTGGAATACGTTCAGGCAGGTTTGTCATGGTAGGGTTGATTCTGTCTGGTGTAGTGATTTCCCCCGATGCTTCCAAGCTTGGTGTAAGGTTAGTGGATGGCTGAGCATCTTGTGTCGCGTTGGGGGCGCACCCTGTATAGATCATGATCCCTAACAGGGCGGCCAGCATGATCCTATGATTTTTCATGATAGATCTCCTCTGGTAAGTGGATGATTTTCATCATGCACGATTTATTTTGGGACGATGGGGCGGCTGAAAAAGTTCCCCCGCTGGGCGAGGCGCAGAATCGCTTGAAGGGAGAAATTGCTTTGGCAAAGTGAATCAGGTTCGGTCGGGAAAGATGCGGGTATCATCACAACCGAGCGTGTCGTCGGCACCGGGTATAATTCGGAAATTCCAAATTTGGAGAAAACTTGTGCGCCGCCGATTCGTAACTCTCTTGTTCATGCTGGCAATTCTTGTGAGCGCGTGTGGAAGCAATGAACCTTCCGTCACTGCCACCCCGCTTCCGTCCGAGACTCCGATCATCCCGCCTGCGCTGACTTCCACGCCGATCGTTCCGCTGGCGATTCTCATCCTGCCTGCCGACCTCGATCCCGAAGCATCGAATCTCTACCAAAAGACTGTCTACGATCTCGCACAGGCTTCAGGGATGCGATTCCAAGTTCGAAATTCGATGACAACCGAAGAGCTGACCGAGCCAGGCTTGCAGATCGTGGTCGCGTTCCCGCCGGACCCGGGCATCGCCGCGCTTGCCGCCGCCGCTCCGCAGGTGCAATTTCTTGCAATCAACATCCCCGGCGTTAGCGCCGCAGGGAATGTAAGTGCGCTTGGCGATAATTCACCAACGGATATCACCGCGTGTCTTGCGGGTTACACCGCAGCCATGATCACCGATGAATATCACATCGGCATGATGATGCCGAAGGATGACCCGGACGCGCAACGCGCCGCCGCGGCGTTCCGCAACGGAATGATCTATTA
>DAOTZF010000150.1:0-8064 GCA_034434415.1 Anaerolineales bacterium | reverse complement strand
GGTACAACACGGCGTCGCTTCTGTTGTTCCAGGGCGACCACGCGGTGACACAAGATGCCCTGTATAGAGATGTTGACCAGAAGTTATTGGATGAGTTTAAACTTTTCACCGTTCAAACCAGGATCACTGGCGGCAAGCAGGAATATCTCCTGCGCCCTGATCTCGGGCGCCTGCTCAACGACGATGCCAAACGCATCATCAACGAAAAATGCCAGAAGAATGTCAACATCCAGCTTTGTATCGGTGATGGGTTGTCCGCCGCAGCGATAGAAGCCAACCTGCGCCAGATATTCCCTGTCATCAGGCAGGGTGCACAAAACGCAGGCCTTACGTTCGGAACTCCGTTTTTTATCAAATACGCTCGCGTAGGTGTGTTGAACGATATTGGCGAACTGATTAAACCTGATGTGGTCATCCTGCTCATCGGCGAACGCCCCGGGTTGGGTCGCGCCGAGTCCATGAGCGCATACATGGCTTACAAACCCAAGACCGGCGACAACGATGCCGATCGTGATGTAGTCTGCAACATATTTGAGAACGGCGGGACCAATCCGCTCGAGGCAGGCGCGTTTGTGATACAAATAGCCCAGAAGATGATGAAGCATAAGGCTTCCGGTGTGAAGCTGAAGACGGCAGGTTAAACCTATGGCAATACTTGACCCCCTCTATGGCACTCCTCTCGCGGTACAACTCATCCCACAAGTCGATCGCAACTTCGCGGAACATCTAAAGCTCCGCGACGACCAGCGTTCCATCGGACTACTCAGCGTGGACAATGACGATGCCACTTACACCGCCATTGATGAAGCGACCAAAATGGCAAACGTGGAAGTAGTCTACGCCCGATCGTTTTACGCGGGTGCGAAACACACATCGGGGAAATGGTCCGGTGAGATCATGGCTATTTTGGCTGGACCCGACCCTGCGGAAGTCCGCGCCGGGCTCAACGCCGCGGTGGAGTACATCAAAACAAAAGCCATCTGGTATTCAGCCAATGACGATGATTCCATTGCATTCTTTCCTCACGTCATTTCCAGGACTGGAACGTATCTTTCGCAGGTATGCAACATCCCTGTCGGTTCACCGATCGCGTATTTGGTGGCAACCCCGAACGAAGGCTTGGTCGCGCTGGACGCCGCGCTTAAAGCGGCAGATGTCCACATCGTTGCATTGACCATGCCGCCCTCTGAAACAAACTACATGGGTGTGATGCTGACAGGCGACCAACCGGCCTGCCGGGCAGCTGCTTCGGCATTCCAGGACAAGGTGTTGGAAGTGGCAAGCAACCCGATTAATTTCTGAGCATTGTTCTTGATAAAATAAGATTGCCACGAGGAATCTTTTATGTCCGAAGTTGACAACGACCTTCTCTCCATTCAAGAAGCCCGTTCGCTTGCAACACAGGCGCGTGATGCACAGCGGAAATTCATGCACGCCACTCAGGCAGAGGTGGACCGTATCTGCGCGGCGATGGCACAAGCCGCGGCAGATGCCGCCGGCCAACTTGGCAAAATGGCTAGCGAAGAGACAGGCTATGGTGTGCCTGAACATAAGACTCTGAAGAATTTATTGTCATCACAATTGTTGTGGGATGCAATCAAAGATATTCCAACTGTCGGCGTCATTCGCAGTGACCCTGTGAAACGAACGTACGATATCGCCTGGCCCATGGGCGTTGTCGCCGCGTTGACACCCTCCACTAACCCGACATCCACCACGATGTTCAAGACCTTAATCTCGGTCAAGGCAAAAAATGCCATTGTAGTCGCGCCTCATCCGTTCGCAGCAAAATGCTGTGCGGAGACCATCCGCATCATAGCAGAAGCGGGGGAGCGGGCAGGCATGCCCAAGGGATTGATCTCGTGCATGACCCGCGTCACGCTTCCGGGCACGCAAGAGTTGATGAAGCATAAGTATGTCGCGTTGATCCTTGCCACCGGCGGATCGGATATGGTGCGCGCGGCGCATTCGGTTGGAAAACCTGCATATGGAGTGGGGCCGGGAAATGTGCCGGCTTACGTGGATCGTTCTGCAGATGTCGAGCGCGCCGCGAAATATATCGTCGCATCGAAAGCCTTCGATCATTCGGTCATCTGTGCCACCGAACAGGCAGCCATCGCAGACCGTCCCATCGCCGCGCAACTCGAACAACGTATGAAAGAAGTCGGTGCGTTTTTTGTGGACGACAATATCAAGAAGATCCTCGAAAAGAATCTGTTTGTCGGTCATTTGCCCAACCCCAAATCCGTGGGGAAGAGTCCACAACAACTGGCTCAGCTATATGGTTTCAGCGTACCAGATTGGGCGCGTATCCTGGTCGTGCGGCTCAAATCGGTTGGAAGTGACGAACCTCTGTCCGGCGAAAAACTCACCACGGTTCTCGGCTGGTATGAAGTCGATGGTTGGGAGGAGGGTTGCGAACGGTCGCTCGAAATGATCGCCTACGGCGGACGAGGTCACTCACAAGTGATCCATGCCCGCGATGAGAACGTCATTATGCAATTCGGTTTGCAGAAACCGGTCTTCCGCATTGTGGTCAACACCTTTGGCACGCTCGGCACGACAGGTTTTACAACAGGCTTGATGCCTTCCATGACGCTCGGCTCGGGCGGTGTAGGTGGTGCGATCACCGGCGATAACATCACAGTGCATCACATGTACAACGTGAAGCGCCTTGCCTATGAGATCCGCACGGCACCAGACGCGGCGTTCGCGCCCGGCTCCACAGATACACAAGCTCAGCGAAGCGCATTCTCCGGCGGTTATTCCGGGGCACCGGATGTCACGATCAACGCGCAGGTGGAAGAGATCGTGAGGAAGGTGTTGTTGGAGTTGAAGAAATGAGTATGGACGATAGACCATAGACCGTCGTCCATGGTCTATGGTCTATCGTCCATCGTCAATTAGGTTAGACCGCCGACGTGAGAGATTGAATCGATTCAATCTCTCACATCCGATGTCTAATCGGAGAAAACCTTATTCAAAAGGAGAAGTAAGCCATGCCCGTAGATGTTGCAATGATAGCCTTAGGAATGGTCGAGACCAAAGGTCTTGTCGGCGCGATCGAAGCCGCCGATGCGATGGTCAAAGCCGCAAACGTCACACTGATTGGCAGTGAATATGTTGGTGGCGGATACGTGACCGTGATGGTGCGCGGTGATGTTGGTGCGGTGAAAGCCGCCACAGACGCCGGAGCCGCTGCCGCCAAGCGCGTGGGTGAGCTCGCGTCGGTACACGTAATCCCGCGACCGCACGGTGATGTTGAGATGATCCTGCCGCAGAACAGCAAGGGCGCTTTCGGCGGACGAGGTAAGGAAAAGTAGACCAGTAAACAAGTAAGCAAGTAGACACAGAACACATGTATCTTGGTATACGTGTGTACATGTTTACCTGTCTACCTCCTCATGCCGCGTCAACTATTTACTGCGGAGGATATTCGCCGCCTGGCGCGTGAGCGCACCGGTCCTCTTGTGCTTGCGCCCGACGATATCGTCACACACGAAGCGCAGGATGTTGCGTTCGCCTTGGGCGTGAAAATGATTCGGGAGACTGGATCAACTTCTCCCTTGGCGCGAAGCGATACATCCATGGCTCCGAATCTGCCGCCGCTGAAAGTCATCAAGATGGCGAACGTGCAGATGGAGCAGTTCACTGAAGGCAAGACCACGCCGGGAACGCATGTCTGGCTCAAGGATGTGGTTGTTACACAGGATCGCTCACCGATGGGCGCCGGGTTTATGTCACTCGATAAAGGTGAGATGCAGTGGACTTTGACCTACGACGAGATCGATATTGTGCTCGAAGGCGAATTGGTGATCACCCGCGGCAAGGAGCAAGTACGCGGCAAGACCGGCGATGTGATCTATATCCCAAAAGGTTCGAGCATCACCTTTGGGACGCCGAACTGGACGCGCTTTGTTTACGTGGTGTTCCCAGTGAACTGGAATGAGAAATGACTGGATGAACCCGAATCTCACGACTCTTCTAACAGAAACCGACCGCATCATGTCCGGCGGGAATGGCTGGCACGCCGACCCCAACCTGATTCTCCCTTCAGGAGTTTATCAGGGCCGCGTCCACGTCGGCGTGGATTTAGGAACGGCATATACTGTGCTCCTCGTTCTCGATGAAAACCATCAGCCAATCGCGGGTGAGTATCAATTCGCAGAAGTGACGCGCGATGGACTCGTTGTTGACTTCATCGGCGCAGTGGATTTGTTGCGCGATATGAAAGGGCGCGTGGAACAGAGGCTTGGATTCAAACTGACATCCGCAGCAACGGCGTATCCGCCGGGCGTGCCCGAGGCAGAACGACGCGCGACAGCCAATGTGTTGCATGGCGCGGGTTTGGATTGCACAGGGTTCATTGATGAGCCAACCGCCGCGAACAACGTGTTGAAGATCCGCGACGGCGCAATCGTGGATGTGGGCGGCGGCACGACAGGCATTGCCATCTTCCGCGATGGGGAGGTTGCCTACACCGCCGACGAGCCGACAGGCGGCACCCATTTCTCTTTGGTGATCGCCGGTTCAACAGGCAAGTCCTTCGAGGAAGCTGAAGCGATGAAGAAGAATCCAGGCGAACAGACGCGATTGTTTCCCGTCGTCCGCCCGGTGATGGAGAAGGTCGCATCGATCATCAACCGTCACATCGAAGGTTATCAAGTGGAAAAGTTGTATCTGGTGGGTGGCACATGCGCCTACCCCGGGATGGATGAAGTGATACAGGAAATGACCGGGGTTGAAACAGTTCTACCCGGCAATCCACTGTTCGTTACACCGCTTGGGATTGCGATGAATAATTAAGGAAGTAAACAGGTAGACACGGAAACAACTAGAACGGAGACCTAATGGCATCAGATCAATTTTCGTTACGCGTTTATTCCTATCTCGATCGAATGCAGCCGCAGTATGCGGCGTTTGTTGGAACGATTACTCAAGGCGATCTTCCCACCGAAGGTATGGCTTCACTTTATGTGGAGGTCGCACCAGGTAACGAAGTGTTCCGCCTCGTGGACATCGCAGTCAAATCCACAGAAGCCAAACCCGGGGCGCAACTGGTCGAGCGCGAGTTCGGCATGTTCGAGGTACACTCACAATCGCAGTCCGAAGTGCTGGAAGCCGGGCGCATCGTACTGGACCGGCTGAACCTCAAGCCTGAAGAGCGCATCAAGCCTTTCATCGCGTCGGTGCAGATCATAACCAACGTGGATCCTTATCAGGCACAGTTATTGAACCGCTTCCGCCGCGGCTCGATGCTCGTCCCGCGCGAGACTATGCTGGTGCTGGAATGTGCTCCCGCCGCATACATCAACTACGCCTGCAACGAAGCGGAGAAGGGCGCGAACATCAAGATCCTGCATGTGTCGTCCGTTGGGCGGTTTGGTCGCATGTGGCTATCCGGCTCAGAAGCAGAAATAGTATCTGCACGAAATGCGGCGGTCAAGGCGCTGGAAGAGTTGGATGGAAGACCGGAGAAGTAAAGATTAGAGACTGGAGATTGGCGTATGGCGAAAGTTTTCTATACCGAACAAGACATTGATGATCTACACGCGCGCGGCGTGAAGTCCATTGCCCTTACAGAAAATGTGGTGATCACCGACCTGGGCGTGGAACGCGCCATGAGGCACGGGATGACGATCAACCGCGCTGAACATTCCGCGCCGAAAGCGACTATGAGCGGCTCGGTGAATTTAATCGCGGCATACCCGCGGACGGAATCCGCTGGCGATGATGAGTTGAAACAGAAGATCAAATCGGCGGTGCTGTCAAAACTTGATGGCCAAGTGGATACAGCCATTCTGGAAGCGGTCATTTCAAGAGTCGTTTCTTCACTCAAGTGATTTTCCGCCACATGAGAAAACAGAACCCGCCTTATGGCGGGTTGTTTTTTTACTCGGTCGGTAAATTCTTTTCTGTCGCGTTCAACAGATCGAT
Organism: Anaerolineales bacterium; assembly: GCA_034434415.1. Taxonomy (GTDB): domain Bacteria; phylum Chloroflexota; class Anaerolineae; order Anaerolineales; family Villigracilaceae; genus Defluviilinea. The sequence goes on along the minus strand of DAOTZF010000150.1, from coordinate 2,127 downwards.
CATCTCTTCGCGAATATGCTTGTTGAGGAAGTGATATTCCAGCGTGGAGAGGGGCAGAAATCGCGCGCCCGCAACCACATGGATGCAATTCGTCGAACCACACAGGCAGATGAAAGGCGCGTCCATTTCCCATTCGGTGGAGGGATAAAAGAACGAGAGTTCCTCACCTTTTTCGATGTCGCGCCGTGCCACCATTTGCATGTTTGTAGTATCGAGAATCACGTTTGGATCACACGAATGATTCAACGCGGCGAGTTTGCCAACATCGGTATGTTCATGCCGCCCGATCTGGACAGTGAACCGATTCGGTTTGTCCACAACTTTCTCGCGCGGGATCTCGCAGATCGCCTCCCCTTTTTTGTAGTGCCGTTTTGTAACCAGACTCCTGAATTTGTTTTCGGTCTTGATTACAAGAGTTTCCATCGAAACCATGTTGTCTTCCTTTCATCAAATGTTTTGATAAACATTTCTATTAGTATAACGATAATAAGGATAATTTCAAGGGCTGCATCAACAAAAATAGAAACTTTAAGGTCAAGCGCGTCCCTCCTCCAAACGGCTAGGATGCGAGCCAATCGAACGCCCGTTGTGTTTATTTTTCGTATGCAATACACTGTGAAGGCTTGGTTCATTCAAACCAATATGTTATAAGGAGCATACCATGACCAACCCTCTTACCGAATTTTCAAAGAACCTGACCGCCGCCGTGGAAATCGGAGGTACGTCGACCGTCCTTGTGGATGCACGGAAACGCTATCCAGCAAGCGGAATTGCCTATGGGGAAGATCTCGTGCTCACAGCTGACCATGTTGTGACGCGCGAAGACATTAAAGTAATTCTCCCTGACGGCAAGAGTCTCGCGGCAACTATCGCAGGCCGCGATGCAGGCTCAGACCTTGCACTGTTGCGACTTGCTGAAAAAGCATTGAAGCCCGCAAAGACTTCAAACGATGTGGAAGTCGGTCAACTCGTGCTGGCGCTGGGAAGACCCAACACAGCAGGCATGCAAGCCTCGTGGGGCATTGTCACCGCCATTGCAGGACCCGCGCGAACGCACCGCGGAGGCTTGCTTGATGAATACATCTCGACGGAAACTACACCGTATCCAGGCTTTTCAGGTGGTCCGCTTGTGAACACTGAGGGCGAAGTACTTGGACTCAACACGTCTGGTCTCACGCCCGGCTCTTCACTGACCATACCTGTCAAAGTGGCGTGGCGAATCGCGGACGAACTCGCAAAGCATGGCTCGGTCAAGCGCGGCTATCTCGGCGTGCGCACACAACCCGTTGAAATCCCTGAAGCCGCGCGCAAGAGTCTGAAGCGTGAACAAAAAAGCGGCTTGCTCGTGTTGTGGCTCGAAGAAAACGGACCCGCGCAAAAAGGCGGCTTGTTCGTTGGCGATACGATTGTCGCCGTTGCGGGTCAGTCTGTCAGCGACCCCGATGATCTCTTCGCCGCGCTCAAGAGCGATACCGTCGGTACATCAGTCCCCGTCGAAGTTCTGCGCGGCGGCAAACCCGAAAACGTCAACGTGACGGTAGGCGAACGCAAGTGATTCGTGTTTTGTTGAAAGTCTCGTCGCCCGCATTGCGCGCAGGATTGCAAGCCCTGCTCGCATCTGACAAGACGATCAAAGTGGTGAACGATTCATTGAAGGAAGAAAACGAAGCGGACGTGATCATCACGTCCGCTTCGCCCGCTTCTTTTTGGGATAGTGAAACGGATTCCCCTTCGCCGGCTGGAATCCTCCTCCTGAGCGATGACCTGCCTCACATCCCGGACTTGAAGCGTTCGTCGGGCGTGTGGGGAATCCTGCCGAGCGATTCATCCGCCGAAGAATTGACCGCCGCTGTCCACGCCTTATCGCAGGGACTGATCGTCGGCGCGCCGCACTTGTTATTCAAACCAGAAGGCGACCCTGTCGAACGGGGTCCGCTCACCGAACGTGAACTGGAAGTGTTGGGATTGCTGGCAAGAGGGCTGGCAAACAAACAGATCGCAGTTGAGTTGGGGATCAGCGAACATACCGTGAAGTTTCACGTCTCATCGATCTACACAAAATTGGATGTGACCAACCGCACTGAAGCCGTACGCGCAGGTTTGCGCGGCGGATGGATCGCGTTGTAG
>DAOTZF010000149.1:0-3087 GCA_034434415.1 Anaerolineales bacterium | reverse complement strand
GCAGATTCGCGTACTGTGGAGTGTAAAGAAATCTATTTGATTGTTAAGGTGCTTGTGTTGATCGCAGAGTTGTTTCTGCTACGGAATATACTGAAACTGATAAAGGGTGTTGTTTAAAAACGCGCCGATTCTTATCTTTAGGCTTACATGCGATGGATTGATAAATACAGGCTGTCTGAACTTCATCGTGAAACGTATGTGGCAATCCTTCAACGCTGGGTTCCGCATGGAGAACGCGGGGAATTTGCGAGGCGATGCGGCATCACGAGGGAGTATCTGAGTTGCTTATGTGCTTTGGATGACGAATTCAATCGGCGCGTGGCAACTCACAAACGTTATCCGTCGCCTCCGCTTGCTCGAAAAATCGCAGATAACCTTCCTGCTCCAGTTGAGATAAAACAGGGACTGCTCGAAAACATGGAACTTGCCCATGTGTATGCGGTCAACAGGGAATACGCTGGTCGAATGTACAGCGACCACTCGCTCTTGATTTCCCAGATAATGGATCTTGAGGAGATACATCACCGAGCAACCTTCGGAAAGGATCCAGGAGAGATTCAACTTGATTACCGCACCTTGCGCGATGCCTCGTTTAACCTGCTTCAACAAATTGATCCCGAGCAATTCCCTGATTCTTTTGCACAGATTTGCCTCTATTATCATGATGCCCAGTGCGTCTTGAATCGCCCTGACGAGGCTTTGATTTATGCAAAGATTGCCCAATTGGTTCTGGAAAGCATTGAGACGATTGAAGATGGTTATACCCAAATGCAGAGGCGACACTTTGAGATCAATGCCATTCGAGGGGAGGCAGTCGCGTACCATAATCTAAAATTGGACAAACTTGTGCCCGATATAGTCCTCAATCGTGTATGTCGTACATCCGCCTATGCCTATGAGCGTAGTTTTTGGGAGCCGATTGTTATGCGCGACCTTGTCAATTCAGTAGTTGAATTTCCGCGATTCAGCATTCGTGAAGTCAACCGAATTGCATATCGAATTCAATCCATCTGCGAACGCAATGATGACCAGTTCACTTTGTTGCTTGTGCGCGAGGCGTGGTTGAGGTCGCTGATCAAATTCGATAAGGTAAAGTTGGCGAGACGTGTATTGGAGGAGGAAATTGGCAGGCTTCCGCATTTACCTTATGTGGGTGCTCTGCATAAAGCCCTGCTTTTTAAAAGCGGCGCGCGCCTGGCTTGGCAAACGCACGACCGGGACGCATGGAACCTATACATGTGTCAGGCTCTAGACTTGATGACCAATGCTGGTTTAAAACATCAACTTGAGCAGACAAAGGAAATTTATGGACTTGCGATTGAGCATCTTCTGGATGAACGAAGATAATAATTGGAGGTTTTGTTTATCGATTTTTTAAGCCTCCCGTCGATTTGATTCTCGAACACCCGTGCTATAATCCCAACCAGCCACTTGGTCTACTTGTCTGACTAGCAGACTAGAAGACTAACAGACTAGAAGACTGCGATGAGTTTCGCCCACCTCCACGTCCACACCGAATATTCCCTGCTCGACGGCTTCTCGAACATCAAGAAGCTCGTCAAGCGCGTGAAGGAATTGGAGATGCCGGCGGTCGCGATCACCGACCACGGCACGATGTTCGGCGTGATGGATTTTTACAAAGCCGCGACCGGCGAAGGAATCAAACCCATCATCGGAGTGGAAGCGTACATGGCGGCGCGGACGATGGGTGACCGCGATTCAAAACTCGATAGAACGTCCTCTCATTTATTGTTACTTGCCGAAAATGAAACGGGTTATAAAAACCTGCTCAAGATTTCCTCCGCCGCGCAACTCGACGGCTTCTATTATTATCCGCGCATCGATCACAACTTCCTAGCCGCGCACTCTGAAGGCATTATTGCCACGTCGGGGTGCATGTCTGCGGAGATTCCGCGGTTGCTGCTGGACGATAAAGCCGAAGAAGCCGTCAAAAAGATGAACTGGTATTACGACGTCTTTGGCCGCGAAAACTTCTTCATCGAACTGCAACAACATAACATCAAAGAGATCACCGATCTCAACAAGAAACTGCTCGAGATGGGGATGAAATATTCCGCGCGCTACATCGCGACCAACGATGTGCATTATGTCAATCAGGAGGACGCGCGTTTGCAGGATATTCTCCTCGCGATCCAGACTCAAACGCTTCTTTCGGACCCCGAGCGGATGCGCATGACCGATGACTCGTACTACCTCCGCACTCCCGCTGAGATGAGTCGACTCTTTGCTGAAGTGCCCGAGTCGTTGAACAACACGCTCCTCATCGCCGAGCGTTGCAACGTGGACTTGTCGTTCAAGGGCTATCACCTTCCTGATTTCCCTGTCCCTGAGGGATTCACAGTGGAGAGTTACCTCCGTCACCTGTGTGAAGAGGGGGCGAGGAAACGATATGGGGAACAGGCGACCAGCCAAAAAGTCCAGGAGAGAATCGATTACGAGTTGGGTGTCGTCAGCAAAATGGGATTCGAGGCGTACTTCCTCATCGTCTGGGATCTGTGTCGTCACGCTCGTGAAAATAATATCTGGTACAACGCACGCGGGTCTGCCGCCGGGTCAATCGTTGCCTACGTTTTGGAGATCACGCTCGTCGATCCGCTTCAACACGACCTGTTGTTCGAGCGCTTCCTGAACCCCGGCCGTATCTCGATGCCCGATATCGACCTGGATTTCCGCGACGACCGCCGCTCCGAAATGCTCGAATATTGCACGCGCAAATACGGAAGCGACAAGGTCGCGCAGATCATCACGTTCGGCACGATGGGAACAAAAGCCGCTCTGCGCGATGTGGCGCGTGTGATGGACATCCCGTTGCCCGAAGTGGATCGTGTGGCGAAACTTGTGCCGTTCGTTTCGGGACGCAACACCACGATGGAAGACGCGCTTGCCATCCCTGAATTCAAACAAATTTATGACGAGCAACCACACCTGAGAGAGTTGATCGATACCGCCGCGCGCATGGAAGGCACGGTCCGCAACGCAGGGACACATGCCGCGGGCGTGGTGATCTCGGATAAACCGATCATCGAATATCTGCCTCTGCATCGCCCGACCTCAGGTTCGGAAGAG
>DAOTZF010000148.1:0-1888 GCA_034434415.1 Anaerolineales bacterium | reverse complement strand
CTCCTCAACAATATCTGCCCAAGCGTTTGCTCGGGACCTACTTCTACTCACCCTCCGCAGAGGGGTACGAATCGCAAGTCACAGCCCGGCTCGAAATGTGGCGCGAGGCGCAGCGTAAAGCACTGGGAATCGCCAAAGTCGAAAAGATCCCCGCGATGAACGAAGAACAGATCGTCGAAATGAAGAGAAAGATTCGATAGTCACTGAATTCAACCTTTAACCATGCCAACCCTCTTACTCATCCGTCACGGCGAAAACGACTTTGTCAAGTCACATAAAATGGCAGGGCGACTGCCCGGTGTGCATCTCAACGAAAAAGGACAGAAGCAGGCTCAGGCGTTGGCGGAGGCATTGAAAGATGTGCCGCTGATAGCCGTCTATTCGAGTCCGTTGGAGAGGGCGATGGAAACCGCCAAGCCGATCGCCGATGTTCACAAATTGAAGATCATCCAGGAACCCGACTTGATGGATACAGACATCGGCAAGTGGCAGGGAAAATCCTGGCGCGTGCTCGGGCTGACGAAGATCTGGAGGATTGTGCAGAATGCGCCGTCGCGATTCCGATTCCCCGAAGGCGAGTCTTTCGTCGAAGCCCAAACCCGTTGTGCGACCGCGTTGGAAAAAATCATCAATAAGCATAACAAGCCCAAATACATCATTGCCGTAGTTTTTCATGCGGACCCGATTCGATTGGCAGTAGCTCATTTCCTTGGGATGCCGCTCGATCATTTTCAACGGCTGAGTTGCGACACCGGTTCAGTGACAGTGATTCATACGAGTGAAGCGCGAGCCAGCCTCATCAAAATGAATCAGCGCCCGCCGTTCGACTTCCTTCCAAAGAAGAAATAACATGCCGTGGATCAAACAGATTTCCATTGAAGAGGCGACGGGCTTGTTGAAAACACAATTCGACGCAGCACTCACACGCGCGGGGCGCGTGTGGCACATCGTCCACATCATGTCGCTCAACCCGCGCATGTTGCGTGACAGCATCTCGTTCTACGTCACCGCCATGATGGGCGAGTCGCCGCTCAGTCGCGTTCAGCGCGAGATGCTTGCCGTTGTGGTATCGTTTGAAAACCACTGCCATTATTGAACGCAATCACACGCACATGACCTCCGTGTTGAGGTCGAAAAGGTGATGAGCGAGCAAGAAGCGGATGCGTTCGTCCACGCACTCGCGCGGAACTGGCGCACTGCTCCCCTTTCAGAACAGGATAAAACCTTGTGTGAATTTGCGTCGAAACTGACCCTCTCGCCCTCGCAAATGTGTTCCGACGATTTGGAAATCCTCCGCTCACACGGATTGGACGACCGCGCCATCCACGACGCGACGCAGGTCATCGCTTACTTTAATTACATCAACCGCATCGCCGACGCGCTCGGCGTAGAACCTGAAGATTTTATTCAGCCGTGGGGAAAATGATGGCGAAACTAAAACTCGACCTGCACGAGATTTACAACAAAGGCAAACAAATCGACGCGGAACTCAACCGCGTTGTTGCAGAGGCTCTTGAAAAGAAAATCGCACTCGTTGAGATCATCCCAGGCAAAGGGAGTGGGCAACTCAAGAAAAAGGTGTTACGATTTCTCAATCAGGGGCACATCAAGAAACTGTATCATCGTCTGGAAAAAGACGATAAAAACTTCGGAAGAATTTTCATCCATTTCAGGTTTTGAAACAGTCTGTTATGAGCAATCTCCCCTCCGGCACTGTCACCTTCCTCTTCACCGACATCGAAGGCTCAACCAAACTCGCGCGGGAGCACCCCGAGCAACATGAAGCGCTTTTCGCGCGCCACGATTCGATATTGCAAGCTGCAATTGAAAGCCACGACGGATTCGTCTTCCGGATTGTCGGCGATTCATTTTCTGCTGCGTTTCACAC
>DAOTZF010000147.1:0-2663 GCA_034434415.1 Anaerolineales bacterium | reverse complement strand
CGGCGAAATCGATCCGTTCTTTCGCACAAAAGATAACTGGGCAGATTATGCAAAATACTTTTACCCTGCAGGCGGGGATTACGCCAAAACGAAACGGTGGAGGTTTGTGGAAGAGTTGGTTAAGCACAAATAACTCCGGTTATAATTCCCCCTCGGAGGCTCCTCATACATGGAAATCACCTGGTACGGACATTCCTGTTTCCGGCTCACCGAGCGCAACTACGCGACGGTGGTGACGGATCCGTTTGATAACAAATCCATCGGCTATTCGGCGCTCAAACTTAAAGCGGATATCGTCACGGTCAGCCACGACGCGCCCGGTCACAACAACGTGGACGCGGTCAAAGGCGCGTCGCACGTGATTGACGGCGCGGGCGAGTTCGAGATCGGCGGCGTCTTCGTCACCGGCGTTGCCACTGACGGCGGCGGGGCTGGCAAGAAAAAGGGCAAAGGCTCGGCAAACAACACGATCTACGTCTTCGACTACGATGGCATCACTATCGCACATCTCGGCGACTTGAAACAAACGCCGACGCAATCAGAGATCGAGTCGCTTGGCACGATCAATGTCGCGCTGGTGCCTGTCGGTGGGGGAGGCGGGTTGAACGCGGCAAAAGCGGCGGAGATCATCAGTCTCATCGAGCCGAACCTCGTCGTGCCGATGCATTATTCGACTCCCGCTGTAAAACTCTCGCTCGACTCGCTCAGCAAGTTCGTCAAAGAGATGGGGCTCTCGAAGCCGGAGACCCAGCCGTCCCTGAAGGTGACACGATCCAGTCTTCCTGATGAAACGCACGTCGTGGTGTTGGAGTATCAGACGAGTTGAAAATGGCATATCATTCTGAGCGACCGCTGGTCGAGTGCCGCCGAAGGCGGTGTATCGAGACCGAGGGAGCGAAGAATCTCACAAATAACATGCGAGACTCTTCGTCGCCACGAAGCGGCTCCTCAGAGTGACACAAAAGGACAACATGGCTGTCAAAGTGTTGATGACATGGGACATCGCCGGTGAACGCGACCAGGAATATTTCGAGTTCATCATCGGCGAGTTCATCCCCGGCGTGCAGCGACTCGGATTGCAACCCGCCGAGGCGTGGGCGACCATCTACGGTTCGTATCCTCAAATACAAGTGGGTTTGCTCGCGCCCGACGCGATGCAGGCGCGTGAAATCCTCAACTCGAACGACTGGGGGTTACTGCAAGATCGCCTGTTCGGCTACGTCAAAAATTTTTCGTATAAAGTTGTGCCAGCAAAAAGCGGATTTCAGTTCTACTCGCCCTGATATGTCATTGCGAGGAGGACAAAATCCGACGAAGCAATCTCCTTATTAACGAAAACTGATTGTTTTGATTCAACCTCCCTCAATGCAGAAATCGCGATTTTTTTACCTGTGTGCATTCGAGGGCGCGATCGCCTTGGTCGCGCTCCTTTTGATTCCATCCGAAGGTGCGACACTCTCGCCCGCGCGTCTCGCATTGATCGCGATTCACCTTGCGCTGATTATTTTTTGGATGTTTTGCGGGATGCGCCTACCGCATCGATTGGATTCGCTCGCGCGGACGGGACCCATCCTTCTCTGCACGCTTCTCGCGCTGACGTTCAGCCTGACTCTCTTCCTCCTGCGTTACCTCGACCCCGAGGAATTTCTCCTTATTTCAATTTACGAGCGGCTCGGACCTTTGCTCTGGTATTTGCTCGTCCTTTCGATTCAATTCGCGCTTTACCTCCTCATCCTCAAAAACGGATTTCATTTTGAAGCGCTGAGACAAAACAAATCCATCTTCCTCTCTTCGCTCTATGCCTTTTGCTTTCTGCTTTTGGTTTTCCTCTTCGTCTCTCTCACCAAACTCGGCATCACAAAAGACTTGGCGTACTGGGGCGAACCCGGCGTGCCGATACTAGGTTGGCAATTTGTGTTGGCAATTCTTCTTGGCTCGATATTTCTCAACTATAAATTCTCCAATTCACCACTTATTAAATATCTGCTCCCTTTATCGATTTGGTTGACCGCCTCTGCCGTTTGGCTGTCTGTCCCGATCTCAACTCTAAAGAATAGTTTCTACGCGCCGATCACACCGCCATACATAACGCCGTTCCCGTATTCGGATGCGGGCTTTTACGATTACCTCTCCCAATCCCTGCTCATCGGCACGGACTATCTTGGGAACATCCCGCCGCGTCCGCTGTACGTGACTTTTCTCGCCGTTTTGCATTTCCTCTTTGGGCAGGATTATGTAAAAATCATCGCCGCGCAGACGTTGGTCTTTGCGTTGTTCCCCGTTGCATTGTATTTTCTGGGATCAAAGCTCCATTCCCGCGCCGCCGGTGTGACGGTTGCCCTCTTCGCCATCTTCCGCGAATTGACCACGTTGTGGATCTCCTCCAACACTCGTACCGCCAGCACGAAGATGTTCATCACCGACTTTGCAACATCCATGGGAATCGCGTTCGTCGCTCTTGTTGTGATGCGCTGGCTTGAACGCCGCGACACAAAATGGGCGATTATCGCAGGCGGCGCGTTCGGGCTTTTATTGTTGTTGAGAACGCAATCGTTAATTATCCTGCCCTTTATTTTCGCTCTAGCGTGGTTTGCCTTCCAAAAACGGACAAAAGAATGGCTCGTAGCGTGTATCGCTTTCGGATTGGTGATGACTGCGACCAT
>DAOTZF010000146.1:0-6336 GCA_034434415.1 Anaerolineales bacterium | reverse complement strand
GCCAAACGGATCGCGTCGATGAATTCATATCCACGGTTGATGTATCTTTCCACAGCATGCACGCACGTCTCGCCATCGTTCTGCGAACGGACGGTCATTCCCTCGGCGATAAACTGTTCGCGCAACTCGACGTTGTTCACCACATTCCCATTGTGCGCGCCGACCATGTCGCCATCTGAATCCAAATGCGGCTGGCTGTTGACCTGTGATGGCTCACCGAACGTCGCCCAGCGCAACTGGGTGATGCCGCGCTGTCCGCGCATTTCGGCGATGTTGTATTTCTTTGCGACAGAATCTACTTTGCCTGTATCTTTTCTCAGGTCAATTTTTCCATTATTGATCGTCGCCGCACCGACCGAGTCGTATCCGCGATAGGTGAGCCTTTCTGCTGCTGCAATCAGAATGGGACCAAGTTCCGCTTCTTTACTGGTCACGTAGCCGAAAATTCCGCACATGTATATCTTCTCCTGTTTCATTCAGACTCGGTGGTCGAGTGCCCCGAAGGGGCGTATCGAGACCACCAATTTTCAAGAAATATTTTGTTTGGAGGTTACTAGTGGTCTCGATATGACGGCGGGCAATCACCGCCGTCTACTCGACCACCGAATTGCCTTTGAAATTTTACACATTATCCCACGGCGCGACGTTGCGTCGGTCATTTCCATTCAACGAATCGTAAATCGTTTCTCGCAATTCGGGCAGTATATCCGCCGTAGCCGCCAGCAGACCGAAACAGCCCGCGAGCATCATATCACCGAAGGGGACCGCGAAATAGGGACGCAACCGACCATTGACCGTCGACGATTGACCATGATTGATGGACGATGATCTATCGTCCATCGTCCGAAACATAGATCTTCGTGGACCCGTCACCACCACATCAAAATCATACTTGCCGAATTGAAAAATTTCATCCGTATACATCAACGCGCCGTGACCCATGTCATCAAAGACATCTTGATGCTTCAACGAGCCATCGGCTAATTTGCGGATCAATCCCTCCAACTTTGCTATATCGATCTCGCCGGTGTGATGTTCGAAGACTCCTTCGATTCCTCTCTCACCCAAACGGAATGCCAACGTATGGAAGTTACCGACGTTGCAAATGATCTTCTGTTTACGCATAGCCACTTGAGTGTCAAAATTCGCACCCAACACTGCCGCGGGAGCCGTATCCATCACCACCAGCGGACAAGGCAACTCTCCCGCTGAATCCACAACAGCTTGCAAGCGCGTCATGATCCTGGGAATTTCATTCGATAAATAAGCAAACGCAGAAAGCGAATTCTTTTCACGGATTCTTTCATCCAAATAATCGAACCTGAACTGCCTGTCTGAAACTCCTGTGGGCGCGTTGCCATGGTCGAATACTGCAACTGCAATCGCCCCCAGATCTTTCAATGAAACTCCATAATCTGAAAAGGTTTTTGAAATCAATTCAAAATCAAAATCCCTCAACTCGATTTTGCTGACTGCTGATAGCTGACGGCTTTCTTCTTCCGAAACAATCTTAATTCCCAACGCCTCCACTTTCTCCAATTCATCGTTGATCGTCGTCGCAGCGGACGGAGTCATGTACACGGGAATGCCTGTCCGCGCGTATTCTTCGATTGCCCATGCTGAAGGTCCGCCTCCCATTTGATGCCCGGTGAGCAGGATCGGGGTCCGCGAAGCAAGCATCTGCTTGAGGCGGCGATGAACCATCATGGTTGGTGAAGGCAGGACGAGTTTGAATCCGTTCTCGATGTCGAGATTCGAATCGTAAAGGAAGATATCCTGCGTGCCGGTGCCGATATCTGCGGTCAGGATTTTCATGTAGTTTCCTTGCGTATTGTAAGCCATTCCGGAGCAGGCAGGATTTCGATGTTGCCTGCTTGTCCGCCGAGCGATCTGACTGTGTTGGCATGCATTTTTTCCTTTCCCTGTGCAAACAATGAGGGGAGGGGTATCATCCATCTGAACATACAAAATCGCCCCGGAGAGTCAATGTCTAACCCAGCGCTGGCGGAAGTGCTTGCCAGTTACGTTCCAAAACTGATTCAAAAACGAGTCCTTGCCAATCCCGTCCCCATCGATTCACCGGTGGCGGATGAGTTTCAAGCCGCGGTGCTCTTCGCGGATATTACAGGTTTCACCTTGCTCACCGAGCGTCTCGCCGAGCGCGGACCGTCCGGAGTGGAAGCCCTCGCCCGCATTCTCAACCAATACTTCGGTCGGTTGATAGATATCATCCACGACTACGGCGGAGATGTGGTGAAGTTTGCCGGCGACGCGGTGATCGCGGTCTGGCCCGTCGCTTCGGATTCGGGGACGGATGATTCAGTCACCCGCGCCGACCAATGGCAGTGGACGATGCGCGCTGCGGAATGTGCGCTTCACATCCGTGAGCATCTAATGAATTACAAAGCGGAAGACCAGAACCTCTACCTCAAACTTGCAGTGAGCATGGGCACAATCACCTCCGCACACGTGGGCGGTGTGTTCAACCGCTGGGAATTTTTGCTCACCGGCAACCCGCTTGTCGAGGTCGGTATCGCCAATAACATCGCCAAAGCAGGCGAGATCATCGTTACACCCTCCGCGTGGAAATTGATTCGCAGCGATAGCATCGCCGAATCCATCGAGTTCGAATTGAAAGAGAACATCGCCCAAGGCGGGCGGTTGAGCGGATTGAACAAGCCCTCGTCCATTTTCAAGATGCCCGAAGTGCCGGTGATCTCAAGCGGTGTGGAAAATTCCTTACGTCCCTACATCCCCGGCGCCATCATCAACCGCCTCACCGCCGGTCAAAGCGCGTGGATCGCCGAACTGCGGCGTGTGACCGTGCTCTTCGTCAACCTGCCCGATCTCGACCAGCACACGAAACTGGAACTTTCCCAGCAAATCGCAAAATTGCTCCAGCGTTCCGTGTATCGCTACGAAGGGAGCATCAACAAGATCAATGTGGACGATAAAGGCATCACACTGGTCGCCGCGTTGGGTTTGCCCCCGTTTTCGCATGAGGATGACCCGGCGCGCGGTGTGCAAGCCGCGCTCACGATCCGCCGCGAGCTCAAGGCGTTGAACGTACGCAGTTACATCGGCGTTGCCACCGGCCGCATCTTTTGTGGATCGGTGGGCAACGAAACCCGGCGCGAATACACCACTATCGGCAACGCGGTCAATCTCTCGGCGCGGTTGATGGCGGCGGCTGGTTTGCAGGATGAGTTGATCGAAAAATACGGCATCCCGATTCTGTGTGATCGCGCAACGTACGATAGCGCGAAAGAGGCGGTCGAGTTTCAACCGGTGGCGCCTCAGCAGGTGAAAGGTCGGAACGAACCGGTCGAGGTGTTCCATCCGATCGAAGGGAAGAAAAGCGTCATCCGCCCGAAGGCGGAAATGATCGGGCGTCACGAAGAAAAGATCATGCTGGGCAATGCGTTGCAGGAACTGTCGCGCGGTACGCCGTATCAGGCGATCATTTTTCAGGGTGAGGCGGGCATCGGCAAGTCGCGCTTGTTCGAAGACCTGATTCGTCAGGCGGAAACACTGCGCGTGAAAATGTTCCGCGGCGAGGGCGACGCGATCGAAAAGAACAGCCCCTATCACGCGTGGCGCACCATCTTCCATAACATCCTTGGTCTCGATGAACTTATTGCAAAACAGGAATTTAATGAAGAAGACCACCTTGCGATTCGATCTCAGGTGGTTTCGAAATTAACCGAGTTGGATACAGACTTGGCGCGCTATGCGCCGTTGCTGGATGTGCTCTTGCCGACGCCGATTCAAGATAATGAATTGACCTCCGCCATGATGGGCGAGATCCGCGCGGGCAACACGCGCGAAGTGCTGGCGCGCCTGCTCAATCATGCCGCGCAAGATGCGCCGTTGCTCATTGTTATGGAAGACCTGCATTGGTTCGATTCGGCTTCGTGGGCTTTGCTTGCGGATGTGCAACAAAAGGTGAGACCGATCCTGCTTGCGCTCAACACGCGTCCCCTGCCGGAGCCTGCGCCTCAAACCTTTAAAGAGATTCTGGAAACGCCCGAAACCCGTCTTGTCCGGCTCGAAGCGATGTCGCTCGATGATGTTGAGTCGCTGGTGTGTCAGCGGCTGGGAGTGAAAGCGATTCCTTCCACCATCGGAAGTTTGATCCGCGAAAAATCGGAAGGGCATCCCTTCTTTGCCGAAGAGCTTGCGTACGCGTTGCGTGAAGCCGGGCTTCTTATCGTGGATGGCGATGAGGCGCGCATCAACGAACGGTTCACCAACTTCGAAGATCTGGCATTGCCCGATACATTGCAAGCCGCGATCACGAATCGTATCGACAGCCTCGACCCCTCGCAACAACTTACATTGAAAGTTGCCAGCGTTATCGGTCGGATCTTCACGTTCCGCGTCCTTCAAGCGATCTACCCCATTGATTCAGATAAGCCAGCCCTGCGCGAATACATGGAAACGTTGACGCGCTTAAGCCTGACCCTGGTCGAAGCGGAAGCGCCTGACCTTTCGTACATCTTCAAACACGCGGTCACGCAGGAGGTGGCATATAACCTAATGCTTTTCTCACAGCGCCGGCAGTTGCATCAATCGGTGGCGGAATGGATCGAAAAAAGCAATGAAGGCAACATCGAAGCGTATTTCAACCTGCTTGCCTATCACTGGTCGCAAGCCGCTGAATTACCGGATGTTTCACGCAATCAACATGCCATTGCCAAAGCGGTGGATTATCTGGAGAAAGCCGGCGATCAAGCCGTGCAAAACTACGCCAACCGCGAAGCGATTCAGTTTCTGGCACAAGCGCTGGGTTGGGAGGAAAAGCTTCCCAAACCGGTCACCGCACAGGAACTTCGCGACCGCCGGGTGCGGCGTGCGCGCTGGCACGGAAAGATCGGTTTGGCATACTACGGTTTGGGGTTGTTGCCAGATTGCAACGAGCACATCCGCGAAGCCTTGCGTGAGTTGGGTCATCGCCTGCCCACATCCCCAGCCATGTTCGCGCTGAGACTTATCTCTCCCTTCGTGAGGCAGGTATTTCACTGGTTTGTCCCCTCGCGTATTGGTTCCGCGCATGGCAGGGAAAGAGAGATCGCGTTGGAAACGGCGCGTCTGTATGAATTGCTTGGCAGAATGTTTTTTTATTCCAACGAAACCCTGCCCATCATGTATTGCATCTTGCACTTCTTGAACTACGCCGAAAAAGCAGGAACGTCCCCGGAACTCGCCAACGCGTACTCCGGCATGGCAGTTCTGGCTGGGTTCGCGCAATTGCATAAACTCGCAGAAACGTATGTGGGACGCGCTCTGGCTGTTGCAAAGGAGGTGAACCAGCCCTCCAATCTGATCACGGTCAATGTGGTCACGAGTGTATATCATATCTCCATTGGAAGGTGGGAGGATATCCGTGTGAAGGCGCGGAAAGCTCGTGAATTATGCGAGGAACTCGGCGACTATCGCCAGTGGGGCGATGCGCTTTCTGTATTGGGGGAGAGCGCTTTTCTCGCTGGCAACATCGCTGAAGGACTTCTCGTTCAAAAGACACTACTTGAGGATGCGCGTCGAAGGAACAGCCCATTGCAGATCGTGTGGGGTTTGGCTGGTGTGGCGTGGAATAACATTCGGCTGGGAAATGAGGCGAGTTCCGTTCCCATGTTGGAGGAAGCGCTACAGATCCTTGAGGAAATTCCAAACCGCGCCTCCTCCATCAATACGAATGCCCAACTTGCTTTGGCATATCTGCGACTGCGAGAGAACGATAGAGCCGTGCAGTACGCGGACGAGGTATTGAAATTGACCGAGGGTATTTCCCCAACGGTCTATGCGTTGCTCATGGGATTTTCCGCCGTAGCGGAGGTTTATTTTACGCTCTGGGACTTGGCGCTTCAGACAAAGGGCGAGCTTGATTCCGAACGGCTGAAGGTTTCCGCCGAGAAAGCGCTCAGGCTATTGCACGCGTTCAAGAATGTCTTTCCCATTGGTCGTCCCTATCTTGCATATTATCAGGGCTGGTATGAATCACTGACGGGCAAAACTCAGCGGGCAGTGAAAACCTGGCAAAAAGGACTCGAAGACGGGCTGGCGCTCAACCTACCCTACGAAGAGGGATTGATCCGACTCAAACTTGCACACTGGCGCGAGGATCCCGCTGAAAAAGCCGAGCATGTTGTGTGTGCGATTCGGATCTTCGAGAAGATGGGTGCGGTACATGAATTGGAGTCGGCGCTGAAAATGAAGGGCACATAAAACCGGGACCAGCGATGACCACACTGCGCGCCGATGGCGCCTATCGGCGGTATGTCCTCCATTATTACAATCGTTTTGCCAATTTGTATGACCTCGGCGAGTTTGCACGCC
>DAOTZF010000145.1:0-18514 GCA_034434415.1 Anaerolineales bacterium | reverse complement strand
ATCCTGCTCATCTCTTTTTGCACGAGCGCGGTGCGCTCATCGCGTAGGAGAGGCAGGCGCGCGCGGGTACGGCGAAGTTGATTGAGGTCAAGTTCGCAGACGGTCAATGCTTCTTCAAAATATGGACCTTGTGCTAGTAGTTCTCCATTCGGGTCGTTAATCGTCGCACCGCCCCAGAAGAGCAACCCGTCTTCAAAACCGACGCGGTTACAGTGTGCGACGAACGAAGTGAACATGCTGGCATAGGCTTTGCTCACGCGCTCCACCCAGCGCGCTGATTCGAGTTTCTCTTTGTCGTTGAGTCCGCGCCCCGGCGAGGCGGATGAAAACAGCATCACATCCGCTCCATCGAGCCAAAGCAAATAAGGCGGAGAGGCGTGCCAGAAATCTTCGCAGATCAACATGCCGACCCGTCCGAAGCGCGTGTCGAAGGCGCGCACAGCATCCCCCCAGGCAAAGAAGCGTCCTTCGTCGAATAGCCCGTACGTCGGCAGATACACTTTATGATGAACGTGAATCACGCGTCCGCCGGACAGATAGGCGGACGCGATAAAAAACCGATGGCGGGAGTCTTCGTCAACAAATCCGATCACGAGATCGAGATCGTTCGAAGCCTTGAGGAGATGTTTGAAGACCGGGTCTTCATCGGTCGGACAATGCGCGACGGATGCGACCAGATCCTGTAACACATACCCGGTAAGCGAAAGTTCAGGGAAGACGACCAGGTCCGCTTTCTGTGATCTAGCCTGTTGGATGAAATCTAGATGTTTTTCGAGGTTTGCTTCAACATTCCCCAATTTTGTTGCGATCTGAGCAAGCGCAAGGTTGAGCTTCATTTCGAGAATCTTACCACTAAAATTCAAGACCTCCAGACTAGTGAGTATGGAGGTCTTGCGCCCTTATCTATCGATTGAACAACACCTGCACTGTATCTCCCTCCTGCGTCGCGTCAAGCACGGTGATCGTTACGCCCTCGACTATAACCGATTCACCAGCCGCCAGCGGAGATTGATACCGATAGGGATCATTTTCAAACACGGGATAAACAACCAGCGTTCCTTCGCCGGAATAGACAGAGGTGTCTACAATGTACACAAGCGCGCCTTCTTTTGGCAGTTCCACATCGTATCCAATTGCACGCCGCGATTCAACCACCACAAGTCTTGTATCGCTGATAGGAATCATCACAGCTTTTGTTCCGCCGATTGCTTCGACCGCCGTTAAGCTCGTTGTTTGATTCCCGTCAGGTTGGCAGTGGATTTGGTCATCATCCAACCAACCCATCTGCCACCGTTCGAATGCAAAAAACTCAGGCGCTTTGCCGTCAATATAACCCATCAGCCCAAACCCACCAACAAACCGATGCTGGGCATCATAGTTGTTCGGGTCAAATTGATAGGAGTACAGATCCGGGAGTCCCATTGTGTGACCTGTTTCATGGTTCAACCATAAGAATCCCCAACTGGGCAGGTCTGCACCCGATGTAGTGCCGTTGGCAAACACCTTTCCATCGGCTCGGTATCCTTCGCCGGGGTTTGCCCCAAAAGCAGGACCATACGCAACCGAGGCAGATTCCGGGGGAATCATAACCACGACCGAGTCAACCGACGAGAAATCTACATCGGCATCCGCATGGTCAACTGCTTCTTGAATAAATTGCAAATGACCTTCGTAGGAACGAATCCCCTCGCCATAAGATGCAGAGGGTTGGTTCAATCGCAGCCACACGAAATGAGGTTTCAGCACCCAATTCATTCTTCCATAGGAAATATCGCTGAAAAATTTTTCCGCATCCGGGGAAACAAGCGCAAAGACCTGTTCTGGGGATTGGGTTGCGGGAACATCAGAGAAGTCGGCAAACAAGACGGCAGTTGTAACGCTACCGACGGTTGGCAATTTGTGTGCAGGGTTCGGCAACCCTAGTCCGACATTCGTAAATGAATACGGCTGGAGTTTACATTGGGCGATCGTATCTGGGGATGCTGTGGGGAGCGGAGTTTCAGTTGATTGAAGAAGTAGGGTCGGGGTTGGCAGAACAACAGATGGGGTTGAAACAAGTTCAACCGTAGGTGATGATGCGCTTGGTCCACAAGCAGTGATCACGATAACACCCAGCAGGCAAAATGTAAGTATCGAAGAGGTACGAGTCATTCGGCTCCTTCTATAAAAAAAGACTCTCGAATCCGTTCAAGAGTCTTCAGCGGGAAGGGAGGGATTCGAACCCTCGGTGGAAACAAGTCCCACAACGGTTTTCGAGACCGTCCCATTCAACCACTCTGGCACCTTCCCAATTCAATAATGCGGCGAAATTATATCTCAGATTTCATCGCTGTCGTGCAGGTCGGGGTAATATACAGCATGCATATCCTGCTCGGATAATTTTTCCATCAGCGGCGTGGCAGATTTCTCTTCGCCGTGCACCAGAAAAACCTTTTTTACTGTTTTCTTCACCATGGTCGCGTATTTGATCAACAGGTCCTGTCCCGCGTGACCGGAGAGACCTCCGATCGTCGCCACTTCTGCATTGACCGTGTACGGTTCGCCAAAAATTTTGACCTGCTTCTCGCGGTCTGCGAGGCGGCGCCCCAGCGTATGCGGAGCCTGCCACGAAACAATGCAGACTGTATTTCTCGAGTCCTCGATGTTGTTGCGCAGGTGATGCAGGATGCGCCCGGTTTCCGCCATACCAGAGGCAGAGATGATCACCATCGGGTCGGTACGTTTGTTCAAGGCTTTCGATTCTTCGACGGATCGAACATAGGTTAACATCTTGAAATCCAACGCGGGATGACGGGCTTCATCGACGAATTTCCGTGTTTCCGAATCGAAGATCTCCGGGTGGCGGCGGAACACATCCGAGGCGTTCACCGCCAAAGGGCTGTCCACAAAGATCGGCACGCGCGGCACATCGCCGTCGTGCATCATCATGTTCAAGTCGTACACAAGTTCTTGAGTGCGCCCCACAGCGAAGGCGGGAATGATCACTTTGCCGTTGCGCTTGATCGTCCGTCGCACCACCTCGCGAAACTCATCGAACGCGGCAGAAGGATCGTTGTGTCTTTTGTCACCGTAGGTGCACTCCATCAAAAGGTAATCTACCGGGTCGGGCAGCACCGGGTCGCGCAGCAATGGCAGGCCGAATCGACCGATGTCTCCGGAAAACCAGAAACGGATTTTCCTTCCCTTCTCCTCGATCTCCAGCGAGATTGCGGCTGAACCGAGGATGTGACCCGCTTCGACAAATTTTGCGATCACCCCGGGTATTGGCTCGAACGACTGGTCGTAATCCACTCCACGGAAAAGATCGGCGGCTCGCTGCGCATCTGCCTCGGTGTACAACGGCTCGATCAACGGTTCCCCGCGCTCAGATTTTTTCTTATTGACAAACTCCGCATCCGATTCTTGAATCCGACCCGAGTCAGCCATCATGAGGGCAGCCAGGTCGACCGTCGCGCGCGTTGCATAGATCGGACCCTCATATCCGTTCTTCACAAGGTTCGGAAGGTTGCCGCAATGATCAATGTGCGCATGCGACAGAATCACCGCGTCCACATTGCGCGGGTCATACGCAAAGTTCAAATTGCGCGAGTACGTCTCCTCCCGGCGACCCTGATACAGTCCGCAATCCAACAGGAGGCGGTGTCCATTGATCTCCAGCAAGTGCTGGCTCCCAGTCACTGTATGTGCCGCGCCATGAAAATTGATTCGCATCTCAGCCTCCGAACAACCCCAGGATTTGCGTACCGTATGTTTGGAATCTCCACGGCGAATCGACCATCGCCGCTTTCAGTTCGTGCAAATTCTTCGGTGGGTTCTCTGCAAACAAACCCAGGTACATTTTCGGTAAAACGATATCTGACTCGACCCTCAACTCCTGAGCGATCTGCTTTCTCCAATTCTTCAATTTTTCGAGACGTCGCAACACCGCGTCACTCGGACGTTTAGGCTGATCCAATTTCACCAGCGGAGCCGCCACCCCGCGCCTCGCCGCCACGATCATCTCGCCGCCCCACAAACGGATCTGCTTCGTGCTCAGACCGATATCTGCAAGATCGACATCCTTCTCCGGCATCCGTTTTGCAATCTCAAGCAGGAGATTGTCGTCGATGACTTTGAACGGCGGACGATCCAATTTCTCGGCAATACAATCCCGGCTATGGCACAACTCGGAAAGTACGGTTAATTCGCGCAAACTCAACCCCTTGCGTGCGCTAAACCTTTTCCAGGAGGAACCATTCAACTTTTCCTTCGAATCCTCCACGTTGCATCCGCGGGCAAAATCCTCAAGAGCCAGCTCCCAGCGCCCTTTTTCACGCAGTTCCACTTCGAGCAAATCGCGTAAACCGAATAAATAGTGTGTATCTTGCCGTGCATAATCGATTTGCGCAGGCGTCAGCGGTCTTGCGCCCCAGTCTGCTTTTTGGTGGCGTTTGTCCATCTGAATCTGGAATTTTTCCATAAGCAGAGTATCCAACCCCACAGCGGGATATCCGAGCACGCGCGCTGCCTGCATCGTATCGAATAGATGGACAAATTCGAAACCGTAATCGCGCCTCAGGCAGATCAGGTCATATTCCGCCGCGTGGAAGATCTTTTCGATATTCGGATTGTTGAAAATTTGAGAAAGGGGGTTAAGGTCAGGGATCGCGAACGGGTCAATCACGTAATCATGCTTTGGCGTGGAAAATTGTATCAAGCACACACGCTCACGATATGCGTGCAGACTGTTGGATTCGGTATCCACAGCCACGCGCGGTTGGGCAGATACATCCTCCAGCATGATTCGAAACGACTGATTTGTGTTAACCCATACGGGAGCGGCAAGCGGTTCGGTCATAATAGCGACTGGGCAATTGTAAACTTAAAACGCCAAATTAAGTTACAACGATTTCTCCATGACCAGCCCGTCTTCACCATCCTTGTAATATCCGTGCCAGATCTCGGAGGTGCGATAGCCCTCCTGTTCGTACAACGTTATGGCTCCAAGGTTGGATACCCGCACCGTCAATTTCAACTTTCCTGATTTGATGCGAGATTCGCACGCACGCAACAATAACCGCCCAATGCCGCGCCGCTGAAAGTGAGGGTCCACTGCGATGGTGGCGATCCAAGCCGCCCCTCGGGAGGGACGCGTCTCAACCGCCACGAATCCGATCATCTGATTGCCCTCCGTGACTTTGAGTCGAATCACCTCGGGCCACGAAAGTACGGCGATCAAGTCGAACAGCGACCAGGCGTCCTTGTCAAAGCAGGCATGTTCAAGTTTATAAAGGGAGTTCAGATCCAAAATGGATGCAGGAACGATTTCCATATTAAATCAATGTAGGGGCGACGTGTTCGTCGCCCCTACAAGAATTAGATGAACATTTACTTCTTTCCGAGGAAGTTATCCAACATGCTCGTGAACTCCATTGGGAAGATGTACTTCGTGGATGGGCTAGCACCGATGGATTTAAGCGTCTCGAAGTATTGAAGTGTCATCGTTTTCTGGTCAACGGCTTTCGCGGCGCTGTAGATCTGCTCGAGTGCCTGGGCAAAGCCCTCTGCACGCAACAGCTGGGCAGTCTTATCGCCTTCTGCACGCAGGATGTTGGATTCGCGTTCGCCCTGCGCCTGCAAAATGGCGGCTTGCTTGGTGCCTTCTGCACGGTTCTTTGCGGCTTCCTGATCGCCCATTGACTCGGTCACAAGGGCGCGGCGCACACGTTCTGCTGTCATCTGGCGATTCATCGCGTCTTGCACATCGCGCGGAGGGATGATCTCGCGGATTTCCACGTTGGTCACTTTCACACCCCAGCGTTCGGTCACTTCATCGAGGCGTGTGCGAAGCATGGTGTTGATGTGTTCGCGTTGCGAAAGCACATCATCCAACGGGATACCACCGATCACGGCGCGCAAGGTCGTTGCAGCGATACCTGCGGCCGCCTGTTCGAAGTTGGTTACCTGCAACACAGACTGGCTCGGCTCTATGACCTTGAAATACCAGAGGAAGTCAATCGAGATCGGTGCATTGTCCTTGGTGATCGAAGTCTGTTGCGGCACTTCACGTACTTGTTCGCGCAGGTCCGCTTTTACCGCGCGATCGATGACCGGTATCAGCAAAACAATTCCCGGCCCCTTCGGTCCTACACTACGACCCAGACGAAATACAACGAGTCGCTGATATTCAGGCACGATTCGAATGGCATTGGCAAGAAAAACGATGCCAATAACCAGAATCGCACCAAACAAACAAACTGCGCTGCTGGTGACTATTTCCATGGTAGTTACTCCTTTGTGGTGATAATTTTATTCCTGCTTTTCAACAACGACGACAAATCCTTCACGCCGGACCACGCGGACTTTGCTCCCCATGTTGATCGAGGCGTCACTACGAGCCGACCACAACTCCCCACCGACCTGCACGCTTCCCTCATCGTGGATGTCGGATTGCGCCTCCCCAATCTGCCCGACCACCGCATCCAAATCCTGTACCGGGCGGGCAAACGCGGCTTCCATCGATTTGCGCGCCGCGATCCATAAAAATCCACCCGTCAGAACGGACGCGGCTACCGCAACCAACAGGTTCACTGCTGGCAATCCGTTTTCGCGTGCAAACATGAACACCGAACCCACAACGAGCAGGAGGATCGACAGCGCGAGCGCCCACTCCCTCTTCGGCTTCTGAACCGCATAAACGAATGGAACAACACTCAATACGATGACAATGAACGCCCAAAGATTGAAGGAGAGATTATAGATCGCAAATCCCGCGAGAGCGATACAAAAAAGCGCGGCAATCTCAAAAAAACCCGTACCCGGTGTGGCGATAGCCATCAACGCGAGGAACACTCCTCCTAGTAAAAACAGATAGGCAACATTCGGGTCCAGTAGAAAATTCATGGCTCCTCCATTTCATTATACAACAAGACCAGCCCGATTCAATTCATACTACGAATCTCGCAATGAAAAGTTTTCTGCGGTCTCTGCCCATTCAGGCTGTATAATTCTCGAGCTATCCATAATCACTCTACTGTCTGAAGGTGTTCATTGAAATTCAACAAACTTTGTGTTCTCGGCCTTGGATACATTGGTCTCCCTACCGCTGCCACTTTCGCCGCGCATGGTCTCAAAGTGCATGGCGTGGATATCAACCCTCGTGTGGTAGACACTCTGAATGAGGGAAGGATTCACATCCACGAGCCGGGATTGCAGACCGCGGTCGAATCAGCCCTTCGGTCCGGGAATCTAACCGTTTCGTCCAGCCCCGAAGAAGCCGATGCATTTATCATCGCCGTGCCCACACCATTCCAACATGAGAAATTTGGCGATCACAACGGACTTCGATACAAACTAGCAGATATGCGCGCGGTGACCTCTGCCACTGAGGCGATCCTGCCCGTTTTGCGAAAGGGCAACCTCGTGGTACTCGAATCCACTTCACCGCCTCGCACCACGGTCGAATTGGTCGCACCCATTTTGGAGCGCTCCAACCTTCAGGCAGGGAAAGATTTTCACCTGTGCTATTCGCCGGAACGCGTGCTTCCCGGGCAGATCTTGCGCGAACTCGTCGAGAACGCGCGCGTGATCGGAGGCATCACATCCGAGTCTGCGCGGGCTGGGCGCGATTTGTACGAGACCTTCGTAAAAGGTGAAATCCATGAAACCGATGCGACCACAGCCGAGATGGTCAAGATCATGGAAAACACGACGCGTGACGTGAACATCGCCATCGCCAACGAATTCGCGCGCCTCGCCGAAAAATTCGGCGTGGATGTGTGGGAAGCCATCCGTCTTGCAAATTTACACCCGCGTATCAACATCCTCAGCCCCGGACCCGGCGTTGGCGGACACTGCATCAGCGTGGACCCGTGGTTCTTCGTCGAAGCCGCGCCGGAGCTTGCACAATTGATCTATCAAGCGCGGCTGGTCAACGACGCTCAACCCCGGTTTGTTGTTGAGAAGGTAAAGCGGGCAGTTGGCGGGTTGAAGAACAAAAGAATCGCCGCACTCGGTCTCGCGTACAAACCCGATGTGGACGATCTGCGCGAAAGCCCCGCCATTGAAGTCGTTCACCTTTTGCAGGATGAAGGTGCGCAGGTCAAAGCATGGGAACCGTTCGCACCAGACGCAAAACTCGATGGGATCAAACTCGCAAATGATTTCAACTCTGCGATCCTCGATGCCGACGCGATCCTCCTGCTCGTCAATCATTCGCAGTTTCGTAACATAAATCCTGCCAGCCTTGCATCCACCACCTCTGCACGCATCGCGATCGATACTGTCAATGCATGGAACGTGACGGAGTGGCAATCGGCTGGCTTTGTTTTGCATCGTCTCGGCGTGAATACATCTCCAGCCTCCAATCGTCATTCGTAAATCTCAATTCGAAATGAAGATTCTCTCCGTTTTTGGAACCCGTCCCGAAGCCATCAAAATGGCTCCCATTGTCCGCTTGCTCAAACAGAGATCGGACATCGACGCGCGGGTGTGTGTCACCGCGCAACACCGCCAAATGCTCGATCAGGCATTGGAGTTGTTCAACATCAAACCGGAGTACGATCTCGACCTGATGCGTGAAGGGCAATCACTTGCGCAAATTAGCGCGGGAATTTTCACTCATCTCGACCCCATCCTCGAAGAATTCAAACCGGATTGGGTGCTCGCTGTCGGTGACACGACCACCGTTCTCACCACCTCCTTGCTGGCTTTTTATCGAAAGATCAAATTCGGTCACGTGGAAGCGGGCTTGCGGACACACAACAAATGGCACCCGTTTCCAGAAGAGATGAACCGGCGCCTTGCCACCGTCACTGCGGATTTACACTTCGCGCCAACAGAATGGTCGAAAGAAAACTTATTGCATGAGGGCATCGAAGCAGAAAAAATTCATGTCACTGGCAATTCCGTCATAGATGCATTGAAATTTGCATCGCAACAGGAAGCGCCGCGTGAAATCAATGAATTGCTCGATACATTGGGGATACACTTCAAGGAGACCAAGAATGTTGCGACCAAACGACTGATTTTAGTGACCGCCCACCGCCGCGAAAATTTTGGTGAACCCATGGAAAACATCTGTAAAGCGATCATGCAACTTGCCTCGCGTGAAGATGTTGAGATTGTGTATCCCGTCCATCTCAACCCGAACGTGCAGGAACCGGTCAATCGGATTCTGTTCGGCGCGAATCGTATCACCCTGCTCCCCCCACTGGATTACCTTCCACTCGTGCATTTGATGAAACACGCATCCCTGATTCTCACCGACTCCGGCGGGATACAGGAGGAGGCGCCTACGTTTGGAATCCCTGTGTTGGTCATGCGCGAAACAACAGAGCGCCCGGAGGGAGTCGATGCAGGGACGTTGAAACTCGTCGGCACAGAAACAAGCCGAATTGTGGACGAAGCGACGCGCCTACTGGATGACCCTGCCGCATATGCCGCGATGGCAAAGGCTGCAAATCCGTATGGCGACGGTCACGCGGCGGAACGCATCGTTGAAGCGTTGCTCAAGGCGTAATATAATGTCGTTGATGAGCGCGATCCGTAAAGTTATCGCTTCGATCATCATACTGACCGTCTTGCTTGCGTCATGGGGAATTGTTCAGGCGCAGTCGGCTGATGTGAAATTTTTCCCGGAGACCGGTCACAATGTTCGAGGAGAATTTTTCAAGTTTTACTTTAACACCCGTGATCCCAACCTTGTTTACGGATACCCGATCACCGAACAATTCACTTCACGCGACGGAAAGACCGTGCAGTATTTTCAGCGGGCGCGGTTTGAACTGACCGCTTCAGGCACGATCGCGTTGACGCCGATCGGGCATGCGCTCCATCAACCCGCCACACCGTTGGATGCGAGGAATCCGTTTGCTTGTGAATCGTTTGCGGGAATACCCGTCTGTTACGCCTTCCTCGATTTTTACAAAGAGAATGGGGGGACAGCACAATTCGGCAACCCAGTGGCGCCAGCCGAGCAACAAGGCAGTTTGTTCGTGCAATATTTCGAGTATTCGCGCTTTGAATGGCGCACCGACAGATTTCAAAACCATGTTGCGATCACCGACCTCGGCAGGATCTATTTCGACGTGGCGAACGAAGACCCGGCACATCGCAACCCGGTCACCCCGCAGGACGCGACCATCAACCCGGTGCTTTCGATCCACGCACGTGCGTTTGTAGCAAGATCCATTACACAATCAAGCGGTTCACAGACCGTTTCGATTCTCGTTCAAAGCCAGACCCTGCAACCCATTGCAAACGCAAACGGTATCGCAACAGTCCGCTTGCCGGACGGCACAACACAGAGTTTTACTTTTGCGACCAACCAATTCGGTATCGCACATTTTTCGTTCGAATTCGCGAGCCTCGAGCCGGGCAATCTCGTGCCCATCGAAGTCACCGTCAATTTTCAGGGGTTGACGTCCTTCACAAAAACATCGTTTCGGGTTTGGTATTAAACTTCCCTCAGGTCAAACACAGGACCATCTTTACAAGCCAGCTTCCAACCGGATGTTGTGGCAACTGCGCACACGCCGCATTCTGCAAGCCCGCCACAAGGGACCGGCGTGCGGACGAAAACTTCCGCTTCTTTCCAAGTGTGGGCTTGATTCAAAGCCCTCAAATTTTCAATCAGTTCTGGTAAATTCTCGCGTGCCACATCGAATGCGGCGTAATCCGCCCACCCAAGCGCATCAACCAGAGAGGTCAGCGGTTGTACCTCCACATCATCAGGCAAACTTTCAACATGCGAGTTTGTTAATACGACGACCGCCGCGCCTAGTTTCAGTACAGGTTGGATCAATCCTCTCACGTGCGCTGGCGAATCTTCCATGGAAACCAGAGCAACCTTTCTAGCGGAGGCAGGCAAGACGAATCCTTTCCCAAGCGGACCGCGTAAAAAGATTTCCATGCCGGGAGTCCACGAAACTGATGTAGGCGCGGCGATAAAACCTCCCGGTGCCGAATCCGTATAAAAAAGCGGAACAGGCAGAGGCGCGTTCGAATCGTCGCTGGCAAGCAGATATTGCCCCGGCGCCGGATTTAATTCCGCGGAGCAGGAAATCCTCGTGTGAGGAAGTCCGTCCAAAAGAATCAGTTCGTTAACTTTGCCTGTACCCGTTTGCACGTTGCCATCGTATCATGGCGGTATAATAATTACAAATACAAATTGGAGGAACCATGAATATCGTTGATGTAATTCGTTCGCTCGCAGGATTTGCGTGGCTCGTTGCCATCGGTCTAGGTGTGCTTGCCGCGCTCCGCGCGAGCAGAAACCAAACCGCCAAAGGCTCGAGTTCGAGCGCGTTGATCGTACTGGTCGTCGCCATCGCGCTCACTGTGCTTGGTTCGGGGCTGGTCTACGTGGAATCGAACGAGCGCGGCATTGTAAAAACGATCGGTGCCGGGGGCATTCGCCCAGAACCGCTTCAACCTGGACTGCATTGGATTCTGCCGGTGGTGGAACAGGCAGTGACGTACTCGATTTCGAACCAAACCTATACAATGTCGGCGGTGGCTCAAGAAGGACAGGTTGCGGGTGACGACTCGATCCGCGCACGCACAAAAGACGGGCAGGAGGTCATCATTGATGCTTCCGTTATTTACAGGGTCGACCCCGTCAAAGTCGTTCAGTTGCATATTGTATGGCAAAACAATTATCAGAATGGCATCGTGCGTCCCGAAGCGCGCGGCATCATCCGCGATGCAGTCTCGCAGTACGGTGTGGAAGAGGTTGTTTCCACCAAGCGCGCAGAAATGGTGCAATTTATTACCGAGCAACTGGGGCTCACTCTTGCTGACAATAACCTCGAATTGATCGATTTTGTCCTGCGCGACATTCATTTCAGCGATGAATATGCTGCGGCAATCGAGCAAAAACAGATCGCCGAACAACTGGCACAGCAGGCTGAGTTGACCGTTGAGCAAAAGCGACAGGAGGCGGAACAGGCTCGACAAGTGGCGCAAGGGCAGGCGGACGCGGCTGTGATCGCAGCGCAGGGTGCGGCAGAAGCCCAGATCATTCAAGCGGAAGCCCAAGCTCAGGCAAACGAGTTGATCGGGCAATCGCTTCAGAACAATCCCGAGATCCTGCAATATCAATACATCCTGAAACTGGCTCCGGGCGTACAGACGATTTTCATCCCAACAGGCAATCAGTTCATCCTGCCGTTACCGGCAACATCCACGCCGCCGCAATAAGGTTTATCGCGGGGCGGAGCATTGCTCCGCCCCGCAAATCTACATCATGCCAATCCCCCGAACCGGACGCGAAATCCGCCTCACGACTCTGTCGACGTGCGCGGGTTGAGCATCCAAATTAAGCGCTGACGCGCTGACGCAGGTCCTGCGTCCTGTGAAAGATATCTTCGATGCCGCTTCATTTCCGGACCTTTTGGTGGGTTTGCGCGAACCGGACGACGCGGCTGTTTGGCGTTTGGACGGTGAACACGCGCTCGTTGTCACCACCGATTTCTTCACACCCATTGTGGACGACGCATACGATTACGGTGCAATCGCCGCGGCGAATAGCCTCTCCGATGTGTACGCGATGGGCGGACGACCCTTCCTCGCGTTGAATATCGCCGCATTGCCCGATAATTTACCGAACGAAATCTCCAGCGAGATCATTCGGGGTGGAGCGGAGAAAGCGAGCGAGGCAGGCGTTGTCATCGCGGGTGGGCATACCGTAAAAGACAAAGAACCAAAATACGGACTCGTGGTCATCGGCTTTGTTGACCCGCGCGCGATGTTGAGCAAAAGCAGACTCAACGTCGGCGACGCGCTTGTGCTCACCAAACCGTTGGGTTTCGGAGTCACAACCACAGCACTGAAGCGCGAACAGGTGGAAGAAAAGGATCTGCAAGAAGCCGTCGACTGGATGAAGCGCTTGAACAAAACCGCCGGCAACCTCGCGGTGGAGTTTGGCTTGCGAGGCGGAACGGATATCACCGGCTATAGTCTGCTTGGTCATGGGCTGGAAATGGCAACAGCATCCAGCGTATCGCTGAAACTCGATTTCATCAAAATTCCATTTATCAATGGCGCGCGGAAATATGCCGAGAATGGTTGTTTCGCCGGTGGTGCATTCGATAACAAATCATACTTTGAGGCGCAGGTCAAATTCGCGGACTCAATCGACGAGGAGAATCAAATGTTGTTGTTCGATCCGCAGACAAGCGGCGGGCTGTTGTTGGGAGTGCCACAGGAGAAATTGGAGTCGTTCCTACTCCGCGCAGAAGAGTTAAAACAACCTGCCTGGGTGATCGGGCGTGTCGAAGCAGGAGCAGGTATAACAATCGAGTAAGAAGCGACATTCATAGTACAATAGAGAAAAGGTAACGAACGTCTGCAGGAACATGTCTGAAATTTCCATAGATAGTGATTCAAGTCCAAGGCTGACACTCCTCGTTTTTCGGTTAATAGCGGATAATCTTTCAACGAGGGTTAGGTCAGCCTTGGCGTTTGCCAGCAGATCGGAATTTCTGATGCGGGGAAGTAAGAGCCAATATATATGCCCAAGGATCGAAGTGTTTGTAATCTCTAACAAAAGGACCTCATGAGCTATTTAACTGAGATCATTTTCATTGCCGCATTGATTCTGCTTAACGGCGTGCTTGCAATGTCTGAAGCGGCAATGGTGGCGTCTCGCAAAGCGCGTCTTCAACAACTGGCGAATGACGGCGACAAAGCCTCACGCACGGCGCTGCAACTTCTCGCTGATCCCAACGTATTTTTATCCACAGTGCAGATCGGCATCACACTTGTTGGAGTGCTGGCAGGTGCGGTCGGCGGCGCAACGATCTCTGAACGGCTCGGGACAGCGCTAGCTCAGATTCCCCTCATCGGACCTTATGGCGAAACCATCGCGCTGGTGATTGTGGTCTTGACAATTACATTCTTATCGCTCTGGCTAGGAGAACTTGTCCCCAAACGACTGGCACTACACAGTCCAGAACGGATCGCTCGCGCCATGGCGGGACCGATGCTTTTTATTTCGAGGGCGTTTTCTCCACTTGTAAAATTGATGAGTGGTGCAACAAACATGGTCTTGAAATTGCTTGGGGTCAAACCGTCCCTCGATCCTCCGATCACGGAAGAGGAACTGCAGGTGTTGATCGACCAGGGCACCCAAGCGGGTATCTTTGAGGAAGCCGAGCAGGATATGGTGGAGGGCGTGTTCAGCCTTGGCGACCAACGCGTGTATTCATTAATGACCCCGCGTACTGATGTTGTGTACCTCGATGTCAATGATACGCTCGATGAAATCCGCGGGAAGATCAGCGGAAGCGAGTATTCGCGCTTCCCCGTCCGGCAGGGAACCCTCGACATGATTTTGGGTATCGTCAAGGCGCGCGATTTACTTGTGAAAAGCCTGAGCGGCGAGGAGATCCGGTTGAAAGATCTGCTGAAACCTGCATTCTTCATTCCAGAAACGATGTTTGCCTCGCGCGCGCTCGAGATCTTCAAGGAGAAGGGAACCGAGATCCTTCTGGTCATCGACGAGTTCGGTGGGTTACAAGGTTTACTCACCATCAATGACATCATTGAAGAGATCGTCGGCGAAATTGAATTGGAGGAACCGCAAGCCACCCAACGGCAGGACGGCTCGTGGCTGCTGGACGGGATGCTGGAGGTCGATGAATTTAGGGAGATATTCAAACTGCCTGGCCTGCCTCACGAAGATGAATACGAAACACTCAGTGGGTTTGTGATGATGTCGCTGGGACGAGTACCTCAAGCCACCGATCATTTTGAATGGCATGGTCTGCGCTTCGAAGTGATCGACATGGACGGCCGCCGGGTGGACAAAGTGCTTGTTACAACCCTGCCACCACGTCCACACACACAAGAGCCGGTAAAAATCAATTAGAATCGCTCCGCCATGACACATTCAACAAACGACAGGAAGATTCGCCGCACGGCGCTGTCGATTTATTGTTCCTGTTCATCAGAAAAACAGGATTTATGAATTCGTTTTGCAATGTCGCCTAATATTCTTCGCGCGGTCATCTTCGATCTTGGCGGAACGCTCATGCACGAACGCGACGCCACCCAACCCATTAGTTCGCGCGGCGACGAGGCATTGACCCTGTACCTGCGCGAACAGGGTTTGGAACTCAACCTTTCCACGTTTCCAATGGAATTCCGCCGACGGCTGGGTGAGTACTTCAAACAGCGTGAAAAGGATTTACTTGAGACGACGTACTCGTTCGTCCTGCGGGAAGTACTGACAGATAAAGGCTACGGTGAAGTTTCCGATCAGGTGATCCGGGAGGCACTGGATAGACTCTTCGCTGTCACCCAAACGAACTGGATGCTGGAGGAGGATGCGCTCTCCACTTTGAAAAAGGTCGAGGAGGACGGCTATCGCCTGGGATTGATATCGAACGCCGGAGACGATAAGGATGTGCAACAACTCCTGCATAAATTTGGCCTGGGTCGTTTCTTTGATTTCGCGTTGACCTCCGCTGCATGCAGTTACCGCAAGCCGCATCCGCGAATTTTTGAATTAGCACTGTCGAATTGGTATTTCCTTCCTGGCGAAGCGGTGATGATCGGCGACAACCTGGATGCAGACATCCGTGGCGCACAGAACGCCGGCCTGGCGACGATTTGGATCAAGAGACGTGCCGGTTCACGGGGGGCAGATCAACCGGACGTCCAGCCGGACGCGGTCGTCTCGTCGCTTGCAGAAATTCCATCCGCGCTCGATCGGTTACAGGTTCGATAATCCATGGCGCAAAATAAATCGTTTCTTGCGTATGCCGCGCTCGGCGTGGGCGTGTTGGCATTAAGTTTTTCGGCGATGTTCGTGCGCTGGGCAGATGCACCGGGACCGGTCACTGCTTTTTATAGGCTTTTCTTTTCCATTTTTTTGTTGTTACCCTTCTTCCTCCCAAAAGTCCGAAGCAACCCGGTGATCGCAACGCGTTCTGTGCTATTCCCGCTCCTCGCGGGCGTTTTCACGGCGTGCGACCTGGCGCTATGGACTTCCGCGCTTTCATACACCACCGCCGCGAACGCGACATTGCTGGGCAACACGGCACCATTGTGGGTCGCGCTCGGAACATGGCTGATCTTTAAGCAAAGATTGAGCCGTGAATTTTGGCGAGGGCTTGGGCTAACGCTGGCAGGCGCCGCACTCATCATGGGCACAGATTTCATCCTGCACCCGCGCTTCGGGCTGGGCGATGTGATGGCGATCTTCACAGGGGTCTTTTACGGCGGTTACTATCTTTTCACCGAAAAGAGCCGCACACAGTTTGATTCTGTCAGCCACATCTGGTTCGTTGGGGTGGGCGCAAGTGCAACGCTTTTCATAATCAATATTGCTTTGAAATATCCGTTGGTCGGTTTTGATTCGCGGACCTGGCTTGTGTTTCTTGCCTCAGCCATCGTCTCGCAACTGATTGGCTACATGGCGCTCGCCTACGCGCTTGGGCACCTGCCCGCCTCCATTGTAGCGCCGACGATGATCCTGCAACCGGTGGTCACGACCCTGCTCGCGATTCCATTGCTTGGTGAGATTCCCGGCATCTGGCAGGGAATTGGCGGAACGATTGCACTGGCGGGCATCTACATTGTGAACCGCTCACACCAGAAAGGCGTACCCGAAACCCCGAACGCCTGAATATCAAGTTGCCCCTATTCAACTTTCAAGGCAGGGATATAATCAAACAATAGTTTACAAAGCGAGAGGAGAATGACATGGAAATCAAAGCCTTCACCGAAAATGGCAGTGTCCCGGTCACCGTGATTCACGTGGACGGGAACATCGATTCGGGCACGTACGAAAAATTCCTGGCAAAAGCCAACGAGTTGATCAAAGGCGGCACCCGCCACATTCTTGTCGACCTCTCGCATGTGAAATTCGTCAGCAGTGCGGGTTTACGCGCGTTTCACGATGTGTTCAACCAGCTTCGCGCGCTCGATACAGATTCGAACATGAGCGATGAAGAGGTCCAAAAAGGCATCAGCGCCGGGACGTATAAATCTCCTCACTTAAAACTTCTCAACATCTCACCCGAAGCTCGCACAGCATTCGAGACTGCCGGGTTCGACATGTTTATCGAGACTCACACGGACTTGAAGACCGCCGTCGCCTCCTTCTAACGGGACAATTGTTTCAACCTAGGACGCTTTTCAAACGTCACAGGTCTTTGAGACCTGTGACGTCTCATTTATAATCCCATCTATGAACGACCTCTTTGACCATGCCTTGCAGGAACGAATGAAAACCGAGGCGCCGCTCGCCGCGCGGATGCGTCCGCGCACGCTGGAGGAATACATTGGGCAGGAACATATCGTCGGCGAAGGCAAACTTTTGTGGCGCGCGATCAAAACCGACAAGTTGTTCTCATCCATAATCTTGTGGGGACCGCCGGGTACAGGCAAGACAACATTAGCCCAAGTTATTGCGAACACCACGAAAAGCCGTTTTGTGACTATATCCGCCATCCTCGCTGGAAAAGCCGACCTGCGTGTCATCATCGACGAAGCGATGGAGCGCCGCCGCCTGCACAACGAACGTACGATCTTATTCGTAGACGAAGTCCATCGTTGGAACAAGGCGCAACAGGATGCGCTCCTCCCCCACGTGGAGGCGGGAGTCGTCACCCTTATCGGTGCAACGACGGAAAATCCCTATTTTGAAGTCATCAAAGCACTGATCTCGCGTTCGCGCGTTTTTCAACTACGGAATTTGAACAAGGAAGAAACAGGCATCCTCATCGACCGCGCGCTGACCGACAAAAAACGCGGATATGGAAACAAAGAAATCAAACTCGACGATGACGCCCGCGCTCACCTCATCGACACTGCAAGCGGCGACGCGCGCAATGCGTTGAACGCGATCGAGCTTGCGGTCGAATCCACGCCGCCGGAAAAAGATGGAGTTGTTCATATCACGCTGGATGTAGCCCAGGAGTCGATTCAACGACGCGCGGTGTTGTACGACAAGGATGGCGATGCACATTACGATACGATCTCCGCGTTCATCAAATCCGTCCGAGGGAGTGACCCAGATGCCGCACTCTACTGGCTCGCCAAGATGATCTACGCGGGCGAAGACCCGCGCTTCATCATCCGCCGTTTGATCATCCTCGCCGGTGAAGATATCGGCTTAGCCGACCCGATGGGGTTGGTTATCGCATCATCTGCCGCGCACGCGTTCGATTACATCGGGCTGCCGGAAGGTATCTATCCCATCGTTGAAGCGACATTATATCTCGCCACCGCCCCGAAATCGAACAGCGCGGGTGCCTATTTTTCAGCAATGAAGAAGATCGAGGAGGAGGGACAGGTATCCGTGCCGCGACACCTCATGGATGGAAATCGCGACGCCGCTGCGATGGGGCACGGCAAAGATTATGTCTATCCACATGATCATGAGGGTCATTTCACTCCTCAACAATATCTGCCCAAGCGTTTGCTCGGGACCTACTTCTACTCACCCTCCGCAGAGGGGTACGAATCGCAAGTCACAGCCCGGCTCGAAATGTGGCGCGAGGCGCAGCGTAAAGCACTGGGAATC